>JAZSLC010000208.1:0-9908 GCA_045535175.1 Faecousia sp. | reverse complement strand
TCTTTGAGACTCTCTTTGATGAAAATGCCGCCTGCCACCTGGCTATGGGTGCAGGCTTGATGGATACCATCGAAGACCACCACAACAAAACTCTGGAAGAGTGAAGTCGGATCGTAGCCATGTCGTTCTGTGAGCCAAGGAGTTGTAGTTAACACTTGTCTTTAAGACCGCTTGGCCTCCGACTTTCTTTGAGACTCTCTTTGATGAAAATGCCGCCTGCCACCTGGCTATGGGTGCAGGCTTCATGGATACCATCGAAGACCACCACAACAAAACTCTGGAAGAGTGCCGGGAGCTGGGCATCAACGATTCCATGATTCATGTGGACTTTATGATCGGCTGCGACACCATGAACATCGATGCCACCACCCGGGACGGCAAGGTGGTTCCCGTGTTCCGCAGCGGTAACTGGGCATTCTGATATGCGCATGGCAGATCAGCTTCACACCGGAGAGATTTACTTCCCCGGGGATGACAGTATCATGGCTCAGCAGCTGCAGTATCTGGACCGGCTGTACCGGTTCAACCAGATTCCACCCTCCCACCTGGAGGAGCGGTTCCGGATGCTGCAGGAGATGTTTGCCGAAGTGGGGGAGGGGTGCTACATTGAGTCCCCTCTGCACACCAACATGGGCGGCCATCACGTCCATTTCGGCAAAAATGTGTATGCAAACTTTAACCTGACCCTGGTGGACGATACCCACATTTATGTGGGGGACAATACCATGTTCGGTCCCAACGTGACCATTGCCACCGCCGGCCATCCGGTGAACCCGGAGCTGCGCCGGAAGGGGATGCAGTATAACCTGCCGGTACACATCGGCTCCAACTGCTGGCTGGGTGCCGGTGTCATTGTGCTGCCCGGTGTCACCATTGGGGACAACACTGTGGTGGGTGCCGGAAGCGTCGTTACCAGGGACCTTCCTGCCAATGTGGTGGCGGTGGGCAATCCCTGCAGGGTCCTGCGGCCCATCGGGGAAAAGGACCGGAAGTTCTACCACCGGGACCGCCCTATTGACAGCGGATTATTTGACGAAAAATAATTAAAAAAAAGCTTGCATTCCGTAAGCAAGTGTGCTACAATACCTAGGCGATTGAAATTGCTGGGGCAATTATGCCCTTTTACTTGACGAGAAAGAGGTGAACGACATGAAGGAAGGACTCCATCCCAAATACGACCAGACCACGATTCGCTGTGCCTGTGGCAACGTCTTTACGACCGGTTCCACCAAGAAGGACATCAGAGTTGAAATCTGCTCCAAGTGCCACCCTTTCTACACCGGCAAGCAGAAGCTGGTTGACACCGGTGGACGTGTTGATCGGTTCAACAAGAGATTCAATCTGAAGTAATCGGCTTAGAGCCCGCACTGCGTTTGGCAGTGCGGGTTTTTTGTATTATTTGTATGGAATTTTGTGAAAACCGTTGCCGCACGGCCTGGTTCGTGGTATAATATTCTGTAACTTATGGAGGTTTCATATGGAAACGAACATGGAACGAAAGATTCAGGAGCGTGCGGTGCTGGTGGGCCTGAACGCAGACTGCTTTACCCAGGCGGAAACTGCCACCGATGCTTCTTTGGAGGAACTGGAAGCTCTGCTGGAAACCGCAGGCGGTTTTTGCACCGCAAAGATCCTCCAAAATCGTCACACCCCCGATCCCCACAGCTTCATCGGCGAGGGCAAGGCTCAGGAGGTTCGGATGCTGGTGGAAGCGACACAGTCCACCATGGTGATTTTTGATAACGAACTGTCCCCGGGCAATATCCGGGCTCTGGAGGAGATTATGGGCGTCACCGTCCTGGACCGCAGTGCTCTGATTCTGGATATTTTTGCCCAGCGGGCCAGAACCAAAGAGGGCAGACTTCAGGTGGAGCTTGCCCAGTACCAGTATCTGCTGCCCCGGCTTTCCGGCATGGGCAAGAGCCTGAGCCGTCAGGGTGGCGGCATCGGCACCCGTGGCCCCGGTGAAACCAAGCTGGAATCGGACCGCCGGCACATTCGGGAACGGATTACCCGGCTGCGCCAGGAGCTGGACCAGGTCCGGCAGGTCCGGGGTGTGCAGCGGGAGCGCCGCATGAAAAACTCCGTACCGGTGGTGGCCATTGTGGGCTACACCAACGCGGGAAAATCCACCCTGCTGAACCAACTGACCGGGGCAGGGATCCCTGCCACCACCCGGCTGTTCGATACCCTGGCTACCACCTCCCGGCAGCTGACGGTGTCCGATAATCTGGATGTGATCCTTTCCGACACCGTTGGATTCATTTCCAAGCTGCCCCATCATCTGGTGGATGCCTTCCGGGCCACCCTGGAAGAGCTGGAATATGCGGATCTGCTGCTGCACGTCATCGATTCCTCCGACCCGGATCGGGAAGCTCATATTGCGGTGGTGGACCGGCTGATCTCCAAACTGGCAAAGCCGGGGATCCCCGTGCTGCGCTGCTACAATAAGGCCGATTTGGTGGAGCCTACCGAGATCCCTGTTGGAGAAGATGTGGTTGCCATTTCCGCTGCCAGGGGAACCGGTATGGACCGGCTCCTGCAGGCTATTGAAAAAGCTCTGGGTCAGAGCCGCCACCATGTGGTGCTGACCTTGCCTTACAGCATGGGCGGCATGGTGGAAACCCTCCATTCCGGGGCCAAGGTCCACAGTGTGGACTACACCGGTGACGGCATCGTGGTGGACGCGGTGCTGGACGACATTCTCTACGGAAGGCTCAAAGGGTATATTGTAAAGGAGTGCTGATTCTTGGACGAATATCTGGTGCCCACCGGATACGGTGAAGACGAATTTATTGAAAAAAGATCCCGCTTCATCGGCCGGGTGTGGTGCGTGGAGTCGGAAGAGGAAGCCCTGGCCAAAATCCAGGAAATGAAAAAGCAGCACTACGATGCCACCCATAATTGCTGGGCCTATGTGATCAAAGACGGCCCCATGCGCTTTTCAGATGACGGTGAGCCTGGCGGTACTGCGGGAAATCCCATGATGCAGGTCCTCCAGCGGGAGAACATCTTCAATGTGGTCTGCGTGGTGACCCGGTATTTCGGCGGTGTACTGCTGGGTGCCGGTGGTTTGGTGCGGGCCTATACCAAGGGAGCCAAAATTGCCATTGATGCTGCAGGCAAATCCATGAAACGGGTCTGGACGGTGCTGTATGTGCCTTGCCCTTATACCTTCTATGAAAGAATCAGGCTGGAAATTGCCGCCTTTGGCGGCGTCCTGCGGGATACCCAGTTCGGCGCAGAAGTGGAGCTGGAAATCCTGCTGCCGGAAGGCGATGTGGATGCGTTTGTTCAGCGGCTGACGGATATGACCTCCGGCACTGTGGAGGCCATGGAAATCGGTCAGGAATACCGTGCATTTCCTGTACAGAAGGAGGAAACCCTATGACAATCCGGGAAGAAATCGAATTTCAGGAGCACCGCAGGCTGAACCCTCTTGCTGCCTTTTCCGACCGCAGCAAGGGCCGCCTGGTACATGATGAACAGCCGGATACCGACGTGCGCACCTGCTATCAGCGGGATGCAGACCGGATCGTCCACAGCAAGTCCTTCCGCCGTCTGATGCACAAGACCCAGGTCTTTCTGCAGCCGGAAGGGGACCACTACCGGACCCGGATGACCCACACTCTGGAGGTTTCCAGAATCGCCAGAACCATTACCCGGGCCCTGGGGCTTAACGAGGACCTGGCGGAGGCAATCGCCCTGGGCCATGACCTGGGCCATACCCCCTTTGGCCATGCGGGAGAATCGGCCCTCAGCGACTGCCTTGGTAAACCCTTCTGTCACAACGAGCAGAGCCTTCGGGTGGTGGATGTATTGGAGCATGACGGCCAGGGCCTGAATTTGACTTACGAGGTGCGCATGGGCATCCTGGGGCACACCGGCCCCCATATTCCTGAAACCCTGGAAGGGCAGATCGTCCGCCGGGCGGACCAGATTGCCTATGTCAATCACGACATTGATGATGCCATCCGGGCCGGGATCCTCCGGAATGAGGATATTCCCCGTTCCATTTCCGATGTTCTGGGCCATGTGCACCGGGACCGGATCAATACCCTGGTCTGCGATGCCATTTTGGTGTCCCGGGAATCGGGCGCCATTCAGCTCTCGCCCCAGGTGGATCAGGCTTTGAAGGATCTGCGCAGTTTTATGTTTGAGCGGGTCTACCGCAATCCTGTGGCCAAGGGAGAAGAAACCAAGGCCAAGGATATGCTGCGCAGACTCTATGAGTACTACTGCAATCATCCCCACGCCCTGCCCGATGACTTCCAGCCCCAGATGAGCTTCGACGGCCTGGAACGGACGGTGTGCGATTACATTGCCGGTATGACCGACAACTATGCCGTGGATAAATTTACCGAGATTTTTATTCCTGCAGGCTGGCACGTGCGGGGATAATGTGATATGATAATAAATGAAATTGTCCAATGATCCCGACAATTCTCCTGTTATGATGATTCTGACCTGAAAGGAGGGACTTATATGGCATTTCCGCCCAGTTTTATTGATGAATTGGTGGCCCGAAACCCCATTGACGAGGTTGTGGGTCAGTATGTAACCCTGAAGCGCTCCGGTGCCAACCTGTTTGGTCTTTGTCCCTTCCACGGTGAGAAAACCGCTTCCTTCTCCGTGGCTCCGGACAAGGGGATTTACTACTGCTTCGGCTGCCACAAAGGCGGCGGTGTGGTGAACTTTATGATGGAGCTGGAAGGGCTCAGTTATCCCGATGCAGTGCGCTCCCTGGCCAAACGGGCCGGCATGGAGGTGCCTGAGGACGAGCAGTACCAGAGCCGCTACAAGGCCCAGGAACGCCTTTGGGCCCTGATGAAAGAGGCGGGCCGGTTCTTCCATGCACAGCTGTACAGCCCTGCCGGTAAGGAGTGTCTGGAATATGCCACGAAACGCGGCCTTTCCAAGGGCATCCTGACCCGGTTCGGTATCGGCTATGCCCCGAATTCCTGGGGCGCCCTGATCACTGCCATGAAACAGAAGGGCTACACTGACCAGGAACTGCGGGATGCGGACCTGGTGGGGGAGAAGAATGGCCGCATTTACGACCGGTTCCGCAACCGGCTCATGTTTCCCATCATTGATGTGCGGGGAAATGTGATTGGCTTCGGCGGCCGGGTGCTGGACGATTCCACACCAAAGTATCTGAATACCTCAGAAACACTGATTTTTAATAAACGAAAAAACCTGTTTGGCCTGAACTTTGCCAAGAAAACCAAATATCCCTACCTGATTTTGGTGGAAGGAAACGTGGACGTGGTGACTCTCCACCAGTATGGCTTTGACAATGCGGTTGCCTCCCTGGGTACCAGCCTGACGGAAGAACATGCCACCCTTTTAAGCCGCTACACCGAACAGGTGGTGCTGACCTACGATGCGGACGAGGCAGGCCAGCGGGCTGCCAAACGGGCCATTCCCATGCTGGAAAAGGTGGGCATCCAGGTGAAGGTTCTTCGGATGCGGGATGCCAAGGACCCGGACGAGTTCCTTCACAAATTCGGCCCCGAGGCCTTCCGGCAGCTGTTGGAGCAATCCTCCAACCGGGTGGAATACCAGCTGGATGCCATCGGAAGGAAGTTCGATCTGTCCGACGATGACCAGAAAGTAAAATACCTGCAGGAATGTGCAGCGCTGATTGCCTCCCTGAGTAGTTCCGTTCAGCGGGAGGTTTACAGCGGCCGGGTGGCCGAAAAGGCCGGCATCAGCCTGGATGCCATGAAGCTGGAGGTGAACCGGGCCTTCAAGCGCCGCATCGCCCGGGAGAAAAAGCAGCAGGAGCGGATCGATCTGGATCCTGCCCGTGCCATGCAGCCCAAAAGCAGAACCATCCGGTATGACAATCTGAAATCCGCT
The DNA here is from genome assembly GCA_045535175.1 of Faecousia sp. Classification (GTDB taxonomy): domain Bacteria; phylum Bacillota; class Clostridia; order Oscillospirales; family Oscillospiraceae; genus Faecousia. The sequence goes on along the minus strand of JAZSLC010000208.1, from coordinate 4,043 downwards.
GTGGCCGAGGAGACGGTTCTTTCCATGATTCTCAAAGAACCCGCCCTTCTGGCCAAGCTGAAAAATCTGACCCCCGGTGCCTTTTCTTCGGCACTGCTGGGTAAGGCCTACAGCCAGCTGACGCAGCGCTACAGCCAGGGGCTGGAAGTGTCCCTTGCGGTGCTGGAAGGCTTCAGCCCGGAAGAGATGTCCCATCTTTCCGGTGTCAGCCACCGCCACCAGGGCCCCGTCAGCGAAGAGGCCCTTTCGGACTGTGTCCGGATCATTCTTGGGGAACACCGCAAAGCATCCGTATCGGGAGACTCCGATTTGCTTGCTCTGCGAAATCAATTAAAAGAAAGAAAAGGGATTACTGAATGACATCTACTGACACTCAGAACAACGGAAACGAAATCTATTCCGAAGACAGCCTTGCTGTCTTTTTGGAAGAAATCCGCCAATATCCCCTGTTAAGCGCAGATGAAGAGAAGGAACTGGCCCGGCGGTACGTCCGGGGCGACGGAGAGGCCATCCGTCGACTCTGTTCCTGCAATCTTCGTCTGGTGGTCTCCATTGCCAAGGAATTCACCGGTCGGGGCGTCCCCCTGCTGGAACTGATTGCCGGCGGAAATGTGGGCCTGGTTTACGCTGCCACCAAGTTTGACCCTGAGAAGGATTGCCGCTTCTCTACATACGCCACCGATTGGATCAAGCAGAGTATCCGTATCTGCCTGAAGCAGAACGGCAGCCTGATCCGTGTGGCCAACTACACCGCCGAGCGGATCAGAAAGGTGATTGCAGCCCGGGCTGCCCTGGAAAAGGAACTGGGAGAGAAGCCCACTGTGGAAGAGATCGCAGAGGCTTGCGGCTTCACCGTAGAAGCGGTGACGGAGCTTCTGAGCTACGATTTGAGCATTTCGTCCCTGAATTCCCCTGTGGGTGAGGATGGGACCCTGGAGAATATCCTGGAAAACGAAGAAGCCGATTCTCCTGAGCGAAAACTGGCCCGGGAAGAATTGAGCCGGATCATGGAACTGCTGCTTTCCAAGCTGGATGAGCGGCAGGCCCTGGTGATTCGCCTGCGGTTCGGTATGATCGACGGGAAGGACCATTCCCTGGAAGAGATCGGCAAACTCCTGGGCATTTCCAAGGAGCGGGTGCGCCAGATTGAGAAATCTGCCAAGGAACGCCTGAAAAAGCTGGGCGTGGACTTCGGCCTGGAGGATTTTTTGGATGACTGATTTTACATTTGAACGTTCCCCCTGGGACGTTTGTGCCGACAGCCTGAAAAGGGGGCAAACTCTTTCGGCGGTTCGGTTTCTGACACTGCTGGACAGGGAAGAGGAAGATGCGGTGGAGGATGCCTTCCTGACACTGCAGGAAAAGCGTGTTACATTGGATCTTTCCGATCTGCCCAGGACCTACGGCTCCGGGGAAACGGAGCAGCAGCTGCACCGGGAAGAGGAACTGGTGAAAACCGGTGACCTCCTGGGGAACCTTTCGGACCGGGAGCCTCTGAAGGCCTTTCTGGAGGAAGTGGCTATGATTCCCGTGGCCGGGGATCCCCAGGTGCTGGCGATGCAGTATGCCGAAGGGGATACCTCCGTTGCCCAGCGGCTTTCTGATCTGTGTCTGAGCCGGGTGGTGGAGGAAGCCAAGAACCATACGGGCCGGGGTGTGCTGCTGATGGACCTGATCCAGGAAGGCAGCCTGGGCCTCTGGGAGGGCATTCTTGCCTATGAGGGGGGCGAATTTGAGCCCCATATCCAGTGGTGGATCCGTCAGGGCATGGCCAAGGCCGTGGTGCTTCAGGCCCGTGCAGGGGGTGTTCTGGAGCATATGCGAAAGAATATGGAAGCCTTCCGGGAGGCTGACCGTCGTCTGCTGACGGAGCTGGGCCGCAATGCTACCCTGGAAGAAATCGCAGCGGAGCTGCACATCTCCCCTGAAGAGGCAGATATGCTCCAGGAGCAGATCCGCTCTGCCCAGGCTCTGGAAAAGGCTACCCGGGCCCCTGCGGAATCGGAGGAAGGGGAAACTGAAGCGGTGGAAGACACCGCCCAGTTCAAGGCCCGCCAGCGGGTTTTGGATATGCTTTCGGGCCTGACCGGGCAGGAAGCACAGGTTGTGACATTGCGGTTCGGTTTGGAGGGCGGCGCACCCATGACCGCCCAGGAAACCGGCCGGAAACTGGGACTGACCGCAGACCAGGTGGTGGCGCTGGAAACCGCTGCCCTGGCTAAAATGAGAAAAGAAGAGGAGAATTCCTGATGGCTAAAACTTATTCCATCGCCATTGACGGCCCTGCCGGCGCAGGCAAAAGCACCATCGCCAGACGGCTGGCAGCCGAACTGGGTTATTACTACGTGGACACCGGTGCCATTTACCGGACAGTTGCCTATTTTCTGGACCTTCTGGGTATCAGCCCCAAGGACATTGACGGCGTGACCCGTTATCTGGACGAGCTGACCATCGGCATCGAGTACGATGAAACCGGTAAACAGCACATGATTATGAACGGTATGGATGTGACCGATGACATCCGTACCCAGGACATTTCTCAGAAAGCCAGCCTGGTTTCTGCCCACGCCATCGTCCGGGATGTGCTGCTGGATATGCAGCGGGATGTGGCCAAGAAGCACAATGTGATCATGGACGGCCGGGACATTGGCACCGTGGTGCTGCCCCGGGCAACGGTGAAGATCTTCCTTACCGCCTCTGCGGAAATCCGTGCGGAGCGCCGGGTGAAGGAACTGATCGCCAAGGGCCAGAAGGCAGAATTTAACCGGGTGCTCCAGGAAATCCAGCAGCGGGATTATCAGGATTCCCACAGAGCCGTGGCTCCTCTGAAGCAGGCCAAGGATGCGGTGCTTCTGGATACCTCCAATATGAATATTGAAGAGGTTATTGCTGCCATGAAGAACATCATCGGGGAGAAGATCCCTCTATGAGCATTCATGTGGCAAAAAGCGCCGGTTTTTGCTTCGGCGTCAGCCGGGCGGTGGAACTGGTGGAGAAGGCTGCCGGGGATGGGAAACAGGTTGTGACCCTGGGTCCCATTATCCATAACCGCCATCAGGTGGGCCGATTCCGTGATATGGGGGTCCATGTGATCGAAAGCCCTCAGGATGCCCCCCGGGGCAGCACCGTGGTGATTCGGTCCCACGGGGTAACCCGGGATGTAATGGCCCAGCTGCAGGGCATGGATGTGGAACTGCTGGATGCCACCTGTCCCTTCGTCAAGCGAATCCACGGCATCGTCAGCCGGGCAGAGCAGGAAGGGAAGCTGCCGGTGATTATTGGTACCCGGACCCATCCCGAGGTGGTGGGAATTGCCGGTTGGTGCAGTGACTGCAGGATCTTTGAAAACCTTGCAGAACTCCAAAATTGGGCCGAATCGGACCCAAATCACAAAAAACTGGCAATTTGCATGGTTTCGCAGACAACTTCCACTGAATCTTTGTGGAAATCGTGCGTAAATTTTGCAAAAAAAGAGTTTACACAGGTTGAAATTTTTGATACAATATGCAAAGCAACTGAATTTAGGCAAAGCGAAGCGGCAAAATTAAGTTCTATTTGTCAGGCCATGGTTGTTGTAGGTGATGTAACCAGTTCCAACACAGGCCGTCTCGCGATGATTTGCCAAGAACACTGCGATCGGGTTGCTCTGGTGGATTCTGCTCCGGAGCTGGACCCCGAGTTTTTCTGCGGTGTCACTGATGTTGGAATCACTGCTGGTGCATCGACTCCGGCGTGGATTATAAAGGAGGTCAACAAGACTATGAGCGAAATTGTTACTACTGATGCTGTACAGGAGGAGAGCTTCGAGGAACTCCTGGAACAGTCCATCAAGACTTTAAATACAGGAGATAAGGTTATTGGCATCGTTACCGGAATCGGCGCCACCGAAGTCCAGATCGATCTGGGCACCAAGCACGCCGGCTACATTCCTTACGACGAAGTAAGCAGCGATCCCACCGTCAAGCCTGAGGATATCCTCAAGGTTGGCGACGAGATCGAAGTGTTCGTTGTTCGTGTTAACGACCAGGAAGGCACCTGCCAGC
>JAZSLC010000065.1:0-4801 GCA_045535175.1 Faecousia sp. | reverse complement strand
TAGTTAACACTTGTCTTCCTAAGACCGCTTGGCCTCCGACTTGGGTGTGACCGGAAGGGAAGGAGAAATCGTGGGGCGTTGCGATCAGCAGCTGAATGGTTTTGCCGAAATGCTCCAGCTGGTAGTCATAGGGACGAATGCGGCCCACCAGGGGCTTCAGGGTCATGTTGCACAGCACCAGGCCCATCAGCAGGGCCAGACCCATGCTGAAACCGGCTTTGCGGGTCTTGGGAATCAGCATCAGAATTACGGCGCAGGCGATCCAGAAAATGCCGGCATCACCCAGCAGCGTGATTTTGGGCATCAGCCAGTCCAGCGCGGGATTCCATAGATTGGCGGCGATCCAATCCAGAATGGGCAGATCAAAACCTTCTGCCATCATGCTCCAAATATCCATATTGCCTCCTTACTTGGATTTGCTTTCTTTGCGGATGATCTTCTTCTTGGGCAGGAACACCCAGCGCTCCTGGAGAGAATAGCTCAGGAAGAACAAAGCAGTCATGACGCACACGTAGATCACGGTTCGAATGCCCGTCTGGGCTTCGGTGATGCCGAAGAGCAGGTAGGTGCCGTGGGTCAGCAGCACCTGGGCACCGGCGGTGGGCAGGGCCACCAGCAGATACTTCAGGAATTCCTTGGCGGCGCTGCCCTTGCTGTGGAACACCAGCCGCTTGTTCATGTAGAAATTGAGAACGCTGGATACCACGCGGGCCACCAGGAAGGGGATGGCGGTCATGGCAAAGCCCGTCAGCACGTCCTTGCACAGCAGGTTCATGCCGGTGTACAGGGCCGTATCCACCAGGGAGCTGAGGAGGGAAGAGGCGGTGTACTTGAAGAAATGGCCCAGGATCAGCTTGTAGATCCGCCAGGAGTCCTGGATCACCCGGAAATGGGAACTCTTGTTTTCTTCAATGTAGACGGTGCGGATTTTTACCTCGTCGAAGGGGATGCCGTTTTCCTTCAGGGCCAGCAGCATATTGGTTTCATACTCAAACCGGTCGCCCCAGACCTTGTTCAGGATCTCCAGATCCTTCCGGGGGATGGCCCGCAGGCCGGTCTGGGTGTCGGAAATCTCCATGCCGCAGAAAATCTTGAACACGGCGGAGGTGATCCGGTTGCCCTTGCGGCTGCGCTCGGGCACATGGGGGAGGCTGAAGTCCCGGACACCCAGGGTCAGCACCTGGTGCTTTGCCATGTGCAAAGCGCAGGCTCTGGTGTCTTCGGGATGGTGCTGGTTGTCGCCGTCCACGGTGACAACACCCAGCTTGTCGTTGCGGTTTTCCAGGAACCAGGTGAAGGCGGTCTTCAGGGCAGCGCCCTTGCCCCGGTTTACCTCATGGTGCAGCAGATGTACTTCGGGATGCTGTGCAGCCTGGTGGAACCAGTGCATATTTTCGGCTTTGGAGCCGTCGTTTACCAGAATGATGTCGGTGAAGCCGTATTCCAGCAGCCCGTCCACCACGGCAATCAGTTTTTCATCCGGGTCCAGGGAGGGCAGAACCACGGAAATGTTCGTCAGTTCGGACATAAATAACACCTCGGAAAGGGCGGCGAAGGGGTCACAACAATCCTTCGCCATATGTTGATACAAATGGACATAAAGTCAATAATACTATAACACAGATCATTCGATTTTTGAAGACCCTTCCTGAAATTTTGTGGAGAATTTCTGAAAAAAGGGAGAAAAATCAGAAAAAGCGGTGACTTTGCACCGCTTTTTGGAAGTTACAGGGCTTCAATGGCTGATGTCAGAGCCGAAACCGTCTGCTCCAGGGGAAGATGGGGGTTGCCCTGCTCCGGCAGGTAGGGCACATGGATAAAGCCCACCTGCACCGATGTTCCCTCGTAATGCTGCAGCAGAAGATACAATGTTTCGTTGCATACAAAGGTGCCGGCGGTGTTGGAAACGGCCCCGGGAAGGCCCCGGGTGCAGATGGCTTCTGCAATTTTGGTCACCGGCACCGTGGCAAAGTAAGCGGCGGGGCCGGAGGGGTCAATGGGCTCCTCCCGGGGCTGACAGCCGCCGTTATCGGGAATCCGGGCATCGCGCAGGTTGATGGCCACCCGCTCCGGGGTTACCGCAGCCCGGCCCCCGGCCTGACCGATGCAGAGAATCACATCCGGCCCGCACCGGTCCGCTTCTTTCAGCACCTGACGGGCTGCATCCCGGAACCGGACGGGGATTTGGAGTTTGTGGAGCAGGAAGGGACCGATTTGCTCCGGCAGCAGCCGGACCGCTTCCCAGGCAGGATTGATGTCCGACCCGCCGAAGGGGTCAAAGCCGGTGATCAGCAAGTGGCGCATAGTGATGGCCTCCGTGTGTTTTTATTTATCATACCATGAAAAAACATTCCATGCAAGGGACTTTTCTTTTGGGGAAATCCGTGCTATACTGTAAAATAAGCAAGGAATTGGGAGGAATACCCATGAAAAAATGGACGATTATACTGACGATTTTTGTGCTGGTGGCCATTTACGGCCTGTTCCTGCTGGGCTGGTTTGGCCGGGAAAAGCCCCAGGAGCCCCCGGCACAGCTTTCTGAGACCAAACCCACCACGGCAGCGCCCACGGCGGCCCCCACCACGGCGGTGCCCACAACCACGGTGGTACCCACCACCACGGCAGCGCCCACCACGCAGCCCACCGAAGCGCCTACCCAGCCTGCGCTGATCCCTCCGGATGTGTCGGAGTTAACGGCAGAGACTGTGTTCGTCTATGATTACACCGCCGGACGGCTCCTTTTTACCATGGGCGATCAAAAGGCCCCTGTGGCTCCTGCCAGCCTCACCAAGCTCCTGACGGCGGTGGTGGCCCTGGAGTATCTGGATCCCGGTGCGGTGGTCCAGGCGGGGGTTGAGGCCACCTGGATTGCGGAAGGCTCCTCTGTGGCCGCCGTCAATCCGGGCAACCGGCTGACGGTGGAGATGCTGATAGAAGGTCTGCTGCTGCAAAGCGGCAACGATGCGGCCTATGTGCTGGCAGTGGCGGCGGGCCGGGAGATGGCCGGGAATCCGGACCTTGGCCCGGAAGGGGCCCTGGAGCGGTTCATGGAAGAGATGAACGCCACCGCCCGGGAGCTGGGCATGACGGGAACGATGTTCCTGAATCCCGACGGCTTTGACCGGGAGGGCCATGTGACCACGGCGGAGGATCTGCTGCTGCTTTCCTGCCGGGCCTTGCAGGAGAATCTGATCCTGAAGAAAACCGGCAAATACCGGGATCACGTGGTCTACGAAAGCGGGGAAGATTATGTGTGGCTCAACACCAATCTGCTGGTGAACCCCAATTCCTCCTACTACTGCCCCGATGCCTTTGGCCTGAAAACCGGCTCCACCACCGATGCAGGCTACTGCCTGGTCAGTGCCTTCCAGCATGACAGCCGCATTCTCATTGTGGGCGTGCTGGGCTGCCCGGAGCATGAGGACCGCTTTGGCGATGTGCTGTACTTATACGATCATTTCATCAGCCAATAAATGAAGTAAACAGCCCTCTTTCCTGAGAAAGAGGGCTGTTTTTGGGGTTAAATGTTGTAGTTTCCGGTCCAGCGGCCGGAGGTGTGTTCCACAGCCTCTCCCCGGGAAAGGCTTTCCGGGACATTCAGGATCCGCTGGTTGCGGCTGCCCCGGAAGGGAAGCTGCAAGCTCCGCTGATCCAGCAGGAAGGGTCCGTCGATAAGCACATCGATGCATCCCAAAAGCTCCCGCTGGGCAGGGGTGCCCCGGAGCAGCTGCTCGAAGGTGTAGCCGGAGTAGACGGCCACCTCGTAGCGGTGGGCTTTTAATAGCTTTGCCAGACGGGCAAAGCCTTCCGCCTGGGCGAAGGGCTCACCGCCGGAGAAGGTGACCCCTCTGCAAAGGGGATTGGACCGGACGATTTCCAGGATCCGCTCCTCCTCCATGGGGGTGCCGCAGCCAAATTCCCAGGTTTCGGGATTGTGGCAGCCTTCGCAGTGATGGGGACAGCCCTGGCAGAAGACGGTGGTGCGGATGCCGGGGCCGTCTACAATGCTGTCGGAAACGATGCCGGCCAGATCAAGCATTGGTGCTCAGGCCGTGCTTGACACGGTCCCGTTCCTCGGCCCGCTTGGCGTCGTTCCACTTGTCCATGGTGCCTACCAGGTAGCCGGTGATGCGGCGGATGCGCTCAAAGCCCACGCCCTGACCCAGTTTTTCGCTCTTGCTCTTAACAGTCATAATGATTCCTCCTTAAAGGTTATTCGATTCCGTGAAATGCGGGCATTTCAGGGTACATTCTTCTCAGTTCGGCGATCCGCTCGGGAGAGATTTCCTCGCCTTCCCGACGGCCGCAGCGGGGACATACGTCACCAATGACGCCCACGTAGCCGCAGACGGGATCCCGGTCCACGGGGTGGTTGATGGAGCCATAGCCGATGCCCTGATCGTGCATGCAGCGGACAATGGACTCAAAGGCTTCCACGTTCTTGGTGGTGTCGCCGTCCAGTTCCACGTAGCTGATGTGGCCGGCGTTGCACAGGGCATGGTAGGGGGCCTCCAGCCGGATCTTGTCGTATACGGAAATGTCGTACCAGACAGGGATGTGGAAGGAGTTGGTGTAGTACTCCCGGTCGGTAACGCCGGGGATGGTGCCGTAGCGCTTCTTGTCCATACGGATGAAGCGGCCGGACAGGCCTTCCGCGGGGGTGGCCAGCAGAGAGAAGTTCATCTTCAGTTCCTGGGACTTGTCGTCGCAGAACTTGCGCATGAAGCCCAGGATCTGCTTGCCCTTTTCCTGCCACTGCTCGTCCTCACCATGATGGTGGCCGTACAGAGCGGTCAGGGTT
>JAZSLC010000010.1:0-9373 GCA_045535175.1 Faecousia sp. | reverse complement strand
GGCATGTTCAACGCCTTTATGTAAGCGTATAAGTGATCCCGGAATTGGAGCATCCAATTCCGGGATCTGTTATTTGGTGAGTTCATAGCTCATATCCAGCAAAAAACGAAGATTCTCCGCTTCTGCAGAGCCGTCCAGTGCCACCGTGAGCCAGTGGGCTTTACTCATGTGATAGGCAGGATAAATCCCCGGCAGCTCCCGGAAGGACCCAATCAGCCGGGTGTCGCATTTGACATTTACCACCCGGATGGTGCCGTCCCCGGGAAGGCCCAGTTTCGCTTTGGGAATCACCATCACCACCGCAAACCACTTGCGGCTACGCCGGTGGCGAAAGACGCAGATTTCCGGGTCTTTGGCAAAGGGATGCTCCCCTTCTGTACCGAAGGTTTCCCCGATGTACGCTTCCAGGTCCATTTACGGTTCCTCGTCCGGGGCCTGGCCGTCGTGGGCAAGCCAGCGGCAGGGGGTCAGCGCCATGTGGGAGAATCTGGCCTTGAAAGAGGAATCCTCCGGGCTGCAGGCGTAGATGCCGAAGCGGATGGTGCCGCCGCCTCTGTGCATATGACAGATGCGCATCTGGTGGAATTCTTCGCCGTCCTGAGAGCATTCCAGGCAGTAATCGTCCTGACGGCGGCTGAACCGGTACCACATGGATTTGACAGAGGCATCAATGGCCGTTGTGGCCCAATCGGAGTAGCCCAAATTGGTGACCACACTGCCCAGGTGCTGGAACCGGTCATTTTCATACTCAATGGAGGCTTTCAGCCAGTTTTCACTGTCCAGATACATCACCACGCCGCACTGGTCGAAGCGGTGCTTGCTTTGAAATTCGGTCTTCACCACAAAGGAGAAGAAGGGCTCCCCGGTCTCCATCTGGAACACCGGCGCATTGTCATTGCGGAAATGATAGTAAGTCCGCTGCCAAAGGTCCGTCTTAGGCTTTGTGACGATCTCAACGGCTTCTTCGGTCACGGTATAGCTTTCCGGCTCCCTGGTCCAGGAAAAATTCTGAATGGAAAAGTCCATATTGCCACCTCTCTTGCTGTTTTTGATACTATACCACACCCAGGCCCCGGTTGCAACGGCTGCTTCCATCCAAAAAAAGCACAGAACCGGATCTTACTTCGGCTCTGTGCTTCATTTCTTTACAACTTCTTTGTACATCTAACCATTTGCCACAGGCTGTACGCCGCCACCAGGATCTCCGCCAGGAGCATGGCGTACCAGATGCTGCCGGGGCCAGCCACCAAGGGCAGCACCGTAATCAGCACGCCGCTGATCACCACACCTCTGGCCAGAGAAACCACCAGGGAAATATTGGGCTTCATCACCGCCTGGAAGTAATAGGCCCCGAAAATGTTCAGGGGCAGCAACACCAGCGAGAGGCTGTAGGCACAAATGATCTCGGGTGCGATCTGCAGTACCGACTCCGTGGGGGTCATAAAGAACCTGACGATGGCGTTGGGGAAGGCCATGGCCACCGCCGTCCAAAAGATGCCCATAACGGCGCAGGTCAGCAGACCGTACTTCAGGCACTCCCGGACCCGGCCCGTTTGCCTGGCACCGTAGTTCTGGGAAATGATGGGCTGGGCCGCCTGGCCGGCGCCGTAGGCAAGGCACTGGGCAAACACCACCACCTGGGAAATGACACCGTAGACCGCCAGAGCATCTGCATTGAGCCAGGCCATGATCTGCCGGTTAAAGAGGATGCCAATAACTCCCAGAGCCAGGTCTGTCACCGCCGTGGAAAAGCCGTTGACGGAAATTTCACCGATCTTCCGGAAGATGCTGGGGACCTTCACAAAGCGCAGGGTGTTCTTTTTCCGGAAGAAATGGGTCAGCATAATCGCCATGCCCACATACTGGCCTGCCGCCGTGGCAATACCGGCCCCGTGAATGCCCAGGTCCAGCACGAACACACAAAGGTAGTCGCCCACGCAGTTGAAAATACCGCCTGCCACCACCGCGGTCATGGCCAGGTTGGGATTTCCGTCGTTTCGCAGATAGGCAGACAAAATATTACTGAACACGCAGCAGGGAACCGCAAAGAGAATGGGCTTCAGGTACTCCTTCGCCAGGTGCAGCAGCTCCTCGTCCGCGCCGAAGAACCGCAGCAGCGGGTCCTGGAAAATGCCGATGCCAGCCATGGCAACCGCCGACAAAATCAGGCCATACACCACCGACAGGGTGAAATACTCCTGAGCCCGGTCTTCCCTGCCGCTGCCCCGGCAATTGGCAAAGAGTACCGATCCACCGATGCCCGCCAGAAGCCCCAGGGAGAACATGATGCTCCAAAGAGGGTTAAAAACCGTCAGTGCGGCGGTACCCGCAGGACCGTGGTACTGGCCCACCATCATGGCATCCACCATGCCGAAGATACTGGCCACCATGGCGCTGCCCGAAGCCGCCACCAGATATTTGAAATAGAGGGGTTTGATCTTTCCCGTCAACAGTTCCATGATTCATGCTCCAAAATAATTGTTTCCGGCTCCCGGAACAAGGGCATTATACACCATTTGGTGCCCGGGTGCAAGGGCCATTCCCGGTACTGCGGGTTCTTCGCCGAATCCTGCAAACTTTTTTCGAAAAAGGACTTGACTCTGCCCCTGCGTTATGGTTTATACTGTCAGTACGAGGGGGTGTGCCATGAAAACCGTCAAAGAAGTAAGCCGGCTGACCGGTGTCAGCATCCGGACCCTGCATCACTACGATGCCATCGGGCTGCTGAAGCCCACCGCCGTCACCCAGGCAGGCTACCGGCTCTACGATGATGCCGCCCTGGAGCGGCTGTACCTGATCCTTCTTTACCGGGAGTTGGGGCTAAGTCTGAAGGAGATCGGTTTTGTCCTGGAGCTGCCGGATGAAGAGCGAAACCGTGTTCTGGAGCAGCGGATCCAACTCATGCAGAAAAATGTCCGAAAGTTACAAAACAGGATTCATCTTGCAAATATATTACAAGTTACAGGAGTGAAATATATGGATTTCCAAGAATTTGATTCTAAGAAAATGGACGATGAGCGCCGTCAGGCCCAGGCCCTTTACGGCAAAACCGAAGCCTGGCAGGAGTATTCCCGGAAGGCAAAAGGCCGCTCCCAGACCCAGGAGCAGGCTCTGGGAGAGCAGGTGATGGACTTCTTCCGCCGTTTGGGGCAGCTGATGCCCTGCGACCCCGGCTGTGAAGCCGCTCAGAACTGGGCCCGGGAGCTGCAATCATTCTTCACCGCCCACTACTACACCTGCACTCCCCAGATTCTGGGAAGCCTGGCCCAGACCTACGCGGGCGGCGGCAGTATGACCGAGAACATCGACAAAGCAGGCGGCCCCGGCACCGGAGCCTTCGCCAAAGAGGTAATCGACCTCTACATCAGCAGCCTATAAAATGACCCGGAATTGCTTCAGGCAATTCCGGGTATCTTTATGGGACGAGCGGGAAGAAACAGCGCCCAAAAGGGTTGCCAGAAAACCGGCAATCACGGCAGTGAGCCATCTTCCACGAAGGCATTCTCTGGATATTCTTCGATAATCAGCAGCTACTTTCACAGGAATCCTCCTTCTCAGGTTCCCTCCGGCGTTTCCCGGAAGGACAAAATCATCCAAATTCTTACATAATCAGTTTAACACAGTTCTATCCCTGTGTAAAGCTTTTTGGACACAATAAGGACCCTTCTTCTCAGGAAGCGCCTTTTCGGTAGAAGAGCTTCCCCAGCAGGACCTCCATTTTGGGAATCAGCAGGTCATATAGCACAAAGGTTCCATTCCCCAAAACCAGCAGCACCCAAAGCAGTACCTCTCCCAGCACCTCCGGTGCCAGGACCGTCATCACCAGCCACTCTACCGCGATCACGGCAGCGTTGAACACAGCGCCCTTGACTACCCACCGCAGGACCCTGGGGAGCTTCTGCAGCCCGGGACGCACAATGGGATACCAGCCAAAAAAGGCCGCAAACATCAGGTTTTCTTCTACATTTGGAACCAGCATGAAACAGAGCAGGGCCGAGGTCACATAGAGCATGATATGGTATTTTCGCCCGTAGGCCTTCCCCAAAGGCAGAAAGCACAGCCCCGCGAACATGGGGCAGGCGTAAATGCCCAGTTCCAGCACTGCCCCCAGCAGCATCAGTACCACGCAAACCGCCGCCATCATGGCGCAGACCGCCATGCGTCTTGCAGAATTTCTCATGGCTTGTCAGATCCGGTCCGCCAGGACCTTCTGCTTTTTCCAGAGGCCCGACAGGAAATAGGACATACCGGGGATGGCGCAGCCATAGGGCGCCAGGGCGTAGCCCAGCACAAAGCCGTAGAAGCCCCAGCCCAGGTAAATGCCGAAGAGCCAGCTAAGACCGATGCGCAGCACCACGCCGTCCAGCAATGCCAGCACCATGCTCAGCTTGGCGTTGCCGATGCCCTGGATGAAGGCGCTGCTGCCCCGCATCACCGCCAGGGCCGGGAACATCCACAAAATGGCCCTAATGAAGGTGCCGGACATCTCATGGACCAGTGGGTCATCGGAAAACAGCATGAACAGCTCCTTGCCGAAGAATATGTAGGCGCTGACAAACACAACCGTCAGGATGCCGGAATAGAGCCAGGCATAGTGGACCGTCTTGACGGCCCGTTTTTGCTGGCGGGCGGCAATGTTCTGGCTGATGATGGGCATGGCTGCGTGCTGGATGCCCTGGGAGATCTTGTTGATGATGTCGTCAATACGCACGCCCACGCCGAAGGTGGCAGAGGCTTCCACGCTCACATCGTTGATCATGGAGTTGACGAACAGCATGGAAAGGTTGATGCAGCCCGCCTGGATGGCCATGGGGGCACCCAGGGAGAGGATCATGCCGCTGTACTGGCGATTGATGCGGAAGCTCTTGGGCTTGAAGTCAAAGCCGAAGGCCTCCTTCCGGCGGTACAGGTAAAACAGTGAGAAAACAAAGGAAACCGCCTGGCCAATGATGGTGGCCCAGGCTGCGCCGGCCACTTCCCACCGAAACAGGCCCGTAAACAGCAGGTCCAGCACCAGATTCACCGCCGAAGCGATGCCGATGAAGAGGAAGGGCCGCTTGCTGTCGCCCATGCCCCGCAGAACCGCAGAAACCATGTTATAGCCCGCCGTGAACACCATACCGGCACCGCAGATCACCAGGTAGTCCATGGCGTGGTCATAGGACTCCGCAGGGATGTTCATCACATCCATAATCCACACCCGGGCCCCCAGAATCACCGCCGACAGCACTGCCGCCAGCAGGGTGATCATACAAAAGAGGGTGCCGATGATGGAATTCATCTCTTTACGTTTCCGGGCTCCCATGGCCTGGGCGATCAGCACCTGGCCCGCGTTGGAAAAGCCCAGGCAGACCATGGTGGCAAAGTTCAGGATCTGGCTGCTCTGGGACACGGCGGAAAGGCCCGGCGTGCCTACATATTCCCCCACCACCGCCATGTCGATGGTGCTGTAAAGCACCTGCATGGCATTGGAGGCCATAAAGGGCAGGGTGAAAAACAGCAGCTGTTTTGCAACGTTGCCCGATGTAAAGTCTTTGGTCAGTTTCATTTCTTTGTCGCTTCCTCTACTAGTTTTCGGATCAGCACTTCATCGGCTCCGTGGTAGATTTTGCCGTCCCAGCGCAAATTGGGGCCCTTGCCGCAAAGGCGCATACAGGGCACATATTTCAGTTCAAACCCCTCGGGCTTCCTCCCCCAGGTCTTCTCCACAAAGGAAGCAAGATCCGCCCGCTTGGGGCAGTTGGGTCCGGCGCACAGCTCCAGGCAGTGGCGACCGCTGAGCCGCAGGCTGGGAATCCGCTTGATGACCGCCCCAAGGTAGGTTTCCTTCACCCCAAGACCTTCCGCCAGGGCACCCAGCAGGTTCATGGGCACTGCCCCGCCCTGCTCCTGCTGCACTTCCCGCAGCAGGGATACCAGGGCGCTCTGGTCCGATGGGGCACCTTGTTTTTTATAAAAAGCAATGGCTTCCGCCAATTCCCATGCCATAGAATTCCTTCTTTCGATATCGTCTAAGTACGGCTTAGTCCCTTCTGGAGCATTTTTCCGCATCGATGGCCAGCACCAGCATCAGAGCATACAGTGCATCGGCCGGGTCCGCCACATCGATCACGTATGTATCGGTCCAGTTGAACAGCTCCTTGGATACGGTGGCAATCTGCCGGCCGGATTGGTTCACGATCCGGTAATCCCATTCCCAAAAATCGCCCTCCACCTGCCAGCCGTTGCAATCGATATAGTATTTGGGCCGGAAGAACGTAAATTCCCGGCTGATGCAGCCCACATATTGGCTGCCCCGGTAGATCTCGAATTTGGGCAGCCAGGTCAGGATCCGTTCCTTAACCTCACCCACTTCCCGGCCTGCTCCATCGTAAATCTTCAGACAATGGCCCCAGGCCAGCTGCCCTCTCACGGTATACAGGGTGCGTCCGGAAGCATCGTAAATGTCATAACTGTCAAACCAGGAGAAAAACCGCTGCTTAAAAAGCATTTTCATCATTCGTCACCTCTTCCTATATTATACACCCCTTCGCAGAAAATGCAAAATAAAAATGGGCCAAAGCTGGCATACTGATAATAAACCCTTCTAAGGAGATGATTTTATGATTGAACACGATACCGTCCGGCTGCTGCGGGAATGTGACGCAGGCATCAAAATGGGCATCGCCTCCATCGACGACGTACTGGAGCACGTGGACAGCGATAAGCTCCACACCCTGCTGACCGATTGCCGCAACGAACACTCCAAACTGCAAACCGAAATCCAAGGCCTTCTGGGGAAATACCACGACGATGGCAAGGACCCCAACCCCATCGCCAAGGGAATGTCCCACATGAAGACCGCCATGAAGCTGGGGATGGAAGAATCCGATGCCACCGTAGCCGCCCTGATGACCGACGGGTGCAACATGGGCGTCAAGTCCCTGAACCAGTATCTGAACCAGTACGAAGCCGCCAGCGAGCGGTCCAAGGACATCACCAAGCGGCTGATTCATCTGGAGCAGCAGCTAACCCGGGACATTCAGGGCTATCTCTGAGGTTGACGTCCCGGTGAAAATGCCTTATAATACGCTCATCTGAAAAAAGGAGCGATTATTATGCTGACCATGCACCGGGCGCAGGAATTGCTGAGCGCCACCACCACTGAGGAGCATCTGCTTCTCCATGCCAAAAACGTTTCCGTTGCCATGGGTGGCCTTGCCGGTCACTTCGGGGCCGACCGGGCCCACTGGGAGGCCATTGGGTATCTGCACGACTATGACTATGAGCAGTACCCTGAGGAGCATCTGCAGCACACCCGGGAGCCTTTGCTGGCTGCAGGGCTTACCGAAGAGGAAGTCCGGGCCATTCTGGCCCACGGCTACGGCCACTGCAACGATGTGGAGCCGGTGACCCTGATGGAAAAGTCCCTGTATACCGTGGACGAGCTCACCGGCATCATCCAGGCCGCCGCCCGGATGCGCCCCCTGGGCATTACGGATATGGAAGTATCCAGCTTTATGAAAAAGTTCAAAGACAAGAAGTTTGCTGCCAAGTGTGACCGGGAACTGATCCGCAAGGGCTGCGCCATGCTGGGCATGGAGGTCCGGGATGTGGCTGATGTCTGCATCGAGGCCATGAAAGCCCACGCCCAGGAACTGGGCCTGGGACCCAAAGAATAAAACGATCCCCGGCGGGTTTTCCCCGCCGGGGTGCTTTTTCAAATCAGGATGCCGTTACAGTGGTCCACTTCATGCTGGATGATCTGGGCCGTGAAGCCGGTGAAGGTTTTGATGCGCCACTGCAGCTGCAGATTCTGGTAGCGCACCTTGATTTTCTGATAGCGCTTTGCAGGCCGGGGGCCTCCAAGCAGGGAAAGGCAGCTCTCCCGGGTTTCGTAGGGGTCCGATGCTTTCAGGATCTCCGGGTTCAGCATCATAAGATAGGTCCCGCCGTCGTCCACCGCGATGATACGCTTTTGCACGCCGATCATATTGGCCGCCATGCCCACACAGGTTTCCCGGTGGGCCTTCAGGGTATCCAGCAGGTCCTCTGCCGTTTGCAGGTCCCCTTCCGTAGCCGGGGCAGAGGTCCGTCCCAGCAAGATGGGGTCGTGAATCAGTTCTTTTACCATGGGTCCACATCCTTTCCTGGACGAAAGTATACCACAGCCCTTAACAAACTGCAAGATTGACAGAGCACTTCGCCGGATGTATAATTGGCCCCACGAACCGCAAGGAGGTTACCCAATGAAGCACATTCCCTTTGAGAAGCTCTCGAAAAAGAAGCAGCGGGAGCTGAACGCCGCAAGGCGGAGCACCTGGGGCAGCCTGAATCCGGCCACCCGAAAGCCGGAAAACAGCAGAGCCTATCGCCGGTGCAAAACACAGCGCTTTGAGGAAGAGTAATTCCCGAAGCGCTGTGTTTTCTTATATTCAGAATGGGTTTTCGCTGCGGTGGTATTCCGGGAGGAACCCGGCAGGTTTCTTGCAGGGACACGGTCAGAAGGATCCCTGATGGTCGGGCGGCGCAGGTTGGAACGATACCAGACCAACCTTTGCGCGAATTTACTGTCGGCCATGCAGACCACCAACAGATTCATCGTATCATAAAAGGTGCTGTTCTGTCAATGAGGTTTTGTCCGCTATATATGTATTTCTGTATTCTGCACAAACATATTTTAGTTAGTTTGTACAGTATTCCATATTGAAAAACGAGATTCTTTGTGTTATCTTATAGACACAAAGAGGTGATACCAATGTACAGGTAAATCTCAAGGCTCCAAACAACCAATGTCAGCCAAAAATCACAAGCGAACGAAGATCAGTTGATTAAGCCCAAGATTAGCCAGGGGAAAAACTTCCGGCAGACAATCGAAGGCCGGAAGCAACCTGTTTGATCGCATAGAAGTGACGAGTAGTAGACGACGAATCACCACACATCAGGTTTTTTGCTGACACAGATCCAACGGAGCCGAACAAACCCAATGGTCTTCCTTCAAAAGAAAAAAGTTCCCACACACAAGCACTTCTCGCTGATGAGAAAACAAGTGACAAAATGATGGTGGAGCGGAAGAAATTTCAGGAAAGAAAGATCATTGATCCTGTAGAAAGAGAGGTTAATCAAGGATGTTAGATAATAAGACAGAACAGAAATGACCCTTGGCTGCATCGGATGGATCACCGCAGTCAAGGGTCATTTCTTTTGCGGCGAGTCGCCGCGGACAATTCGTGCATAGGTTGGAGATAATCGTTACGCGTTAGCTCTGCTCGGTTCGTTACGCAGGATTCCTTTGATCCGTTTTTCACCGGAGCCCGGACTGGCAATTCGTGCGCTATGTGGGAGGTAATCGTCACGCGTTAGCCCCGCTCGGTTCGTTACGTGATCGTATCGT
>JAZSLC010000168.1:0-4179 GCA_045535175.1 Faecousia sp. | reverse complement strand
GGTCAGCTCCGTGGTGATGCCCTGATTGGTCTTGGACAGCTGACCGGCTCTGGTGCCGAACAGGCTGTCGCCGTGGGAGTGGACGTCGATAAAGCCGGGACACAGGGTCAGACCGGAAGCGTCAATGACTTCGGCTGCGTCGCCCTGGGGGTTCATGATGAGTTTGCCGTCTTTCACTGCCACATCAGCGGAAAAGGCGGGTTTGCCGGTGCCGTCAACGACGGAAGCGTTTTTGATGAGAATGTCGTACATTTGCGTCATCCCTTTTCTTATATTGGATGGTCTCATTATATCATCGAAACCGCCGGAGGGCTATACGAAAACCAAAGAAACGAAAAAAACGTGCCGCCTTGCGGCGCTGTCCAATAAAACAGTGTATTGTTTTCGGGAAATGGCATGATTTCGGTCATGCCATTTCCCGTTTTTCATATCATTAGAGCAATGCTGCAGGAAGAATGCCAATGTAGTTGTAGCTGTCCTTCAAATAGAGCTCTTTAATGATGTTCCTATGATTGTTGTTTTGAAAATGAAAATAGGGAACAAATGCGGTTCGTCAGAACTATGGTTGTGCCCTATTTGGGCAAGGATAGATGCGAAGCATCGCAAGGGGTGCAGCCTCTTGTACGGAACAAAAGTGATGCAGGACAGCGAGGATATTCAGATATCTTCGCTGTAAACTCCGTAGGACGCACTACATGGTCGCAGACCATGTATAGAAGTGCGCCCTGGTTCCTAAGGACAAATGGTTCCCATGTTTGCTAAATTTTATCAATAATTTTTCCGGAGTGCAAAGTGTGGATAAAATTTGAATCTTGCATACTTTTCCGTAAAAAGAGATGAGGCGGTGACCGGATTGGTCACCGCCCTTTTGTCCTTATCGGCGAAACAGTTTTTTCAGATCCTTCAGGTCATCCAAACCGATGTCCCTGCTTTTCTTCGGCTCCGGTTTTACATAGTCAAAGCCACCATGGGGTTCCCGGATGCAGAAGCCGATGGACAGCCGGTCCGGGTCGCCCTCGAAGCCATGCTCGGTGTCCGCATTGTACACCACACCGTCGATGCGCTTGAAAAGCTGTCCGGGGCTGGGGTACTGGCCTGCGGGACGGAAACCGTCTGCGATCAGAATCTGCCGGTACTGCTCCAGGGCCCGGTGGGCGGCGTTGGTGTCGCCGTTATAGCCTGCGGAGAAGTAGATCACACCGGGGTCATATTCTTCCAGATTATATTCGCTGCCGCCACAGGTCCACTTGGGATACTGGGGAAGCATGGTGTCCCATTGATTAAGTTCTGCTTCATCCTTTGCTCTCTGTGCCTGTTCCTCGGCAACTGCCGCAGGGAGCTTGGTACCGCAGTCTTCGCAGTATTTTGTGCCGATGGTGTTCTGCTTGCCGCAGGAGGGACAAACCGCGCCTTCTGCTACGGTCTGCTCCGGGAGCTTGGCACCGCAGGCGGGGCAGAAGGTCTTTTCCGCTGTGGTAGGCTGGCCGCAGCCGGGACAGATCTTCGTGTTCTTGCCCATCTGGGTGGCATAGCACTGCATGGAGCGTTCCAGATTGGCAAAGGCACCCTCCAGAGAGGATGTGGTTTTTCTTGCTTCCTGGGCGGCATTGCCCGCCGCCTGGTCAAAGCGGTCAGCAGCTTTGTTTGCATACTCGGTGGCCCTGGGTTCCACCACCTCCCGGACGGCCTTGCCCACGGCATCGCCGATGCCCTTGCTGATACCCTGACTGACGGCATCCCGAATGGCCCGTTTCAAAAAACTCATAAATTATCCTCCTTTTTTCATTCTTAGCTGTCATTGCGAACCGGTCCGCTTAAGTGGTATGGCAATTCGTTCTCCTTAGGTAATTTCTGCGATAACGCAATATGTCATAATCTCACTTGCTTCAAACCTTCTTCTTTAATTATATAACAGTTTTGGGGTTGTTTTCAAGATAGACGGTTTTCTTTTTATTCCGTTATTTGTCGAAGTCGATGCACCTGTTTCGCTGACTGATTCTCAGCAGAAGCTATTGGAGCGTTGGGCAAGATTAAGTGAAGAGCAGCAAGCAGTTGTTTTTGCTTTAATTGAAAAAATGTGAAAATCCGCCAGGATTGGCATCGTAAGGTGTGCCAGCACTGGCGGGTTTCGTCATAATTTGATTTGGACAAAAGAAAAACAAGCGATATCTCGTTCATAATGAACCGGATATCGCTCGTTTTTGCTGCTGCACTCTGCTTGGCAGCTACCCTATGTCAGTAGTTTTCATACTGTCTTATTGGATGCTACCTTGGGCGGCACTTTTTTGCTTTGGAATTACCGGGAGGATTTTTCCGCGATGAAGCGGAGAATACAGTCCTTCAGCTTCCGGATGTTCTCGGTTTCGCTCCGGCGGTTATGGGTGCCCATGCCCATCTCCCGGATAGTCCGGGGTTCCACGGGAAGGCACACCACATCGTCCAGGCGGCCCCGGATCATCAGCTCCGTCATCATGGATACGCCCAGGCCTCTGCCCACCATACGAATCACCGTTTCATCGTCCACCCGGGTCATCCGGTGGTCCAGCTTCACCCCCACCGGGTCCAGAGCAGCCTTCACGTCGATGTCAAACCGGCCGTAGGGCATGATGAATTCCTGCCCGGCGAAGGCCTCCAGGGGGAAAGTTTCCCGGCCGCTCATGGGATGGTCTTTGGGAAGAATCGCGTACATCCGGTCTTCGTACAGGGGGATCCAGCTGCAGAAGCCGTAATTCTGGCGGCTTGCCAGAATCAGGTCCGTCTGCCCCCGCTCCAGCAGCACAAAGGGTTCCAGGGCGTGGTCCACCATTCGCAGGTCCACGTCCACCTCGGGGCAGATGCGGCGGAACCGGTAGAGAATCTCCGGCATCCACTGCATGGCGATGCTGGCGTAGGCGGCAACCCGGATCACTTCCGTATTCCGCTCGGCGATGGCGCGGATCTGCTCTTCCAGGTTGGCGTTGGCCTGGAGAAACTCCCGGATGGCGGGCATCAGGGCGGCTCCCTGCTCCGTGAGGGAAATGCCGTTGTGGCTGCGGCGCAGAAGGGGAAAGCCCACCTCCCGCTCCAGGGCGTCCATCATATGGGTCAGGCCCGATTGGGTATAGCCTACCACCTCGGAGGCCTTGGTAAAGCTGCCCAGGTCCGCGGCGGTCATGAGAATCTCCAGTTTCTTGCTGTCCATAACCCGTCCTCCATTTCAAGTATATTACATTTTCTCATACCCTTATTATAAACCGGCGTTTCTCATATGGCAAGAGGGATGGTAAAATAGCAGCAAAGAAAAAGGAGGTATTTCCTATGACCAACCGGCTTACCATCAAACAGCGGCTTCTTGTGGCCCTGACCTTATTTGGCATGTTCTTCGGCGCGGGCAAACTGATTTTCCCGGTGCACCTGGGCCAGCTGGCTGGCCGCAATGTGATCCCCGCTATGCTGGGCTTCATCATCACCGCCGTGACCATCCCCATCCTGGGCGTTGCCGCCATCGGCTCCACCCATTCCGATGGCCTGCAGGCGCTGTCCAGTAAGGTCAGCAAGGGCTACGGCTATGTGTTCACCTGCCTGCTGTACCTGACCATCGGCCCCTTCTTCGCCATCCCCCGCTGCGCCACCACCTCCTTCACCACCGACATCGAGCCCATGCTGGGGGGCTTCTCCGCCACCTTGGCGCTGCTGATTTTCTCCGCCATCTTCTTTGCTCTGGTGCTTTATTTCTCCCTGCGGCCCGCGGGCATCACCGTGTGGATCGGCAAGATCATCAACCCCATTTTCCTGGTATTTCTGGCCATTCTGGTCGTCGCTGCCCTTCTGGACCCCAGCGCGAAGGTTTCTGAGGTTGCCCCCGCCGCTGCCTACGAAAGCGGCGCCCTGTTCTCCGCCTTCATTGAAGGCTACGGCACCATGGACGCCATCGCGGGTCTGGCCTTCGGCATCGTGGTCATCGACATTATCCGCTCCATGGGCGTTCAGGAAGATACCGCTATTGCAAAGGACGTGCTCCGTTCCGGCATCATCACCGGCATCCTGATGGCCATCATCTACATCGCTACCATTCTGATGGGCACCCAGTCCAGAGGCCTCTCCGAGACCAGCGAAAACGGCGGCATCGCCCTGGCCCAGATCTCCGGCCACTACCTGGGCAGCATCGGCAGCAGCGTCCTGGCCATCACCATCACCGCC
>JAZSLC010000194.1:0-4714 GCA_045535175.1 Faecousia sp. | reverse complement strand
CATTATGGAGGTTGCATGGCAGGCACACTTCGTGAAGAATATGTTCATCAATCCCACCGAGGAGGAGCTCGAGAACTTTGAGCCCGACTTTGTATGCTACAACGCATCCAAGGCAAAGGTTGAGAACTTCAAGGAACTCGGCCTCAACTCCGAGACCGTTGCAGCCTTCAACATCACCTCCCGTGAGCAGGTTATCCTCAACACCTGGTACGGCGGCGAAATGAAGAAGGGTATGTTCTCCATGATGAACTACTACCTGCCTCTGAAGGGCATCGCTTCCATGCACTGCTCCGCCAACACCGACATGAACGGCGAGAACACCGCTCTGTTCTTCGGCCTGTCCGGCACCGGCAAGACCACCCTGTCCACCGACCCCAAGCGTCTGCTGATCGGTGATGACGAGCACGGCTGGGACGACAACGGCGTCTTCAACTTCGAAGGCGGCTGCTACGCCAAGGTCATCGGCCTGGATGCTGAGTCCGAGCCCGACATCTTCGGCGCCATCAAGCGCAACGCTCTGCTGGAGAACGTGACCCTGGATGCCGAAGGCGTTATCGACTTCGACGACAAGTCCGTCACCGAGAACACCCGCGTGTCCTACCCCATCAGCCACATCCAGAACATTGTTCGTCCCGTTTCCGCTGCTCCCGCTGCCAAGAACGTGATCTTCCTGTCCGCCGACGCCTTCGGCGTGCTGCCTCCCGTATCCATCCTGACCCCCGAGCAGGCTCAGTACTACTTCCTGAGCGGCTTCACCGCAAAGCTGGCCGGCACCGAGCGCGGCATCACCGAGCCCACCCCCACCTTCTCCGCCTGCTTCGGCCAGGCCTTCTTGGAGCTGCATCCCACCAAGTACGGCGAAGAGCTGGTTAAGAAGATGGAAGCCAACGGCGCCAAGGCCTACCTGGTCAACACCGGCTGGAACGGCACCGGCAAGCGCATCACCATCAAGGATACCCGCGGCATCATCGACGCCATCCTGAACGGCGACATCAAGAACGCCGAGACCAAGGTGATCCCCTACTTCAACCTGGAAGTTCCCACCAGCCTGCCCGGCGTGAACCCCGCCATCCTGGATCCCCGCGACACCTATGCTGATGTTGCTGTCTGGGAAGCCAAGGCTCAGGATCTGGCCTCCCGGTTCGTCAAGAACTTCGCCAAGTACACCGGCAACGAAACCGGCAAGGCCCTGGTTGCCGCCGGTCCCCAGCTGTAATTGCTGATTCCCCTATAACACCAAGCGCCCTCCTCTACGGGGGGCGCTTTTGCGTATGCGAAGGCCCGGGTGAAATACCGGAAAAACTAAGATAATTCGGGAAAAATTGGGACTTGTAAAACCGGGCTTCCATGGTATAGTGGTCATGAAAATGAGCCGCTTTCCCGATGGGAGGTTTTTGCTATGCTCAAAAAACTGAAACAGCATTATCACTGGGTCATTGCGTTTCTGGCTTTTCTGGAGATGATCATCTATGGCGGCTGGCTCAACAGTGCCAGTGTGTTCATCATCCCCATTTCCGAAGGGCTGGGTGTATCCCGGGGCAGCTTCTCCATGGCAACTATTCCCTACACTCTGGTTTGCTTCACCGGCACCATGCTCTCGGGCTGGCTGTTCCGGAAATTCGGCTACAAGCGCTGCGTCATGGTCTCATTGCTGGTGGTCATCGGGTCCTTTGTGGTCACCGCCAGCGCCAACAGCCTTGCCATGTACACCTTCAGCAAGATTCTCTTTGGCTTGGGCTATGGCTGCAGCTTCACTGCCGGTGCCGTCTTCCTTATTAAGAACTGGTTTTTCAAGCATCAGGGCCTTGTGGTGGGTGCCGTGTCCATGGCCTCCGGTCTGGGCGGCAGCCTGATGACCATGGTTCTGACAGAGTTGATCGAAACCACCGGCTGGCGTGTTGCCAATCTGGTAGCCGCCGGCATCACCGCCGTGATCTGGGTTCTGTACCTGCTGATCAAAGACCGGCCGGAGGAAATGGGTCTGCGGCCCTTCGGCTTCGGCGAAATCCCCGGCAAAAAGAAAGCTGTCCGTCCAGGCACCCACGACTGGCCCGGTTACAGCTCCAAAGAGCTGCTGCGCCACCCCTCTTTTTATCTGATGTGCCTGTGCACCCTGGTCAGCTGTGTCTGCATTTACATCACCAGCGGCGTTCTGGTTCCCCATTTCCGGGCCCAGGGCTTCGACCCCCAGGCCGCTGCAGCCATGCAAAGCTTCCTGATGCTGACCCTGGCAGCAGCCAAACTGATCTTCGGCGGCCTCAGCGACAAGCTGGGAGCCAAAACCATGACCGTACTCAGTATGGCCTGCGCGGTGGCCGGCCAGTTCCTCCTGTGTGCTACGGACAATCTGGCCCTCTGCTATGTGGCCGTGGTGCTGTTTTCCATCGGAATGTGCATGACCGCCCTGATGGCACCTCTGCTTTCGGCCCCTCTGTTCGGTTACCGGGGCTGTCTCAGCGCCAACAGCATTCTCCTGGCCCTTTGCTCCCTTGCCAGCCTGTTCTCAGGTCCCATTTCCAACACCTGCTTCGACCTGACCGGCAGCTACGTCCCGGCCTTCCGGATTGCCGCAGTAGTCAACACGGTGGTGCTGGCGCTGTATCTGGTACTCTTCATCCTGGCAAGCTGGGAGCGAAAGCGCTTTTTTGAAGCCCACCCGAAAGAAACCGCAGTTTAATGTAAAGCAATACCCCCACGGCTTTTGGAGCCGTGGGGGTTCGGTGTTTTATAGGATTATCTTACGTACTCGATGACGACACGGCGGTTGGGCTCGGTGCCGGTGGAGTAGGTGGTGATGTTCTCCATCTCCTGCAGAGTGGCATGGATCACATGGCGCTCGTAGGCGTTCATGGGCTCCAGAGTGGTGCGGCGGCGGGCCTTCAGCACCTGCTGGGCCTTCTTCCGGGCATAGCGGCGCAGGGAATCTTCCCGCTTCTCACGGTATTCCTCGGCATCCACATTGATGCGGATGTGGCCTTCCACACCCCGCTTGACGGAGTAGTTGGCCAGATGCTGGATGGCATCCAGGGTGTCGCCCCGGCGGCCGATCAGGTAACCCAGATCGCTGCCCACCAGCTCCACCTTATAGGTGTTCTCGTCCACCTTCACAGCATGAGGAACGGCATCGGAGCCCATGTGCTCCAGCAGGCCCTTCAGGAACTGCTCGATCTTCTCCTCGGTACTGCCGGGCTCGGCGGGTACATAGACCTTGGGAGCCTTGGGTGCCTTAGGGGTCTTGGGGGTCTTGGGGGGTTCTTCCTTCCTGGGATGACGGGCCTTTTCGGGGGCCTTGGGAGTCTCTGCCTTGGGAGCCTCGGGCTTGGCAGGGGCTTTAGGCGCTTCCTGCTTCACAGGAGCGGCCTTGGGGGCTTCTTCCTTGGGAGCCTGGGGCTTCTTTACGGGAGCAGCCTTGGGCTTGCTGCGGGAAGCAGAAGACAAGGCCACCTTGGGAGCTTCGGGCACCGGATCGGGTGCTTCGTAAGTGACCTGAACCTTGGCGGGGCTGGCGCCAAAGCCCAGAAAACCGGCTTTTGCCTGGGCAAGAACCTGAACGGAAACATCGTCCCGCTCCAGACCCAGCTGGGCCAGGGCCGCTTCAATGGCCAGGTCAATGGTCTTACCGGTAGTGATAAGGATCTTTTCCATTGATTATTCTTCCTCCGTGGACTCGGTGTTGTAGCGGTTGGGATCGTAAGCACGACCCTTGCACCAGGGGCGCTCAGAAATGCCGGACAGGGCAGTGGTGCCGGATTCTTCTTCCTCGGCAGGCAGACCCTTCTTGGCGGCATATTCTCTGGCGGCAGCGGCTCTGGCGGCAGCTTCTTCCTGCTGCTGACGGCGAGCCAGCTTCTTCTTGCTGGTATTTTCGGTGATGCCCTCGGGGTTGGCGGCACGGCGCTCAGCCCGCAGGCGTTCCTTCTCTTCCTCGATGCGGTCGGCTTCCAGACGGCGCTTCAGGCGCTCTGCGTCTTCTGCATCGTAAACCTTGCGGTAGTGACGGGTCATCAGCTCATTTTCCACCATGGCCACGGCACCGCCGATGAACCAGTACAGGGACAGGGCGGCAGGCACGCCAAAGCCGATGAACAGAGACATGATGGGCATCATCCACATCATCATCTTGCTGGTCTGGGCGGACTGGGACTTCTCGGCGGTTTCCTTGTCCTGGATGCCGTCCTTATCGGTAATGACGGAATCGTTGGACCGCTGGCTCAGCAGCATGGAAACCACGTTGATACCGGCGGACAGAATGGGGATCAGGGTAGCACCGATGTGATTCCAATCCCACTTCCAGGTGGAAGCAAAGATATTGTACTGAGGAATCTGGCCCAGGTCGATGCCCAGGAAGCGGAAGTTCAGACCGCTGAGGGTCCGCTCATTTGCAACAATTCCCGCCAGTTCTGCGGTAAACTGCTGAATATTCTCACTGCTGGCAGCAATGATCTGATCGTAATAGTTATTCTGGGTAAACAAGTCAGGCAGTCCTGCCTTTACCACAGCAATGATCTGCTCGGTAACCTCTGCGGTTTCGTGGAGGATGTAAACCATGGGCTGACGGATCACCTGATACAGAGGGATCAGGATCAGCATGGGAACCAGGCTCCACAGGCAGCCACCGCAGCCCATGGTTGCGCCTTCTTCCTGCTGAAGCTTCTGAATGGCTTCGTTCTGTTTCTGCTTGTCGTTTTCGTATTTTCTCTGGATCTCCTGAATG
>JAZSLC010000080.1:0-8382 GCA_045535175.1 Faecousia sp. | reverse complement strand
CACCAGAAGACCGGCATTGGCTGTCTTTCTGCTTACTGTGGCGCCATCAGTGCCGGCTGCGGCAGCGCCGTTGGTATTTGTTACCTTCAGGGTGGCCGGTTTTATGAGATTGCCCATACTCTGGTGAACGCGGTTGCCATTCTTTCGGGAACCATTTGTGACGGTGCAAAGCCCTCCTGTGCAGCCAAAATCGCCATGGCGGTGGAAGCCGGTATTATGGGCTACGAGATGATGCGCAGCGGTCACCAGTTCTACGGTGGCGACGGCATTATCACCAAGGGTGTGGAAAACACCATCCGAAACATCGGCCGCCTGGCCCGGGATGGCATGAGCGAAACGGATAAAGAGATTATCCGCATTATGCTGCAGACCAGCGATTGTACTTAAACACAAACCGCCTGTCCTTATGGATGGGCGGTTTCTGCATAAGTAGAAGTTTCTGCAGGAGAATGGTCGACAACAGAGAAAAAGTGTGCTATGATTTTTGTGAGGTGATGAAGCGTGCGTTACCAGATCAATAAAGAAAACTACCACCGTTTTGACATTCAGCATCTGGGGAAACTGTTTCCCAGAAGCTATTTCATTCCTTTTTCCACAAAGGAACTGGCGGACAGCGCCACCATCAATGACCGGCGCTACTGCTCCGACAAGGTGACGGTGCTCAGCGGTCAGTGGGAATTTAAGTTCTATCCAAATCCCGCGGAGCTGCCGGATGTACTGCATACAGAGTCGGTTGCCTTTGATTCCATTGATGTGCCTTCTTGCTGGCAAATGCGGGGATATGATCGGCCGTTTTACGTCAATACGCGCTATCAATTTCCCTTCAAGCCACCGGAGATTCCGAAGGACGAGCAGGTAGGTACTATTTTCAGCATGGCAGGGTCAGACTATGGCATTGGTCCCAGATGGATTCGTCCCAAGGAAGCCTATAATTTCGTAGGTGTTTACCGGAAAACCATTCATTTGGAGGACCGTAAGACCCGGGTGATTTCCTTTCTGGGTGTCAGCAGTTGCCTGGACCTGTATGTAAACGGTCAGTTTGTGGGCTATTCCGAGGGAAGCCATAACACGGCGGAATTCGATTTGACGTCTTTTCTCCAAAAGGGCGATAACGAACTGCTGGTGGTGGTTCGCCGCTGGTGTACCGGCAGTTATCTGGAGTGTCAGGATATGTTCCGGCACAATGGCATTTTCCGGGATGTACTACTGTATGAAATGGACCCGGTGGACTTTTGGGATGTGGATTTCTCTGCTCAGAAAACAGGGAACGGCTATCGGGCCAATATCAGTGCGGTTTTAACGGCTCCCGGGGAAGTGAAGGTGACCTTGGCCGGCCACGGCATCCGGCTGGAGCGGACAGTTCAGGGAAAAGACATATCGCTGTCCTTTGAAAATCTCAAAGTTCTGGAGTGGACCGCTGAAACGCCCCGGCTGTATGATCTGTACCTGGAGCTGCCCGGCAGCTGCGTGAAGCTGCGGGTGGGATTCCGGGATGTGTATATCCAGAAGAATCTGTTCCTGCTGAACGGCAGAAAAGTGAAATTCAAAGGTGTCAATCACCACGACACGCACCCTAAAAACGGCTATACACTGAAGCCCAGGGAAATGGAGTGGGATGTCCGGCTGTGCAAACAGTACAATATGAATATGGTTCGCACCTCCCACTATCCGCCCGATCCGATTTTCCTGGATTGGTGTGATGAATTGGGCCTTTATGTGGTAGATGAGGCAGATTTGGAAACCCATGGTGTCTTTACCCAGCAGCTCAAGATGACCTATAACACCCTCAGTCATTATCCTAGGTGGGAAGACCGGTATCTGGAACGGGTTCAGCATCTCTACGAGCGGGATAAACTGCATCCCGGCATTGTGATGTGGAGTTTGGGTAATGAAGCCGGCGGTTACCGGAATACGGATGCCATGTACTACTGGCTTAAAGAACGCACCGCTACGCCGGTCCATTACGAAAGTGCCATTCATTCCGCCAGAATTGCCTATGATGTGGGAAGTGAGATGTATCCCAGCTTGGAAATGGTTGAGAAGGTGGGCCTCAAAAAGCGAAAAGAACGGCCACTCAATGACCGTCCATATTTTCTGTGTGAGTATGCCCATGCCATGGGCGTGGGTCCCGGCGCAGTGGAGAAATACTGGGAACTGATCTATCGGTATGATTCCTTGATGGGTGGCTGTGTCTGGGAAATGGTGGACCATGCAGTGCAGCAGGAAAACGGGGAATATACCTATGGCGGGGATCATGGAGAATATGAGCATGATAAAAACTTCTGTGTTGACGGTTTGTTCTATCCCAACAGAAAGCCCTCCACCGGTGCTAAGCTCATTCGCCATGTGTACCGCCCCCTTCGGATTCGTCATCTGGATGGCTGCCGCTATGAGGTTTTCAATACAAACGCCTTTACTGCTTCGGATGTATACGAAATGCGGTTCCTCTATCCGGACGGAAAGACTATGGGGCTGTGCCTGAATATTCCGCCTCTGACCAAACGGGTGGTGCGCATTCCCAATTGTCCGCCGTCCAATACATGGGTTAACGTTGCAGTAATCGATAAAAGAACCGGACAGGAAGTGTCCAGGGAGCAGTTGGTTTTTAAGATTCCGGTCCTTGGAGATGTGAAGGCTGACCGGCTGCTGCCCCAGTGGGTGGAACTGAAGGACGGGATGCTCCGCTTTGTGAAAAACGGAAAATATCTGAGCGTAGGAACGCCCTATACGGTACTGTTTCGGGCTCCTACCGACAATGATTTTGACTTTTCCAATAGATCTGCCATTGGGGATTTCCCCAGGCAGAAGGAAGAGCTGGTGGGAATCAGTGTTCAAAACGGCGTGCTGCACATGACTTATAAGATTCTGTGTCCCAAACATGAATTCCTCTGTACCGATTCTTACGAAGGATGTGCAAAAGGTGTTCTGGTGACCAGCCGCCTGAAGTGCATCAAAGGAAAAGGAAATCTGCCCAGATTCGGAAAGGCTTTCTTCCTGGGTAAAGAATTTAACGATGTTACTTACGTTGGCCGGAATGGGGAAAGCTACTGCGACATGAAGGAGCACACCCAGATCGACCGGGTCTGCACGCAGGTTCTGCAATTGACCGAGCCCAATATCCGTCCACAGGAGAGCGGAAACCGCTGCGACTGTACGGAAGTCACTGTGAGCGACGGAAGCACTGCATTTACCATTCGTGCTGTGGGGAAACCCTTTGAACTGGGGGTGAAGCCCTATTCTGACCGGGAACTGCTTTCTATGAAGCATCGGTCCGACGAAAAGCGAACCGGCACCTATGTGACCGTTTCTGACTTCCAGATGGGCATCGGTACCGGAAGCTGCGGGCCCAAAACGCTATCCGAATACTGCTTCGATGTGCGCAAGGAGTATGTGCTGCGGTTCGTGATTTCCTGACTATAGCAGGCTGTTCAGCAAGATCATAATGGAAACTCCCACCAGAATTAAATATGGATCTTTTCTGGCATCAGGCAGCATCTCGGTGCATATCACATAGAGCATGGTTCCCCCGGCAAAAGCCAGGGCAAAGGGGAGAATGGCGGTGGCAAAGGAAACTGCCAGATATCCCAGGGTGGCCCCGATGACCTCCACAAGCCCCGTCAGTAACGCCACAATCAGGGTTTTTCGGGGGGAGTAGCCGGCAGCCAGCATAGGAGCAATGATGACCATTCCCTCCGGAAGGTTCTGCAGGCCGATGCCTGCGGCGATCAGCAGCGCTTCTCTGAGATTCCCGGTGCCGCAGCCTACTCCCGCTGCGATTCCCTCAGGGAAGTTATGGATGGCAATGGCAGCTACAAACAGAAGCTTGGAATCTGCCGATGCCGATGCTTTCCCCCGGTACAGAATGCGGTCCGTCCCGTCCAGCAGCAGGGCACCGGCAAAGATGCCGGCAATGGCGGTTATGCTGTTTCCGTGTTCCAAAGCAGGAATCAGCAATCCCCAGAGGGTGGCTGCCAGCATGATTCCTGCAGCCAGTGAAAAAGCCTTTCGGTCGATGTGTTTGATGAGAAAACCCAAAACCGCACCGATCATGGTGGCCCCTCCCACGCCCAGTGCGGTAAGTAATGCGATCTGCATCAGAAAATCCCTCCAAAACAGTTGGTGGATCATTCTATGCGTCATAGGTTCGGCTTGTTCCACACTTGAAAAGATTCGAATTCTTTGATAAAATACATATATTACAAAGACTTGCGTCGGAAAGAGGTATGCAATGCTTTACAGCGAATTTGCAGGTAAGAAACTGTCTCTTTTGGGCTTCGGTGCCATGCGTCTTCCTGAAAAGGATGGGTCAGTGGATGAAGCCATGGTGGAACAGATGGTTCGTTATGCCATTGAACACGGTGTGAATTACTTTGACACCGCATGGCCCTACCATGGAGGTATGTCTGAGCGGGTGATGGGCAAGGTGCTGAGTCAGTACCCCAGAGAATCTTACTATCTGGCAGACAAGTTCCCCGGTCATCAGATCATGGCATCTTATGATCCGGCTGCCATTTTTGAGGAGCAGCTGCGCAGGTGCAGGACCGAGTATTTTGATTTCTATCTGCTCCATAACGTTTACGAAAAGTCCATGGACCGCTATCTGGACCCCGAACTGGGAATTCTCGATTATTTCCTGGAACAGAAGCGGCTGGGCAGAATCAAGCACCTCGGCTTTTCTACCCACGGTCGGCTGGAAACCATGGAAAAATTCCTGGATATCTGCGGTGAGCACATGGAGTTCTGCCAGATTCAGCTGAACTATCTGGATTGGACCTTGCAGGATGCCAACCGCAAGTATGAAATGCTCACTGCCAGAGGGATTCCTGTTTGGGTGATGGAGCCCGTTCGGGGAGGAAAACTGGCAAACTTTGAATCGCCCCGCCTGCGCCAGCTTCGGCCCGCTGCATCCACTGCAAGTTGGGGCTTCCGGTTCCTGCAGGGACTTCCCAACGTAAAGATGATTCTCAGCGGTATGTCCAATATGGACCATGTAACCGATAATATCAGTACTTTTGCGGATGCAAAGCCCCTTTCTGAGACGGAGATGGCTGTACTGTTCGAACTGGCTGATGGTATGAAAAATGCCATTCCCTGCACCGGCTGCCGCTACTGCTGCGATGGCTGCCCAATGGGCCTCGATATTCCCACCATGATGTCCATTTGCTCTGACATTCGGTTTGCACCCGTGGTGAACAGTGTGATGATGCTTCAAGCTGCCCCTGACAGTGAAAAGCCCTCTGCCTGCATTGCCTGCGGCAAGTGCACCAAGGTTTGCCCCCAGGGTATTGACATTCCTGCAGTGATGAAAGAACTTGCTCAGCGTCTGGAAGCCATTCCTTCCTGGGCTGAGATCTGCCGCCAAAGAGAACTGATGCAGCAACAGAATCAGGAATAAAGAATACGCCGGATTCTTCGGAATCCGGCGTGTTACATTTAGTTGCTGGGCTTGTCATCCACCAAACGCGTCTTATCCAGGGGAACGGTGCTGTAATAGATCCACATAGCGATGCTGCAAACCAGCCAGCCGGCAGGGTAGCCCATGGCAATGGGTATAATCTCGTTGCAGACGTGGGACATGGCGAACATATACAGCTGCCGGAATCCCACAAAGGACAGCAGCATAATAATCATAGGGGCCTTGGTGTTGCCTGCGCCGCGAAGGGCGCTGGCAAAAATTTGGTTGACACAGCAAAGCACATAGAATGGCGACATCCACCGCAGCAGCATAACGGCGTATTCCACAACCGCCACATTGGGGTTAAAGAAGGCCGCGATAGGCTTGGCGAGAAGTACAACAGGAAGGATTAAAAGGGTAGTGGCGCTTACAGCGATGATCAGGGAGCGGAGCATACCGGCTTTGGCGCGGCGCACCAGATTCTTGCCCAGGTTCTGGCCCACAAAAGTGGTACAGGCCAGGGCGATGGACTGCATGGGCAGAAGAATGAGCTGATCCACTTTGATATAGGTACCCCAGCCGGACATACAATCGGCCCCAAAATAGTTGATGTAAGACTGGCCGAACACGTTGGAGAAGGATGTGATGGACATCTGGAGGGCGGAGGGGATACCAACCCGGATAATCTTTTTGAGGATATCCCAATGGAAGTGAAGCTTTTTAACAGTAAACTTGACGCAGGTTTGACTGCGCATCAACGAAGAAATGACCAATACAGCAGAGATGCCCTGGGCAATGATGGTCGCAAGGGCCACACCGCCGACACCCATGCCGAAACCAATGACGAACAGCAGATCCAGGACAGTATTGACGACAGCGCAGATCACCAGGAAGATGAAGGGACGGGTAGAGTCACCGATTGCCCGAAGAATTCCGGATCCGATGTTGTAAAGCACCAGACCTAAAAGCCCTGCAAAATAGATGCTCAGGTAGGTGGTTGCCTCGGGCACGACCTCAGCAGGCATTTTCATAAATTCCAGCATAAAGGGAATCAAAATAATGCCGATCAGGGAAAGCAGTACACCCAGAATCAAGGTGGCAGCAATGGCGGTATGCACGGCCTTGTTTACTTCCGCATACCGCTTGGCGCCGTAATACTGGCTGATGACAACGCCGGTACCGGATGAAAAACCGAGGAAGGATCCAATCAACACATTGATGACGGGTGAAACAGAACCGACGGCAGAAAAAGCGTTTTTGTTGGTCACAAAGTTGCCGATGACCCAGGTGTCCACCGTGTTGTACATCTGCTGAAACAGGTTCCCGATCAGCAGGGGAATGGCGAAGGTGACAATATGCCGGATAATATTGCCTTCGGTCATATCTACATCCCGCTTATTTCCAAGCAGAAATGGATGGTGCGATACCATGTGTTTTCTTGGCATGATTCGATCTCCTTCGGAATTTTTGCACATTATACCAAATTTGGCGTTTGATTGCAATCCCAATTTCCTAAGATTTGGTCAATGTGGCAAACACTTTTGGTAAATGAACGAATTAAGGGGTTGACAACCGGCAGGATAGAGTGTATACTTTCAGAGAAGAGTTACCGAAGAAACCTTTCAGGAATGAACCCACTTCGGGTATGACTGGAAGGAAGAGGACTCTCCGGAGAATCACATTAAGTTGTGTGCCGAAGGTGCAAGGCGGAAGCCGAATCTCTCAGGCAAAAGGACGGAGACATTTCTAAAGACCAATCGTCTTTGTGTCTGCAGTCCTTTCCGGGGCTGCATTTTTTTATGAATTATTAGAAAGAAGGACCATTCTATGCACGGAAAACTGTTGAACGCCATCGATTTTGTATCTGCTTATGACCCGGAAGTTGCCGGTTTTATGGGTCTGGAGCTGCAGCGGCAGCAGGACGGCCTGGAGCTGATTGCATCCGAGAACTTTGCTTCCCCTGCGGTGATTGCTGCCATGGGCTCCATTCTCACCAATAAGTACGCGGAAGGCCTGCCCGGTAAGCGTTATTATGGCGGTTGCCACCATGTGGACGAGCTGGAAAGCATTTGTATCGAGAGAGCTAAGACGTTGTTTGGCGCTGAATTTGCCAATGTTCAGCCCCACTCCGGTGCCCAGGCCAATATGGCAGTTCAGCTGGCGCTGCTTCAGCCCGGTGATACCCTGATGGGCATGAGCCTTGCCAATGGCGGACACCTGTCCCACGGCAGCCCCGCCAACATTTCCGGCAAGTATTACAATGTGGTTTCCTATGATGTCAATCACGAAACCGGTCTGATCGACTATGATCAGATCCGGGAACTGGCCAGGAAACATTCTCCCAAGCTTATGATTGCCGGTGCTTCTGCTTACCCCAGAGCCATTGACTTCAAGACTTTCGCGGACATTGCGCACGAAGTCGGTGCAGTGTTTATGGTAGATATGGCACATATTGCCGGCCTGGTTGCCGGTGGTGCCCACGAAAGCCCTGTGCCCTATGCCGATATCGTTACAACTACCACCCACAAGACCCTCAGAGGCCCCAGAGGCGGCTTGATTATGGGTCGTGAGGAATTTGCCAAGAAGATCAATTCTGCCGTTTTCCCAGGCACCCAGGGCGGCCCTGTGGAGCATATTATTGCTGCTAAGGCTGTATGTTTCCGTGAAGCCATGCAGCCGGAGTTCAAGACCTACGCACACAACATTGTGTCCAATGCCAAGGTTCTGGCTCAGGCGTTGCTGGAAGAAGGTTTCGACCTCGTAACCGGCGGTACGGACAATCATCTGATGCTGGCTGATTTGCGTCCCATGAACATTACTGGTAAGGAACTGCAGACCCGCTGTGATGCAAACCATATTACTTTGAATAAGAACGCAATTCCCGGGGATCCCGCAAAACCCTCCGTTACCAGTGGTGTTCGTATTGGTACTGCTGCCGTTACCACCC
Source organism: Faecousia sp. (assembly GCA_045535175.1). Lineage (GTDB taxonomy): Bacteria > Bacillota > Clostridia > Oscillospirales > Oscillospiraceae > Faecousia. Next base: position 40 of record JAZSLC010000080.1, on the reverse strand, counting down.
GCGGCCTTGGCGCTGAGGAAATGAAGAAAATTGCCCATTG
>JAZSLC010000081.1:0-20064 GCA_045535175.1 Faecousia sp. | reverse complement strand
TCTGCTCAACAAGCAGGATGGTTGTACCCTGGGCATGCAGCTCTCTGATGATGTCAAAGATCTGATCCACCAGAATGGGTGCCAGACCCATGGAGGGCTCGTCCAGCATCAAGAGCTTGGGGTGGCTCATCAGTGCACGGCCCATGGCCAGCATCTGCTGCTCACCGCCGGACAGGGTGCCGGCGATCTGCTTGCGGCGCTCCTTCAGCCGGGGGAACAGGGTGAACATCCGCTCCAGGTCCTCTTTGGACACTTCCTTCTGGGTAAATGCACCCATTTCCAGGTTATCCTGGACGGACATCTGCAGGAAAATACGGCGTCCCTCCGGAACATGAGCCAGGCCCTGATGGACCAGCTTATGGGCTTCCATATGGGAAATGTCCTTGTCCATAAAGGTAATGGTGCCGGTTCTGGGATGCATCAGGCCGGAAATGGTCTTCAGAATGGTGCTCTTACCGGCACCGTTGGCACCGATCAACGCAACGATCTCGCCCTCATTGACCTCAAGAGAAACGCCCTTGACAGCATGAATGGCACCGTAGTACACATGAATATCATCCAGTTTCAGAATCATTCCTCTTCATCCTTTCTGCCAAGATATGCCTCAATAACGGCCGGATCGTTCTTAATCTGTTCGGGAGTGCCCTTTGCAATGACTCTGCCGTAGTTGACCACCACAATACCCTCACACACGTTCATAACCAGGTTCATATCGTGCTCAATGAGGAAAATGGCGATATGGAAGGTGTCGCGAATCCGACGAATCTGATGCATCAGTTCTTCGGTTTCGCTGGGGTTCATACCGGCAGCGGGCTCGTCCAGCAAGATGATAGCGGGATCACTGGCCAAGGCACGGGCGATTTCCAGACGGCGTTGGACACCGTAAGGAAGACTGCCGGCCTTCACATGGGCCACATCTGCCAGACCCATAAATTCCAGCAGTTCCATAGCCTTCTGATCGGCCTTCTTCTCTGCCTTAAAGTAAGAAGGCAGGCGGAACAGCGAGGAAACAAAGCTGCACTTAATGGAGTTGTGCATACCCACCTTAACATTGTCCAGGGCGGACATTTCCGTAAACAGTCGAATGTTCTGGAAGGTACGGGCGATGCCCATGCGGTTGACTTTCGCAGTGGACATACCCTTGGTATCAATGCCCTTCAGCAGAATACTGCCACGGGTGGGCTGGTACACGCTGGTCAGCAGGTTAAAGATGGTGGTTTTACCGGCACCGTTGGGGCCGATCAAGCCGGAAATCTCGGTGGGACCGATGGTCATGTTAAAGCCATCCACAGCGGTCAGTCCGCCAAAGTCGATGCCCAGATTGCGAACGTCCAAAACGGGCTGTTTGCCAACGTCCTGTTCACGGTGGTAGTTGGAACTGACGACCTCTACCATTTTACGGGGATATTCACTCATTGTCGGACACCTCCTTCTTGGCTGCCTTTGCAAAGACACGCTTCACTTTTTCAGAAAGGGCTGCCTTCGTAACCTGCAGGAAGGACTTGATCTTGGGAGACCAGGTACAAAGCATAACCACAATCAGCACCACGGCATACATGATCATACGCAGGTCCGCCAGACCACGGAGGAACTCGGGGATCAAATACAATGTAACGGTGGAAATAATGGAACCGAAAATATTGCCCATTCCGCCCAGAACCACGTAAACCAGAATATCAATGGAGGTATTGTAGCCGAACTTGGAAGCCTGGAGGCTGCCAAGGTTCAGTCCGAACAGGGCACCCGCCATACCGGCCAGCACCGCAGAGACCACAAAGGCCTTCAGACGGAATGCAGTTACGTTGATACCCACGGATTCCGCAGCGATCCGGTTGTCACGGACGGCCTTGATTGCACGGCCTTCTTTAGAATTGATCAGATTCAGAACAACCGCCAGAGCAAAGAGAATCAGCAGGAAGCCGGCGGTGAAGGTAGAAATCTTCTGAACACCGGTAGCACCCAGGGAGCCGCTGATGATCATCTTGCCTCCCTCTTCCAGGACGGCGTTGCTCTTGTCCATCCAAAGATGCAGGCCCTCGGTATCCAGGCCAATATACATGGAGTTGACGATATTCTTAATAATTTCACCAAAAGCCAGGGTCACAATGGCCAGATAGTCGCCCCGGAGCCGCAGCACAGGAACACCAACAATTACGCCGAAAATGCCTGCAAAGATGCCGCCCACGACCATGGCAATCATCAGCACCAGGAACTTACTCTCGATCACGCCCATGCAGCAGGTGGCAGCCACGATGCCTGCAAAGGCACCTACGCCCATAAAGCCCGCATGGCCAAGGCTCAACTCACCGGAAATACCCACCACCAGGTTCAGAGAAACAGCCAGCACCACATAAGCGCAAATGGGAATCAGATAGCCGGTAACAGCACGGGTCAGCATGCCGTTGTTGCTCAAAGCAAGCATGGCAGTAAAGCCCACCGTCACAATGCCGTAGATATTCAGATTGCCGTGGGCAGCCTTTTCATTGGCAGAGAAAGGAACATTCTTTCTCAGAACCATCTTTACTTTTTTGCCCAGGGCGCAAAGACCGAAGAACAGCAAACCATGGAGCAGTACTGTGGGAAGCATGGGAATCTCGATGCCCATGCCGGCCAGGATGTTGCGCAGGAAGCCAATCAGAAACAGCCCGGGGAAATAAATCAGCCAAACCAAAAAAATCATAGCAATTCCTCCCCCACCTTAGACTTTTTCCTGGACCTGCTTGCCAAGCAATCCGGCAGGCTTCACCAGAAGGATGATGATCAGAACAATGAACACAATGGCATCGGAAGGAAGGATGTCAATGTAGGCGCTGCCAAAGGTCTCAATGAGGCCCATCAGCATACCACCCAGCATGGCACCGGGAATGGAGCCGATACCGCCGAACACTGCTGCAGTAAAGGCGCGGATACCGGGCATGGCACCGACGGTGGGATAGACACTGGAAACCTTGGAGCAAAGCAGCACACCGGCAATGGCAGCCAGCGCCGAGCCAATGGCAAAGGTAACGGAAATGGTGCGGTTGACATTGATGCCCATCAGCTGAGCAGCAGCCCGGTCTTCGGAGACAGCGCGCATGGCCTTGCCCATCTTGGTCTTGTTCACAAACAGGGACAGACACACCATAACCAGAACAGCAACTGCCAGGGTCAGGAAGGCTTCGGCGGAAACAAGCACCTGGCCATCAAAGAAAGACAGAGGCTTCACATCCAGGATGTGGTCAAAGCTGATATTGGCGGGGCCCCAGATCAACTGAGCGCCGTTCTGGAGGAAATAGCTGACGCCAATGGCAGTAATCAGAACAGCCAGGCTGGAAGTACCACGCAGGGGCTTATAAGCCAATCCCTCAATCAGGATACCCAGCAGGGTGCAGACCACCATAGCCATCAGGATACCGGGAATAACACCCAGCCCCAAAGCACTGGCGATACTGTAGGAAATGTAGGCACCTACCATGATGACGTCGCCATGGGCAAAGTTCAGCATTTTCGCAATGCCGTAAACCATTGTATAGCCCAGTGCAATCACCGCATAGATGGCACCGATGTACATTCCGTTAATCAAATGTTGAAGAAATCCCATCTTTCTTCCTCTCTTTCCCGACAGTCTATGACAAGCGTTTGATTAAACGCCTCTCATGGACTGTCGCTCAAATGATGCGCGGAAGCCGGACAGGGGGGATTCCCCCTGTCCAGCTGCTGAAAATGAAATGCTATGTAGGTTCCGGAGCTTATTCCATACCCACGTAGACGCCGTTTTCGATGACAACGGCCATGGGATCCTTGGAAACAGCACCGTCAGCGGACCAGGTCATGCCGGAACCGGTAACACCGTCAAAGGTGCTGGAGGTGATCTGCAGAACCAGAATGTCGCAGATCTCCTGTGCGGTCATATCGGCAGTAACGCCACCTCTCTGGCAGGCCTGATAGATGAAGTAAGCCACGTCATAAGCGTCAGCGGCAAACTGGTTGGGAGCGTAGCCGAACTTCTCGGTGTAGTTCTTCACGAAGTTCTGGGTCTTCTCGTCAGATGCATTGGCATCGAAGGGGGTCAGCAGCATAACACCTTCTGCCAGGGAAGTATCAAAGTTCTCAACGGACAGGATGCCGTCCAGACCGTCACAGCCAAAGAACTTGGTCTTGTAGCCGTTGGCATTGGCAACGGACAGAACCTTAACAGCTTCTGCGGTGTAGATGGGCAGGAACACCAGATCGCAGCCGGCCTGCTGGCACTTGGTCACCTGGTTAGTCAGGTCGCCCTTGGTATCTTCGGTGAAGTCGGCTTCTACGGCAATCTCCAGGCCCAGAACTTCAGCCTCAGCCTTAAAGGTAGCGAAAATGCCGGAGGAGTAAGGGGAAGAGGAATCGTAGATTACGCCCACCTTAGTAGCCACGCCATTGTTCTTGATGTACTGAGCAGAAGCCTTGCCCTGGTTGGGGTCAGTGAAGCAGATCTGGAAAACATTACTGCCGGCAGCAATAACAGCAGCATCGGAAGCGGAGGGAGTCAGCATAAATACCTTATCATTGACACACTCAGCGGCAGCGGCAGCAGCGGAACCGGAAGTGGTGGGACCGGCCATAATCTGCATACCCCAGTCAATCAGGGTGTTGTAGGCGTTGACAGCCTTCTCGGAGTCAGCTTCGTCGTCCTGTGCGTTGACTTCGAACTGCAGGCCGCCCAGAGCATTGATTTCCTCAAAAGCCAGCTTCAGGCCGTTGGCAACAGCCACGCCGTAAACAGCGTAGTCGCCCTGCAGGGGACCGCTGGTACCGACCTTAATAACGCCGGTCTTATCATTGTTCTTGGAGGGATTGTTGGCAGCATTACAGCCTGCCAGCATACCTACGACCATCATAACGGCCATTACGAGTGCAAATACCTTTTTCATAATAATTCTCCTTTTGATTTGCATTTTTAATATAAAAAGGCGGCCGCTTCTTCGCAACCGCCTTTCATATACTACGAAAAGAGTTGCTAAGTTATAAACCTACCAGCAAGCGGACCAACAGAATAATAATAAAAATGGACACTGCCAGAAGAACAGTGTCCAGAATTACACAAATGTGCGCAGAAGTACCGGCCACGGCAAAAGATGCGCAGCTATTATCAGACTGTCTCATAGAGCCATAAACAGTAGTCATGATCGGTACCTCCTGTTGGATTTATGGCTATTTTAACCCAGCAGATTCCATTTGTCAATTTGCTGATTTGCAAAACATAACCAGTTTGAGCCGTGTATTTTTATGCAATTTGTACATCATTGTCCGTCCATGGCTATCTTGCAGGCATCGAGTACTTTCGACAGGATCGGAACGCATACCGACGCACCATAGCCGCCGTCTTCTACCACTACAATGAAGGCCAGGGGGTATTGGGCATCCGCCACAAAGCCGGTAAATACTGCGTTGGGCTTCTTTCCGCCGCCCACCTCACCGGTGCCGGATTTTGCGCATACCGTCAGACCCGGGAAGTTCTGGGCTCCGTATTTGGTATCCACATTATTCTGCATAAACTCCCGGAGGATCCTGGCGGTTTCCTGTGAGACCATGGCATCGGTTTGCTGAGTCTTTGCCCGGTAGGTATCGGAAATCTCAGAAACAACATAGGGCTTTGCGGCTGTCCCCTCCCCTGCAATGGCACCCACGAAGGTCATAAAGGTGCAGGGGTTGATCTGATTGGTATGCTGACCGATGCCGCTCCATGCAAATTCCTCCCGGGAAGCATCCATCACATCGTAGTTTCCGGCTCCGGTAGTGTTTCCGTCAAAGGAAAGCTTGCCGGTCAGGCCAAACCGCTGGATGTATGCGGTCATTTGCTCCTTCCCTACCAGTGCCGTCACCTGGGCAAAGGCACAGTTACAGGAGTTGCAGAAGGCTTCTTTCAGGTTTTGGGTGCCGTGAACGCTTTCGCAGGTGACGTCACCGTCACCGGTCTCGAAGGATCCGTTGCATACAAAGGTTTTACCGAGAATATCCGGAACCGTTTCCAGTGCCGCAGCGGCGGTGGCGATCTTAAAAATGGAGCCGGGTACATAAACGGATTTCAGAAACCGGTTCACATACACACCCTGATAGGCACCGGTCTCATCACCCGCAATGTCGGGCACATTATCCGGGTCGTAAGTGGGGGTGGTCAGGGCGCAGAGAATCTCACCCGTGCGGTAATTATACACCGCAACGGTTCCCACGCGGCTTCCCATGGCCTCCAGCGCAGCGGTCTGCACCTTGGAAGAAATGGTCAGCTTCATGGTTCCGCCGGTATTTCCATAGGAATAGGCCCCGTTAAGCATATCGTAGCCCACCAAATGATCGGCGTAATAGCCAGGGGCCGGGACCTGGATATTCCCTAGCCGGTCCCCTACCCAGTGGAGGGTTGCCTTGCGGATGGCTGCATCGGGAGAATACTTTCTGCCGCCTTCCATTTGAAGCAGCAGTAAGCCATCCCCATCGGTTACGGTACCGGTGCCCACTTTATTGCCGGAGTAAACATGAGGAGACCCGGGAAACAGGAACCAGCTTCCCGCGTTGGACACATACTCCACCACAAAAAAAACCGTGCCCCCCAGAAGGGCCAGAATCAAAATCCATACGATCAAGGATCTGGATGCAATTCTATTCATCCTCGCTGTCCCTCCTTTGCTTCAGCAGTGTCACGGCAAAGCTGGCATTTTGCCGGGTGTCTGCCCCTTTGATTAAGGCCAGCAGCCCCCAGGCAGCCATCATGCTGGAGCCGCCATTGGACACAAACGGGAATGTAACACCGGTCAGGGGCAGCACATCCACAGTGCCCAAGGCGTTGAGCATCACCTGCACCAGCAAAATGCCCGCCGCAGTGCAGGCACCGATTGTGTAAAAGCTGCTGCGGCCCACTGCTGTAGAGCGAATCGCAAACACTCCAAGGGCTATGACTCCCACAATGAGAATCAACACCATGATCAGGCCCCACTCTTCGCCTAAGGTGGCGATGACTACATCCGAGTCCGCTGCAAAAACATTCTTCATCCAGCCCCGCCCGGCGCCAATACCCAAAAGGCCACCGGAAGCCATGCACATCAGGGCCCGGGTTTGCTGATAGCCTGCATTCAAAGGATCAGCCCAAACGTTTCTCCAAACAGAAAAACGGCGCAGAGCATGGGGCGCAATTTTCAGAGCTACCACACCCGCAAAAGCAAGGGAGGACACCGCCAGGGCCACCGTTCCGATGCTGCCGGAACGCATAAAGGCAATGATCAAAAAGGCACAGAAGAAGATCAGCGCCGTGCCGAAATCGTTCATCAGCGCCAGACAGCCGCACAGGGCCGCAGAATAGACGATAAACAGGAAGAGGTTCTTCTTGCTGAGAATCCGGTCCAGGGTGGAGGCCCCTGCGTACACAAAGCACACTTTGGCCAGTTCTGACGGCTGAATGGACAGAGGCCCAATCACCAGCCAGTTTTTGGCGCCGTAATACTCCTTGCCGAACACCAGGGTAATCAGCAGCAGGCCCACGCTGGCTGCCGCCGCCAAATGCCGGATCTTCTTGGCCCGTTCCAGATCCCGGACAGACCATCCCACCACCAGAAAAGTCACCACGCCCAAACCCATAGCAACCAGCTGCTTGCCGGCTTCATGGGGCTTCACCGCCGCGATGGCAGCCATGCCCATGGAGCAAAGGAAAAAAGCAATGGTCTCCACCTCAAAGGAGGTTCTGCGAATCATCATATAAAACAGCAGCAAAATCCACTGAGTTGCTATAATGCCGCCAAAACCCAGCACCACAGAGCCGGCTTTCTCGCCGCTGCCGAAGAGGTAAGCGATACAAAGCAGGATCTGCAGCACCGTCAGCAGCAGCAAATTGGCAAAGGACTCCGCCGGGCCGGCGGCCCGGGTGCGCAGCTGGGCAAGGCGCTTTTCCTGCTTTGCAGAAATGGGCTGCAGCTTCATATCGATGCCGCCGATGGTAATGGTGTCGCTGGGCTTCACTTCATCAAACTGGATCGGCCGGCCGTTCAGCAGGATTCCAGAAGCGGAGTTAATGTCCCGGATGGTCCAGCTTCCGTCGTCGTAACGGGTCAAAACCGCGTGGTTTCTGGAAACCGTGGGGAAATCAATGACAATATCGCTGCGTTTGTGGCGGCCAATGATGTTCTCCCAGTGGGTAACGGGCAGCTTTTTGCCCCCCTCAGGGCAGAGCCAGGCCCAGATTTCCGGTTCCCGGCGGAAGGTCATCAGGGGCTTGACGCAGCGCAGAATCAGCAGCAGTGACAACGCAGGTGCCAGCCACCGAAGAATGGCAATATATACATTGACATAGGCACTGCCGGCACCGGTAAACATACCGATCAATTCTTCCATAGGGGCACCTCCTTACTGAATGATAGTGATAGATTACACCGAAACCCCCTCGGTGTCAAATTATGAATTTGTTAACGTGCCAACTCCCGGAGAAGCTGAATCTCCCGGGCGTAGCCGGGAAGCTCATTGGGGGTTTCCAAAATCATAGGGAGTTTGGACAGCACCGGGTGGCAGACAATGTTTCTGAAGGTTTCAATCCCCAAGCTGCCGGCCCCAATACAATCGTGGCGGTCCTTGTGACTTGCAAAGGGATTCTTTGAATCGTTCAGATGGAGCGCCTTTAGCCTGTCCAAACCGATGATCCGGTCAAATTCTTCCAGAACCCCCTCCAGATCTCCCACAATGTCATAGCCTCCATCGTAGACATGACAGCTGTCCAGACAGACACCCAGTTGATCGTTGCCCACGCCATCCAGGATCATCTTCAGTTCTTCAAAACGGCCGCCGATTTCACTACCCTTGCCTGCCATGGTTTCCAACAGCACCTGCACCGGATAACCATGGGACAACGCCCTCTTCAGGGCCGAAACAATGTGGTCGATCCCCTGCTCCGTCCCCTGCCCCACGTGGCTGCCCGGATGGAAGTTATAGTACTGCCCCGGGAGCATCGCCATCCGGCGCAGATCATCTTCCAGCAAAGAGGCCGCAAAGTCCCGCCCTTCCGGGTCGGCGGTGCAAAGGTTCATAGTGTAAGCGCCGTGAGCCACCAACGTACCGAATTCCCACTGCTTCATCAGCTCCATGGCCCGGGCAGCATCTGCCGGGTCCTCAGCCTTTGCCTTACTCCCCCGGGGATTACGGGTAAAAAACGCAAAAGTATTGGCACCAATGGAGTGGGCCGTTTTCACTGTATCTGAAAATCCCTTCGATGTGGACAAATGGCAACCTGCCTGCAGCATTCGACACTCCCCTTCCCCGTAGTACGGCAAAAAATGTTTCACTTTATCTTACCACAAACCCGGCAAAAAAGCAATTTTCCATTTCCATTTCTCTGTGATCGTGCTATAATAAAGAAAAAAGAACCATAGGAGGGGTAATATGGCAAGCGCCTATGTAAATAAGCTGAAAACACTGCTGATTTTTGGTTATCTTCAGAAAAATTCTCACGAGCAAAAGCCTGTCCGGACCCCGGAACTGATCTCCTACCTCCAGGAGGAACACGGCATCTCCTGCGACCGGAAAACCATCTACTCAGACATCAAAGCCCTCCAGGAATACGGGTTTGACATCATCTCTCTGCCCGGCCGCAACGGCGGCTATTACCTGGCCTCTGCCAGCAACTTTGAGCGTTACGAGCTGAAGCTGCTGATTGACGCGGTCTATTCCAGCCGCTACCTCACCGAAAAGAAGTCCAGAGAGCTGATCGAAAAGCTCTGTCAGCTGTGCAACGCCCAGGACGGCAAGCTGTTGAAGCGAAACATTCTGGTTTCCGGCCGGGTCAAAAGCATGAATGAATCCATTTATTACAATGTGGATGCCATCCAGGAAGCCATTACCCACAACCTGCAGATCTCCTTCCGGTATTTCGACTGGGATTTCGGTGGAAAGCAGCGGTACAGAGAAAAAGAATACCTGGCAAGCCCCTACGGACTATGCCAGGATCACGAAAACTGTTATTTGCTTGCACACTCCCAGCGCCACGGCATTACCTCATACCGTGTGGACCGGATGACCCACATCCAGGTAACCAGCATCAAACGCACACCCTGCCCGGAGCTCACAGGAAAAGCCCTGCAGCAGCACGCCAACCGACTGTTCCAGATGTTCTCCGGCGACGAAACCAATGTAAAACTCCGCTTTCACAAGAGCCTGATCAATGTGGTCATCGATCGGTTCGGCAAAGATACCATGCTGATTCCTGAGGATGACGAGTATTTCAACTTCACCGTAAAAGTGGCCGTTTCTCCCATGTTCCTCAGCTGGGTGATCGGCTTCGGTTCCAAGGCAAAGGTTCTTTATCCTCAGTCGGTGGTGGAGCAGTGCAAGGCCCTTTGCGCTGAGGCTATGGCGCAGTATCAAGACTGAAGGAGCCTGCGATCTCCTGCCAGGCTTCCCGGACCTGCGCAGAATGCTCCGCCAGGGTTTCCAGTGTCAGTACATAGTGAAAATCCCCATCATTCAGAATGACCGCCCGGCAAAGCTGATCTCCCTGTTCCCCAGCTGAGGCCCAAACGCACTCATAGCGCTTCCAATCACCCTCCCGGAGCTCCAGGACCGCTATCCGGTCCCGCTCATAGCCACTAACCAGCCGCAGTGTCCGGCCTAAGTCCCCGCCTGCGAACGTCTGCACCGCCACTGTGAAATCCTTGCAAAGGTAAAACTGCTGGTCATCACTTCCCTCTTCCGAGAGAAGCGACGCCTCCTGAGGCAGCAGCAGCGATACCTGACGCGCGGTAAGGTCTTCCGGCAATTCATAATGGTCCGACATGGTTTCATAGGCCGGTTGGGCACACCCTGCCAGCAGCAGGCACAACAGCATCATTAACCAACATTTTTTCAACGAAATACCCCCTAAAGGAACATATTATGGAACTGCTTTCCCTGTATCTCATTTTAATCAATGCGGCAGGCCTGCTGTTTATGCTTACAGACAAGCGTCGTGCCAGGCAAAACCGCTGGCGCATTCCCGAGGCTACCCTCATGGGCATCGCGGCTGCTGGCGGCAGCTTCGGCGCCTATGTGGGCATGAAACTCTTTCGCCATAAGACCAGGCATCCTAAGTTTGCCTTTGGTATTCCGGCGCCTTTAGCTGTTCATGTGATTCTATTGGTGCTGATCGTCCCCAAATTGGTATAGAAAAAAGAGGCTCACAGAGCCTCTTTTTCTTATGTCAGACTATCAATAATGGCTTCTGCGGTCATCATGCCATCCAGGGCTGCAGACATGATCCCGCCGGCGTAGCCGGCACCTTCTCCGGTAGGGTACAGGCCCCGCAGATTGGACTCACGGCTTTCGTTCCGCAAAATCCGAACCGGGGAGGAACTTCTGGTCTCAGGGGCCGTCAGCACCGCATCCGGATGGGAAAATCCCTTCAGATTCTGATCCAGCAGGGGCAGCGCCTCTTTCAGAGCAGCCGTGATCTTCTTTGGCAGCACCGTGTGAAGGTCACACCAGTGAACACCGGGCCGGTAAGTGGGCTGTACTGCACCGGGCCCCGCCGAAGGTCTTCCTGCCAGGAAATCCTCCACCCGCTGGGCCGGGGCACAGTAATTGGAGCCTCCCGCCAGAAAAGCAGCTTCTTCAATGCGCCGCTGCCAATACATTCCAGCCAGCGGACCTTCCTCCGGAAGGTCCTGGGGATTCACCGTCACCAGCAGTGCTGCATTGGCGTTCTCGCCGCCGCGGTCCGCATAACTCATACCGTTGGTCACCACACGACCGGGCTCCGAAGCAGCCGCCACCACATAACCGCCGGGGCACATACAGAAGGTATATACCGTGTCATCTGCCAGATGGCGTACCAGTTTATAGTCCGCAGGAGGCAAAACCGGGTCCACCTTGCCGTACTGGGCAGCATCCACCGTTTCCTGCTTATGCTCAATCCGCACGCCCATGGCAAAGGGCTTCGGCTCCATAGGAATCCCCTGTGCCAGCAGCTTTTCAAAGGTATCCCGGGCGCTGTGACCGATGGCCAGCACCACATGGTTGGTGGGGATTACCTCTCCCGCGGTGGTACGAACACCAACCACCCGGTCTCCCTCCCGGCAGATTTCTTCCACCTGAGTACAAAACCGTACTTCACCACCCAGGGAAATGATCCGCTGGCGAAGGTTCTGAACCACCGTCAGCAGCACATCGGTGCCCACATGGGGCTTGGCATCAAAGAGAATGTCTTCCCCAGCCCCAGCCTTCACCATCTGTTCCAGTACCCAGCCGATTCTGGGGTTATTCACACCGGTGTTCAGCTTTCCGTCAGAAAAGGTTCCGGCACCGCCCTCGCCAAACTGCACGTTGCTCCCGGGGTCCAGCTCACCGGTTTCGAAAAACCGCTGCACTTTTTCATGGCGGGTGGCAGCATCCTCACCCCGTTCCAAAACCAGGGGCTTCAGACCAGCCAGGGACAACACCAATGCCGCAAACATTCCCGCCGGGCCAAAGCCTACTACGACAGGCCGTTGAGGACAGCTCCCCTTGGCTTTGGGAACCTTGTAATAGGAAACAGGAGCAATGGCGGCCCGTTTGCAGCCGCTTTGCCGCAGTATTTTGGCTTCGTTGCCCTCCACCGCCACGTCCACTGTGTAGACAATCTTCACATCCGGCTTTTTCCGGGCATCCACAGAGCGGCGCACAATGCTGAGCCGCCGGATCTTGGAATTGGAGATCCGCAGCAGCCGGGCCGCTTCATAGGGAAGCTGATGGACGGAATGCTCCGGTGCCATGGCTATTTCTCTGATTCTGATCATAATGTTTCCTTTCCGGCGCTTTTCCCTGCCAAATACCCGGAACTCCAGGCCCACTGCAGGTTGTAGCCGCCGCAATCGCCGTCAATATCCAGCACCTCACCGCAGGCATAAAGTCCGTTCACCAATCGGCTTTCCATGGTTTCGGGATAAAATTCCGAAGTCAAAATGCCGCCGGCGGTGACCTGGGCGTTGTCCATTCCCATGGGCTCTGTCAAAGAAACATCAAAGGCTTTCACCGTTTCGCAGACCGCAGCCAGGTCTTCGTCAGAGAGGTCCCGAATCAAACCGCTCCGAACGCCCGCCGCCCGAGTCAGAACCCGGCCCAACCGGTTGTGAAGGATGCCTGTCAGCAGCTCATCCACGGGAAGATTCGATTTTCTGCGCTTATTCAGCTCCCCGAACAGTTCCTGCTTTTCCATCATGGGCAGCAAATCCAAACGGCAGACCCAGTTGCCCTTTCCCTGGCACACATCCCGGGAAACCTCAAAAATCACCGGGCCAGAAAGGCCATATTCGGTAAACTGAATCTCACCGGTGCTTTCCAGGAACAGCGCTCCATCCCGGAGGATCCGGGCTCTGCAGTTGGCGCGAACGCCCTTCAAACTGGCGGCTCCGCTCCAATCGGATCGCAGCTGCACCAGGTTGGGACGCAGCCGGGTACTGTGATGACCCAGTTTCATCAGAAGCTTATACCCGGACATGGAGCCCCCCAGCTTGGTACCGGCCAGGCCGCCGCAGGCAATGATCACCCGGTCGCAGAGATAGCTCTCCGTCTCACAGGACACTGTGAACTGATCCCCGGTTTTCCGGACTTTCCCAACTTCTGCGCCGGTAACCACATGGATATTTTCTTTTTCAAGGGCAAACCGCAATATATCTACCACGGAGTTTGCCTGATCGGAATAGGGATAAACCCTGCCCGAAGGCTCCGCAACGGTCACAAGGCCCAGGCTCCGGAACCACTGAAGGGTCCGTTCCGGGGAGAAACCATTCAAAGCAAAATCCGCAAAATCTGCATTTTCTCCATGATAGCCCTGCTGCAGAGCATGGAGATTTGTAAGGTTGCACCGGCCATTGCCGGTTGCCTGAAGCTTTCTCCCCAAACGGGCCTGACGCTCAAACAGTAGCACCTGCACTCCGGGATTTTCCGCCGCTGCCAAAGCCGCAGCCATACCGGAAGCACCGCCGCCAATAATACCAATCACCATAGTGTCACCAACTTTCTTTCTCCATTATACTAAAGATCCCCCAAAGACTCAAGAAAAACTTGCTTGCATTGCGGCAATACTGTGATATAATGCTACTTGGTGATACAATGGATCGAAGTAACATTGAAAAAATAGCGCATAATCCCGAAGATCGGATGCTTCTGGCTAAAATCTGGGACAAAATAAACGCAGGAATGCGCCGCAACATCCCCGCCAACACCGGCTTTCTCTCTCCCCGGGAACAGGAAATGGCCCGGTATCTCTTTGGACAGCAGGAAGGCCTGACCTATTGGGGCGGCTATGAGGAAGCCGAGCGAAAAATGGCGGTTTTCCAGCCGGATTATATGGTAGAATCCTCTTTAATGGAGCCGGATGGGCCTCTGGTGTGTTTACGGGCAACCTTTTTCGAAGGGGACCCCCTGAGCCATCGGGATTTCCTGGGTGCCCTCATGGGTATGGGCATTGCCCGGGAAGCCGTGGGTGATATTTGTGTAGGCACAGGAAGCTGTGATTTCTTTGTAACGGACGAAATCGCCCCTTATCTGCTGCAGAACCTGCTGTCTGCAGGACGAACCAGAGTACAGCTCTCCCCCATTCCTCTTTCTGAGGTATCCGTACCGGAACCGGAAACCAAAGAAATCCGGGATACGGTGGCTTCTGTTCGGCTGGACAGCGTCATATCCTCCGGTTTTCGGATCAGCCGCAGCCTGGCAGCCCAGCACATTGCCGCCGGAAAGGCTGCCATCGACGGACTCCCCTGCGAAAAGGCCGACAAAACCGTTCCCGAGGGAGCCAAAATATCCGTCCGGGGGCTGGGCAAAATCCGCCTGCGCAGCATCGGCGGTCAGACCAAAAAGGGCCGCATCAGCATTTTGATAGATCGATATATTTAGGAGAATACAGTATGAACATGAACGAAGTCATTGCCAGAATCAACGAGCTGGCCCGGAAAGCCAAAACCGAAGGTTTGACCCCCGAGGAACTTACCGAACGGGACAAGCTGCGCCGAATCTACATTGATTCCGTCAAAGCAAGCCTCACCGGACAACTGGACAACACCTACATTCTGGAGCCTGACGGCACCAAGCGCAAGTTGGGCAAGAAATCCAACACCGAATCCTGAATAACAGTTCTGCCGCAAACCCACGGGTTTGCGCCAGTAATGTTTTCTTAGAGGTCGACCCACTGGCCGTGGTCAGGAGACAGGAAGACACCATCAGGCACCCGCTTCAGGAATTCCTCTCGGAAAGTACTGATCACAGCAGGATCCTCAGGCTTCTTGAAGTCATGGTGATGGGGAATCAAAACCTTACAGCCAATCTGAGCGGCGAATTCCGCCTTCTCGGCAAGCTCATCCGGATTCACGGACCGCTGAAGAATGGCGACATCCGGCTTCAGGGCCTTACAAATGCTCAGCTGCTCCACCGTGGGATTATTGCCCCACAGCAGGATTTTTGTGCCATTGGGCAGTGTGAACAGGAAATTGCGGTATTCAAAACTGCCAATTTCCTGCAGTGCGGCCATGCCGGGATCCGCACTGCAAATGGGATTTGTGTTAATTTTGGCGGTCAGGTCATTGAGTCCTTTTTTCAGGTTGGTATGTCTGCCATAAAGTGCCCGAACCTTCACATCCCCAAAATCCAGTTCCGTATCCGGATACATAGGATACACGAAGGTAGCATTGTAGTTGAGCCACCTGGCCACCTGCAGAGCCGTCTGCTCTCCGCAAAGAATCTTCGGCTGGAATTTGTTACCGAGTCTGGGGATATCGGTGATATGGTCCCAGTGGGCATGGCTCAGGCAGATCATGTCGCACTTCTCAATATCTTCCCAGGTAAGGTCGGTCTGATCGCACTCGGTAATAAAGGGGTCCGAAACGACGGTGGTATTGCCGAACCGAAGTTCAAAACAGGTAACCGCCATCCATCTGAGAGAAAATCCATATTTATGTTCCATGAGATTTGCCACCCTTTCAATGTATTTACTGGAATATTGTACCACACAGAACCACTCACTGCAAGATTAGTTTTTCATTCTTTCAACATTGACAATTTGTATTTTTGGGTACATCATATGATCATAGATAGATTCGACAATTGAAAAGTGATCAACTTGTGATTCTAACCCAATACCACAAGGATAGCACTTATGGAAATAATTCAGGAAGCCTTACTGAGTGCAGGACAAAGACACTCCGGTTTCTTTTCAAACCGGGGAGGTGATTCAAGCGGAACAAGCTATAAAAAACACCACCGGAATACTGTGTACCATGCCGTTCCTGACCCTTGTGTGGATATCAGACAGATATTGCAGGAAAGTCATGGACTTCTCAAGCCATAAAAGTGCAGGCATTGAAAATGCGATTGTGACCGATGATCATGTACGCATACTGCAACGATATTGAAAATAACTTAAATCCGAATCTACTCACCAACCCGCACAAGCCTCTGCTCACAATTCTTGAATCTGGGGTCGTCGGTTATAATATTGACATCCGTGGGATAACACAAGTTGTAGCAACCATGCAGGTAGAATCGGAAATTGCTTTTCATTTCCGCTGCCGCGTCCATATTCCCTTCTTCTTTGCACACCCTGTAATCATGAATCAGTGTCTGAGTCAGTTCTTCCATCACATCAAAGGCTTTATCAATTTCAGAGATTGCAATATAGTCATTGGCTAGATGATTGAGCGCACTGTAAAGCCATTTTGTGTGGATCTTTATGTCCCGATGCAGTCTATAGTTGGCTTTCGTCTGTTCTATCAGAACGCGCCACGCTTCTATTGCCTCCCGCTTCCTTGCATCACCGCAAACCGATAACCTTTTGGCTTTTAATGCAAGCGCCCTCAGATAATGATGAACAGCCTCGATGCAGATATCATTGGCGATTTCAATACAACGGTCATTATCATTTAATCTGGAAAATATCTCAATTTCCATGGATGCTCTGATGCTTCCTCTTTGTGGCAGTCCTTCTGCAACCGCTTTGGCATTGAGAAAATCGTTGTGATATAGATACAGAATAATAATCGTTTGTTTCGCATCAATGATCCTCGTTGTATCTCTGTCAAAACGGATTACTGACTTCAGAAGGTCAATTGCTTGGGAATATAGCTTGTCTTTCTCTTCCTTCGAAGCACCCCCATAATAAATGTATCGTACCAGGTTGTCTGCGCACAATAGCTTGATCTCATAATCCAGTGGGTATTTTCGAATATGCTCTTTGCAAAGCATATAGCAATCATAGAACGCATTGTCATTGCGGCTATACACATTTTCAATTCCCTGTTTGATGCTTGTTATCTTTTCATACAGGTGTTTTCTGTCGGCTTCTTCATCTCCCCCAACCCCCAGGAGATAATCGGTTGTGACCCCAAGAATCGCAGAAATCGGAACAATCTGGGCAATATCCGGCATAGAAAGATCCCGTTCCCACTTTGATATTGCCTGAACCGACACCATAAGCTTTTCAGCCAACTCGGCTTGTGTAAGGTGTGCGCCTGTTCTGGTTGCCTTTAATCTTTGACCAAAGCTAAGCATAATAACATTCCCTTCCATAAGTGATCTATTCTTTATTTAGTATACCATAGCAAAAACAATCCGTAAACATACAGCCGGGAGACCGGCAAGTAATCCGACAGTTGATTATGTTCATAATTCTTAATCAGACGCCAGTATTGTTGCGAAGCAAGTGGAATATGAATGTAATAAATAATCCTCTGAAATGATAACAATTGTATTACAGGTATTTCCTACTTTACACTTTTTGCTCTTGACAAACATAGGGTTTCGTGATAGAATACCTTGGCATGAATCGAATAAATCTATTCTTATGCATTCGGAGTGATACCCAAGAGGCCGAAGGGGCTCCCCTGCTAAGGGAGTAGGCGTCTAAAAAGCGCGCGAGGGTTCAAATCCCTCTCACTCCGCCAAAAAACACCACCCAATGGGTGGTGTTTTTTCATATTCAATGGATTTGATATAACCCAGACTATTGCTCAAAACCGTTCCTTAAAGCTTCCCAAGCGCATCCAGCAATTCCGATCGGATCTTCAGGATTTGCCGGATGTGGTAATTCATTACCACATCCAGTTCGGTTTTCTCGTCCACAGGCTGCTCCTCCACAATGTCCGCACCGGCTGCAATCAGTGCTTCCCTGTTGGCAGCATCCAGGTGACCGGGTTTTTCCATTCGGCTGAGAACTTCCATACGGGCGATCAGCTCCCGGGCCTTGCCTTCGCAAATCCGGAAGGTTTCCAGCTGCTGGCTCTGGCGCTTCATGTGAAGAATCAGTTTCTGGTTGGAGAAAAGACGCAGCTGCACCGCCATTTCATCGATCTGCTTTGCCATATTCCGCACTTCCGGCAGCTGCTCATCGCCGTCAAAGAAATCCTCCAGAAAGGCAATCAGCTCCGAATCCAGGCTTTCCACCAGCTTCCGGATCTTTCTGCTGTTGTCATAGGGGAAAACAAGCGTATTAATCGCCATACCCACAGCAAGGCCAATGGTGGTATCCCAAATGCGCTCAAAGGCATAAATCATTGGTTGCGCATCCGGGGTAGTACAGACCAAAACAACAATGAAGCAAGGAAGGCTGGGCGAGTAGGAAATCCGGAATGTATTATACAGCGTAATCACCAAAACGATGCCAATGCCTGTTGCCACCAAGGACGGCAGTCGAATGGCAAGGAGAAAAACACCCACCAAAGCGCCAAACAAAACACCAACAATCTGCGTCAAGCAGGATTCAAGAGAGGACTTGAAGTTAGGCTGGACAGCCGCCATGGCGCCGAGCATGGCAAAGATCAGTTTAGAAGATGATGTACCCAGATGGTCCACCAGCAGCATGGAAATAATCACAGCCACAGCAGTTTTAATGGTTCTGAGTCCAATTTGAAAACGGAAAAACTTCTTCATATAATCACCTATGTATCAATCTATATATAAATAATACCACGAATCAAGAAAACCGTCAATCAAAAGGCCGAACAATTGCATTCTGCAATCATCGCACAAACAATACATTGTTTACAAAAATTATATTGAATATATGATAAGCATACAGTAAAATATGCGTAGATAACACCGTAACGGCGATCTGGCACCATTTAGAGCGCCGGATTGCCGTTACAGCTTTTATAAGAGTTCAAAGTAACATTCTCGACGGACAGAGGAGTGTGTTTGCATGAGTGCTTGTATCTTTTTAGCATCCAATGCGCCTTTAGCAGATTATTTGCCATCACAGGAATACCCTGTCCACATAGACATTGACAAAGGCATCATTGATGATGGCGGCGCAGATGAAAACTATTCCATACTGGCATTTGATAATGTAAACGACTACACAGATAAAGATTATGGTGCAATCCTTGAATGGAACTATACGGACGGCAGAGCTAAACAATTGATTGAATACATAAAAACCGCCTTAAAAAATACGGATTGCGTTGAATTCTGGCACGTATGGCTGACAGATTACTACGAATTCGAAGACAGGCCCTATATTCACAATAAAATAATCCCCATTATCGAATTGACCGAAGAGCATATCAGAGAAATATATCATGCATCCATTTGGAACACGCCTGATAAAAGGTATCCTCAAAGACCGTCTTTCTATTGTTTAACCATTATTAAATAACGGACCATCAACCAACGGATGTGTGAATACTGTGCAACTAAGGAGCGGGATTCTATGAAACTGACATACAAAGCCCAAATGATCATTTCTGTTATTATTATCGTTCTGGCAAACATCCTGACGGGTCTATTCGATTCCTGGGTATATCGAAGCCTTGGCTTTGGGATTTGCGGTCTGCTGTG
Source organism: Faecousia sp. (assembly GCA_045535175.1). GTDB lineage: Bacteria > Bacillota > Clostridia > Oscillospirales > Oscillospiraceae > Faecousia. The sequence goes on along the minus strand of JAZSLC010000081.1, from coordinate 297 downwards.
GATGATTCATCCTGTTTTGCCGAAAGGCGCCGAAGTATCGAAAAGAACAATCCTATGGACCCGGGTAGCAGGCGTCATTCTGATCTTAATTGGTATCTTTACAAGAGTACATTTCTAGGCCAATTTATGCAAAGGAGTATGTTTGCGTTACCTGGTTTCACGGCTAGAAGCAACTATCGTCATGCCGTCCGCAACTGTCCGGGGGACAGTTGCAGGCATACACGAATCATGTTAGATATAAGAAAAGAACCAAGCCGAAGCTTGGTTCTTTGTGTTTGCGTTACCTATTTTCACGGC
>JAZSLC010000136.1:0-17194 GCA_045535175.1 Faecousia sp. | reverse complement strand
CGCTTGGCCTCCGACTTTCCGTCCCGGCATCGTCCATAATGGAGCGCATAATCTCATTCTTGCGATCACTTCTGGCCACGATAAACACCATTTCCTTTTCCGGCACCAGCGTGACCCCGAGGAATTTCTCAGCAGCGCGGCTACCCGTTCCCTTGGCATGTATGACTGTGCCGCCCGACGCCTTGGCCTTTCTGGCCGCGTCCATAACCTGCTCGGTGTAGCCCTGATTTGCAATGATAACCAGCAGCTCGTACTTTGTATCCTTCAACGAGGTTTCCTCCTCTTTAATATATGTTTGTCCTGCGGACAGGAAATTAAGCGTCTTTTTCCCTCCGATACTGCTTAGTGGCATCGTAAAGGCAATGCCCGTACCGGGGATCTCGATCTTCATTTCGGTGCGCAGGGCTTTTTTTATGCCCTTCCATGTGTCGTCAGTGACCACATGGAGCATCACTGCCTTTTCGTTACTCTCAAGGCCAAAATAGTCCAGTATCTCACTGGCCGCTGTGCCGTGCCCCACCGTATTAAAGGAGACCTCCAATCCCTTTTCAGAATAGAAGGCATTGAACTTTTTGGCCTGACTGCGGTCGGTTATTGTGACCATCATATTCAACTGGCTCATATATTCACGTATAATAAAAACCATCTCGAAAGGGGTGGTTTTTATTACTTCTCCTCTCTTAAAAAGATTGTTTCGCAGGAGTAGCTACCTGCGTTATAATCAGTACAAGCACTGTGGATTTGTATCTATAATTATACAGCTTGACTGGTTCGAGGTGACTCAAACCACAGTGACTTGTCTGAATTGGTAATCAGTTAGTTAACGCTTTGACGTTTCATTTTTGCGTGAATCCATGGACAAGTTTTCTGTGGCAAACAGCAGTGCCGAAATTTCAAAAGGAGGAAACCAATGTACTTTGTAGGAATCGACATTTCAAAATTCAAGCATGACTGCGCCATTATCGACGAACTTGGCGATGTCATCACATCCTCGTGGTCTTTCAATAACGACTGCGAGGGCTTTTCGTTATTCAGGGATCTTCTGAATGCCCTTGACGGAGAAAAGAAAATAGGGTTTGAATCTACCGGTCATTACGGGCATAACTTGAAGATGTTCCTTGAAAGCAACAACTTCTCGTTCATGGAGTTCAATCCACTTCTTATTTCCAGATATGTTCGCAGCAAATCTCTCAGAAATACGAAGTCCGACTCCCTGGACGCGCAATCCATAGCCCAATATCTCATGACGGTAGAGTACAAACCCTATCCACCGTCATTCTATCACATGGATCAGTTAAAGTCATTAACAAGATTTCGGGATTCTTTGGTTCGGCAGCATTCCAAACAACTTGTGGAACTTACAAACATCCTTGATAAGGTTTTTCCGGAGTTCAAACCCTTCTTTGACGGAAAGTTCTCTGTAACGGCCCTTTACATACTGGCCCATTACCAAAGTCCGGAGAAAATCGCCAATATGAATGCTAAGTCTTACGAGGCGCTGCGTAAAAAGTCACGTGGAAAATTCAGCATGGTTAAGTTTGCTCAGTTAAAGGCTTTGGCTAAGAATACTGTCGGTAGATCCGACGATTTCCTTCTCAAGCAGATGGAGATTACCATTGATATAGAGAACCAGTTGGATGCCAAAATCGATGAGATCACTGCACAGATTTCTGAGTGCATTCGCGGATTGAATCCACCGATCCTCACCATTCCAGGTATTGGAGAGTTGACTGCAGCCGTTATTCTCTCCGAGTATGGTGACATAAGCAAATTTGAGAGTCCAGCTCAGATGCTCTCCTTCGCTGGTCTGGAGCCAGGATACTACCAATCCGGTCAGGCTGAGCATGGTGGCCACATGGTCAAGCATGGTTCCTCGCATTTGCGCTACGCCCTCATGAACGCCTGTCTACCACTCATTACCTTTGAGCCGGTATTTGCTGAATACTACGCCAAAAAGCGGGCAGAGGGCAAGCCTCACCGCGTGGCACTGACTCATGTTGCCAAAAAATTGCTGCGTGTCATCTACACCCTACAAACCAAGAATATCTCTTACGATCCGGCGATGATCCGCTGATCTTTTCAAAATTCATTTTTTAGCGCTCGCAAGAGGGCTTGTTTTAGTGCGCCCATTTTTCAGCAGAATAATTTTTCCTGCTTTAGTACTTGATTTTTAATAGTTAGTCACGTATTCCAAAGTGTTGCGGGTATGCAGACCGTTGTGACCAAACTTTTCGCTGGCAGCCACCACAATGACCTGATTACTGCGCTTCAGTATCTCGTCGCGTATGGTATAATCCTCGTTAGTAAAATGAGAAATGCCATACTCGAAGGTAATGCCTGCCGCTCCGATGAAGGTTTTATCTACAAAAAAGCCCCGCAAACCGGACATGCCAATCTCTCCGGTTGTAAACATTTCGTTGCAATCCAGCTTTCCTCCCAAAAGGTAAATATCAAAAGAAGTGTCGGAAAGCTCCTGCGCCACCAGCAAAGAATTGGTGAGAATTGTCAGATGGCGGAAATGTTTTAATGCTTTTGCCACTTCCAGCACCGTAGTACCGGTACCCAGCAGCAAGGTCTCGTTTTCGCTGACCTGCCGGGCTGCTAAACGGCCTATTGCTTCCCGTTCCCGCTGGCCTTTGGCGCGTGTTGCGGAGAATATGGCTCTGGTACCGCTGCTGCTCTGCTGTTCCGCCAGAACTGCACCGCCATAAACCCTGCGGATCAGCTGCTTTTCCTGCAGGTAAGCCAAATCCCGTCGGATGGTCTCATTGGATGCGCCAAAACGTTTGGCAAGCTCTGCCATTTTCACAACACCGCCACGCTGAACCAGCAAGCTCAGTATTTCATTCTGCCGTTCCTGTGCGAGCATATGGTCCTCCTTTTGTGTGGTAATTACCACAAACAGACAACAAATATGCTACATTATACTATTTATCCTGTGGAATTGCAAGATGAAAACACATAAGAGCAAAGGCAAACAGTAGATTTGTCAATGATATGCTGCACGTTTATTCGTACAAATCGCGGTCGTTTGGCCACCACTATATATCCACGAAACCCAGAACAGCGCATTGAATGGGAATGCCCCTGTATGACGGATGATACTCTGAAATGATTAAAATAGCACTGTATTTTGCGATAAAAGTGGCAAAATACAGTGCTATATGTTTTTTGATTGGCAGTAAACTTAATTTGAAAATGCAGTGTTTGGGGGCTGCGTCCGGAGGATGTTTTTCTGAAACGGAACAGTCGGACCGGTTTGGCCTTATTCTGCGGTATAGTTATCAAAATAGCCCTGAATGTAGACAAATGGCGTTCCCTTGTCACCGGAGCCGGAAGTCAGGTCACACAAAGAGCCGATCAGGTCCGTCAGGCGGCGGGGTGTTGTGCCCTGCGATGCCATACTGCCCACCAGGCTGGAGCCGTCTTTTTGAGCGATTTTGGCCTTGATGGCGTTCTTTAGTTCCTCGCCGGACAAGCCGGCAAACTCGTTGTCAGCCAGGTATTTCAGCTTCAGCTCGTTGGGGGTGCCCTCAAGACCTGCGGTATAGGCTGGGGAAACCACCGGGTCGGCCAGTTCCCAAATCCTTCCCACCGGGTCCTTGAAAGCGCCGTCACCGAAGACCATAACCTCAACCAGCTTGCCGGTTCTCGTCAAAAGCCTCTGCTGAATGTCTTCAACCAAATCCTGACAATCCCTGGGGAAGAGTTTGATCTTCTCCTCGGTGGATTTGTTGGAGCCCAGCAGGCCGTATTTTTCGTTGTAGCCGCTTCCGTTGATGGGGGCGCACATTATTTCGTCCATGCCGAATACCTTTTCCGCGCCCGCAGCTCTTAACAGCCGCCTGGTGCGATGGCGGGTATGGATATCGCAGTTCAGAACATTCTTTGTATACTTCAGAATCACCCGGGGATCGTTGGCAAAGACGAACTCCACCTCTGCGCCGCTTTCCCGGATCAGCTGTTCGTAGTACTGCACATAATCCATACCGGTGAAGGGATGCTTTTCATAACCAAAGGCTTCCCGGTATTGCACAATGTCCAGCACATCGGTGTAGGGATTCACGCCGGATTCGTCCAGTCTGTCGGGGCTTACCAGGTTGTTGCCAACCTCATCGCCGGGGTAGCTGAGCATCATAATGATTTTTTTGCAGCCTTTGGCGATGCCCCGCAGGCAGATGGAGAAACGGTTGCGGCTGAGAATGGGGAAAATAACGCCAATCGTGCCGCCGCCGAATTTTTCCTTCACATCGGCTGCAATGTCATCTATAGTTACATAGTTGCCCTGAGTGCGTGCCACAATGGATTCCGTGATGGCAACAATGTCACGGTCACGAACGGATAATTCTCCGTTTTCCACTGCTTGCATAATACAGTCCACAACGATCTGCGCCAGGTCCTCTCCGTCACGGATGATGGGGGCGCGCAAACCGCAGGATACTGTACCCAACATTCTGCTCATAAAAGCACTTCCTTTTTTATCATTACCAAATTTTCGCAGGCTCCGGAGCGACATTTTCCGCAAAGGGGTACATTCCGGAGGGCAGCTTCTTCCAGTGAAAACGCGTCAGATTTGCGGCACCGGCGCCGGGGGTATCCGCGCAATAGATCAGGTCGGAGATCATGCCGTAGGGAAGGCGGAAGGAGGTGTTGGCCTTGACCACTACCATATCATACAGCTTTGGCTCGATGCCGAAATGGCGCAAAAGCTGTGGGTCGCCGGAGGAACTGCCTTGGGATTGCAGGAGAATATCCACTGTGCCAAAACGCACCACAGCGCACAGGCCGATATAGCCGTCGGAACCCTGACCTGCCGGACCTTCCAGAATAAATCTGCCGTCATGGAGGGACAGAACGGTACCCTCTGCCCTTATGGGGCCGGGGACATTGGGGGTAAAGGCCGCACCCACGGTAAATACACCGGCAGCGCCAACGCCCAACGCAAATGCCTGCTCCACAGCTTTGGGGTCAACGACGGGAACGCCCACCCGGAGCTTGCTGCCTCGTTCCAGCAACCGCAGGGGGATGGCAACACTGTCACCTACGCAGCCGCCGTTGGGGGAGTCAGCAAATTCGGAAACAATGACACACTTACCGGTATCGTTCTTCTCGGCGATGTCGATGATTTCGTCAATGCTGCGCATATCCGGCATCACCTTGTCACGCAGATCCCACAGGGCCTGTGCCAGCTGATCGGCACATTTCTTTGCGGTTTCGGCATCCCGGGTAATGGCCACGGTGCGGCTGGCAATGGCAGGAATGTCCATCCAGGGCTGCACCGGGAATACGGTGAAGTCCAGAAGACGACCATCAGCAACCATCTCTTTACCCAGTGCAATGACTTCCTTGAAGGGGGTGCCATTGGAGGTGTAGCCGGCAGGCGGAATCAGCATGGGAATGGAAGCAACTGCCATCTGATAGCTGCGCCCCTCCAGTAAGTCCATACACCGCCGGGCAGCCCGATATCCGGTCTCATAGAAGTCCACATGGGGATAGGTCTGGTAGCCGCAGACCGCATCCAGATTATACAGAACCTGGTCGGTGATGTTGGCGTGGAGGTCAAAGGAGGCCACCACCGGCTTATCTCCTGCCAGCTTCCGCAGCAGCTCGGTGAGCTTGCCGCAGGCATCGTCACAGCTGACGGTGCAGGTGGCGCCGTGGAGGGAGGCGTAGATTGCATCAAATTCCGTATTTGCTGCGTACCACTGTACCCGATCCATCACATAATCCAGCACTTCGTCTGCCACACGGCCGCCGGAGGTGGCGGTGGCAGATACAAAGACCGTGGGAATTACCGTTGCGCCTGCCTGGTGGAAGGCTGCCACTGCGCCGCAGATTGCGGTACGGGTAGACAACCGGGTTCGGAAAATTTCCTCACCTTCAAAACCCTTGCCGCCGTTGAACATTTCCCCGGTCATCACAACGGGGTTGAAAGTGTTGGTTTCCTGCCGGAATTCAACAATTAAGATTCGTTTCTGCATAAGCTGTTCCTCACTTTAGCAGCTGCGTCATGGCGCGTCCCTCAGCATCGGCAAGAGTCTGACCCAACACTGCAGCCAAGGTAGGTGCCACATCCACCATCTTGGCTCGGTCAATTCTTGCACCCTCCTTGAAATCGGGGCCATGAGCCATAAACACGGGCTGAGGGCCTCTTTCGGGAGTATGCCCGTGGGCACCGCCAATGCCACCGGCCAGTGGCACAATGGGGAGCTCTGCTGTCCAGGAATTGGAAAAGCTATAGCCGTCCTGGGCTTCTACCATAAAGCTGTAAGGACCGGCCTGGCCGTATTGCTCCAGTAGTTCGTCCTTGGTGTAGATCTTGCGGATACCGTATTTGCCGCTTTCCTGCAGCTGCAGCAGACAGGCATAGACCTGGTCGTACAGTTTTTTATTGGTGTTATCCACCAGATGGACGGTGGTAGAGAAGCCGTTTGACTGAGAGTAGGCTTTCCAGTTATAGATGCCGCCGTCGGGAGCCACTTCCAAAAGGCCGGCTTCCCGGAACAGAACATTCAGGTGGATATTGCTGTGTATATCCATCTGGCCGTGGTCGCTGAGGATGACGAAGTTGGTATCTTCGTATACACCGGCATCCTCCATAGCGGCGATCACATCACCCAGCCATTCGTCGGTGCGGTCCAGACCCTTGGGGACCGAATCACCGAAGACACCGCTCTTGTGTCGGAAGGTATCCAGAATACAGTTATGTACCAGAATCACATCCGGCTGAACATTCCGAATCAGACTGCATGCGCAACCCATAATAAAATCATTGAAGAGGTCTGCAATGGGTGCCTTACCCTTCACCTCCCGGGGGAAGTGCCGGATATTCTCCCGCACAGCCAGCAGAGCTGCCTCGTTGGCACCCTGCTGGGCAAATATCTCCTCCATCCGGTTGGCTTCGTCGGGATAGTAGAAGAAATATTCGTTGATGATATAATCCACATTGGGGTTGTTGGCAGTAATGGGCCAGAACACTGAGGCGGTGGTGCAGCCCGCGCGCTTGGCGGCTGCAAAAAGATCCTCTGCATATACCCAGCTGCTGTTAGTTGCCCAATGGGGAATACCGTCATTGAAGGTTTTCAGATGGAAATTGGCAAACACACCGTGCTTACCGGGGTAGCAGCCGGTCATCAGTGTGGTGTGGGCAGGATAGGTGCTGGCAGGGTAGACGGAGAGAACCTTGTCTACCTCTGCGCGCTTTTCCATGATTCTTTTGAAGTAAGGTTTGGTTTCCAGATAGGCGACGTCCTCCCGGACCATTGCGTCCATAGAAAGTACAAACAGCTTTTTCTTCATCCCTTAAGTCTCCACATTTTTGGTGGCAACAATGTCTACCCCGGTGCCGCAGATGTTGGGGATGATCACCGCATAACGGTCAACCGGTGCCTTTACGGCAGTGGCGCGGATGACTTCCATGCAATCCATAATCTTTTCTTTGGGCAGCGGCTTGTTGGAGCGCACCGGCAGCAGATCATTCTGCACGCCGGCCAGTTTCACGGTGGTGGTGAGAATCCGCACAGGGTGGGCAAATTCGGTGCTGCCGTATTCCAGACCGCGCTTACAGCCGTAGCCTTCTACGGACAGAATTTTCTCCCCTTCGCCCTCTACCTGAATATGGCAGCCGCGGGGACATACGGTACAGATAATATCTTTTTTCATAGTATCAGTCCTCCTTCACCACTTCCACGGTCACGGTATCGCCGGTGAGCTTCTCCACCGGCACGGTCACGTGGCACATTTCACCGGGATTGACCCGAAACTCCTTGGTCCGGGCAATGATCTCATCGCCGCAGCGGGCAACCAGCTTTACCTGCAGCTCCGGCTGGAGAACACGGAAGTACAGATTTACTTTGCCCCCTGCCTCGTTGGCATCCACGGTCTGGGGACACAGATAGCGGACGTTCCGGCCGGTAACGCAGGTCACGATTCTCTGCTCGCCGCTCAGCTTGCCCATTGCATAACGGGCAGCATACTTACCGGCTCGAGCGCTTTCTTCGCTGACGTTGTCAACCAGATCGTTCACATGGACCACGTTGCCGCAGGCAAACACCGAGGGGGCTGAGGTCTGCATATACTGGTTGACGGCAGGGCCGTTGGTGATGGGGTTGATGGTAATACCGGCCTTGCGGGTCAATTCGTTTTCGGGCAGCAGGCCCACAGAGAACAGAACGGTATCACATTCCACAAATTCAGCCTTTTCGGCTATGGGCTGCTTCTTTTCGTCCACAGGGGCAACCCAGACGCCGGTTACACGCTCGTTGCCTTCAATACGGGTGATGGTGTGAGCCAGCTTCAGAGGAATGCCGAAGTCGTCCAGGCACTGGACACGGTTACGGGTCAGGCCGGCCAGATAGTCCATCAGCTCCACCACCATAACCACCTGGGCACCCTCCAGGGTCATCCGGCGGGCCATAATCATGCCGATATCGCCGGAACCCAGGATCACGACCTTCTTGCCCACCATAATGTTCTGGCGGTTTACAAGGCGCTGGGCAGAGCCGGCGGTATACAGACCTGCAGGACGGGTGCCGGGAACCATGATACCGGCTCTGGTCCGCTCGCGGCAGCCCATGGCCAGCACAATACTGCCTGCCTGCACACAAGTCATGCCGAACTGACTGCCGGTGCAGATAATCTCGTTGGTCTCGTGGTTCACTTCCAGCACCATGGTGTTCAGCATATACTCTACGCCCACTTCCCTGGCTTTGTCCACGAAACGACCGTAATACTCAGGTCCGGTCAGTTCTTCCTTGAAACGGGTCAGACCGAAACCGGGGTGGATACATTGCTGCAGAATACCGCCCAAGGCGCTATCCCGTTCCAGGATCAGAACCTTTTCTGCGCCTTCTTCTTTGGCTGCAATGGCTGCTGCCAAACCGGCAGGTCCGCCGCCGATAATCGCTACATCACATTTCACATTATACATAACGCTTGCACCTCACTTATCGGGTAGAACCGGTGACCATATAGGAGCCGGCGTTGTTCTTGCAGATATCAGTAGGCTTGCAGCCCAGCTCGCGGGCCAGGATCTCAATGACCTTCGGACCGCAGAAGCCGCCCTGGCACCGGCCCATACCTGCCCGGACACGGCGCTTGATGGCGTCAACACTTCTTGCGCCCAGGGGACGGTGAATCGCATCCAGGATTTCTGCTTCTGTGATGGTTTCACAGCGGCAGATCACATTGCCATACAGGGGATTCTTCTTAACAAGGGCATCCTGCTCCTGCAGGGTGCATTCGCTGAACTTTACGATGCCCTTCCGGTTGGAGATGAAGTTCTCCTTCCGGGCCCAGCCTGCACCGCGCATCAGCAGCTGCTGTACTACGTATGTACCCATCGCCAGGGACAGAGTCAGACCGGTGGAGCGAACACCGGATAGGTTTACATAACCCTCCAAATCGTCCCAAATGTCAAAGTGGAGTCCTTCGGGGTTGCGGTTGGGGCGCAGGCCCGAATATTGGGTAATGGAGTCCCGGACGTTCACATTGGGAATCAGACCCTTTACGTCTGCGGTGATGGATGCCAAACCCTCTGCGGTGGTAGACTTATCGGTCTTGCTGTCCTGGTCCTCTGCGGTAGGTCCAACCAGCATATTGCCGTGGATGGTGGGGCACATCAGCTTGCCCTTGGTGATTTTGGTGGGAATGGGCAGCACAATATGGCTGACCTGACAGGAGGTGTTTTTGTCCAGAATGAAGAACTGTCCCTTTCGGGCAACCACCTTGTACTCTGCCTTGCCCACCATTTCTGCAATCTCATCACAGTACAGACCGGCACAGTTGATCACATACCGGGTCTCAATTTCTTCCCCTGTGGTCTGCACGGTTTTTACCTTGCCGTTTTCGGTGGTAATGCCGGTGACCTTGGTGCTCAGCAGGAAGCGAACGCCGTTGGCATAGGCATTCTCAGCGTAAGCCTGCACCAGAATAAAGGGATCGATGATGCTCTCTCTGGGGATCCACAGTCCACCCTTGACCTCAGGATTCAGGTTCGGCTCCATGGCAAGGAGCTCTTCTCTTGTCTTATATTCCACGTCATAAACGTGATTCTTAAAGGCCTTTTCCTTGATGGCGGGCAGCTGCCGGAACTGTTCGTCGGTAATGGCAGGCAGGATTGCACCGATCCGGGCGAAGGGAACGTCCAGATCCCGTACCAGCTCGTCATACATGGGATTTGCCGCCACCACCAGCTGGGACTCCAGCGTTCCGGGGGCAGCGTCATAGCCGGTGTGGATGATGGCGCTGTTGGACTTGGAGGCATCGCCGCCCACGTCCTCATTCTTATCCACCACGATTACATCCACTTGGTACTTGGAAAGCTCTCTGGCAACGGCACAGCCCACTGCGCCGGCGCCAATGACAACTACATCTGTTTTCAGCATACACAAACACCTTTCTTGCGTGATTTTATCCCCAAAGGATTACAGCCAACAGTATAACATATTGTCATAATGTTTGCAAGATATTTTCAAAAAACTTTCAAAAACGGCAAAGAGAAACAGGCAGCGAAACCTTTTGTTTCGCTGCCTGTGTTTATGCCACAATGATTTTTGCGCCGGCTTTTTTCAGTGCTTTGAGTATCCGCTGATCGGCGTTGCCGTCTGTCACCACAAGGTCGATCTGCTCCAGTGTACAGACGTTGTTCATTGCCCGTACCCCCAGCTTGGTGGAATCAGCCAGGGCCACCGATTGCTGTGCATTCAGGATCACCTGCCGGTGCAGCCGGGCTTCCCCTAAATGAAAGTCCGTAATTCCGTCTTCCGTAATGCCGCCGATGCCGACAAAGGCTTTGTTTACATTAAAGTTTTGAAAATTCTCCTCCGCCGGGAAACCGGAAAGGGTTAATTCCTTCACCCGCAGCTGTCCGCCGGGAAGGATCACTGTGCAGTCGGGAATCTCCATCAACTCCACAGCGGTCCTCAGAGCATTGGTAAAGACCGTAAGCTGTCCAATGTTTTTCATATGCGGGACCATGGCCTGGACCGTAGTGCCAACACCCAAGAATACCGTATCTCCCGGGGAGATCAGCCTTGCTGCCGCTTGGGCGATGGCGTTCTTCTCCTCGTGGTTGGTCCGGGACCTGCTGGCATATTCCGGCTCAGAGTTTAGCGATACATTTACCACTGCACCGCCATATACCTTACGAAGAACACCCTGCTGCTCCAAATAGTCCAGATCGCGGCGTACCGTTTCGATAGAAACCCCAAATCGCTCCATCAATTCCGTGTTGGTGACTGTCTTTTGCCGATTGATCAGTTCCGCAATCTGACTTCTTCGCTCCACCTTCAAAGCAAAACCCTCCGTTTCGGGAAAGCGTAATTCGATATTTAATATATCATAAACAAAATAAACTGTAAAGAGATTTGTGGATGTATGCAGGAAGGGGCCGTTTCCGTTATTTGCAGGATCTGCCTGGAATAATTTATGATTCGCGATGGAACAGACAGGGGGTCCTTTTGGGTGTTTCGTTCCGGACCGGAGAGCTATGATCTATAATATATAGAAATGCTATATTTTGCTGGCAGGATGCCGGTATTTTTCTATTATATATTGCGGAGGTTCTGCTGTAGAATAGAGTGGCTGAGGGCTATTCGACAGGGTTTGTGTGTTTTCTCAGATAAGGGTTTTTCGCAACGTATTCATCCATGCATTCCATAAAAGACCGGATGATGCGCGCTTCGGGATATGTGGTTAAGATCAGGGCGTTGCAGGTGCGGCACTCCGGAGCGGGAGCTATTCTCCGGATCGTCAGTGCATCGGGATGGTCTGCCACTGTCTGAAAAGCTACATTGGAAAGGGCGAAGCACCAGCAGCGTCGATCCAGTAGATAGGTATGAATGGACATCATGCTGCTTGCAACAAAATAGGGTTTGGCGTTGGACAGCCCATGGGACTCCCGCCATTTTTGGATCCGTTGATTTCCGTACCCCTGATGTACTACTTCAAAGGACATATCCAGGTCTGCGGGAGTTAGTACACGATCGGGGAGCGGAGTGTCGATGGGGCAAAGAATACAATAATCTTCCTGAAATAACGGAACTTTCTCAATGTGTTTGGGCATTTCCCCAACAAAAGAAGGAGAATCGTAGGAAATGGCAATATCAAATGCGTGATCTTTTGCTGCTTGCTCCACATCTTTGATTTCCAGTGTGCTTAAGCGGATTTCCACATCCGGAAGCATATGCAGCAGCTTCTGGATCATGTGGCAAACGATATATTGATGGGACACCACACTGGCGGCAAGGCGAAGGGTTCCCCGCTGGTGCTCTTTCACAAACCGGTCAAACCGTTCATCCAGTTGTGCGTGCTGAAGGGCAAGGTGATAGAAATCCTTCCCGGCAGGCGTTAATTCCACTTCCCGCTTTCCTTTTGTGCGTTTGAACAGCTGAATGCCTCCAAGGGACTGCTCCAGCCTGCTGAGGTGACCGGAAACTGTGGGCTGTGCGTAATTGAGTGCTGCGGCCGCGGCAGAGATTGTTCCGTATTTTGCAATTGCCAAAAAAGTCTGAATCTCCTGCTTCTTCATAATTTACTCCGTTTTTCTATATTTTATCATCATTTTCATTATACTGTCCAACGATTTCTTTGTCAACAAACCAAGCTTGCTTCTCGTAAAACGAAATGGAGGTAAATACCATGCCGGAAACACTCATTTTAAGCATCGCCGGTTTTGTCACCATTGGGGCAATTCTTTTCCTGCTGAACCGCAAGTTCGTTTCTCCCTTTGTGGCCATTTCCATGATGCCGATTCTTGCCTGCATTTGCATCGGAAAAGGAGCCCATTTGGGAGAATACATACTTGATGGCATCTCGTCCATTTCTCAAACAGGCGTGATGTTTATTTTCTCGGTGGCGTTTTTTGGCATCCTGAGCGAGACCGGTGCATTTGATCCCATTGTAAACCGGATCATTCGGGCCACCAAAGGTGACCCTGTGCGTTTAATGATCGGTGTGTTCCTGTTTGCCAGCATTGTACATCTCGACGGTTCGGGTGTAGTTACCTGCCTGCTGGTGGTTCCGCCCATGCTGCCGATTTTTAAGCGGCTGAAGATGAAAAACACATCCTTCGCCATGGCTTTGGGATTGGGAGCCGGGCTTATGAATGCGATTCCATGGGGAGGCCCCACCATGAGAGCCGCAACCGTCTTGGAAATGGATGTGATGGAGCTTTGGATTCCCTTCGTTCCCACCCAGATCTTCGGCATGGTAGTGGCGCTGATCATTTGTTTTTGCATCGGTATTAAGGAAAGAAAGCGGTTGGTGGCAGAGGGCATCCTTTCGGGCAAAAGGCTGCTCAATATGGATGAATTCGCTCCAAAGTATACCGAAGAGCAAATGAAAATGCGCCGCCCCAAGCTGATTTGGGTAAATTGGCTTCTGATTCTTTTGTCCATCGGGCTTTTGATCAGCGGCATTCTGAAGCCCCTTGTGGTGTTTATGATCGGAGTGGCGTTGGTGCTGATCATTAATTATCGCGATCCCGCCATCCAGCGAAAATTGCTGGAAGACAAAGGAAAAGATGCCATTGGGCTAACCTGCATCATTTTTGCTGCCGGCGTTCTTATGGGCATAATGGGAGAATCCGGGATGTCCGCAGCTATGGCCACCACTTTGGTGGAGCTGATTCCCAATGCGGTTTCGAAATTTATGGCCCCCATCATCGGTGTACTGACCGTTCCGCTTTCTATTTTGTTTGATGCGGATTCTTACTATTACGGCATTATGCCCATTTTGATCAAAACGGCAGAAGCCATGGGAACCGGCGGCGTTGATATTGCGAGAGCATCTATGATCGGCCAAATGACGGTGGGCTGGCCCACGAGTCCTATGGTGGGTACCTTCTTCCTCTTTACGGGGCTGCTGGATCTGGATATCGGCGCATGGCAGAAATACTGTTTGAAGTATTTTATTCTGGTTACGGTAGCTATGACAGTGTTTGCCTGCCTGACCGGCTTATTTACCTTCTGAATTTCAAAAACCGGTTTGAAAAGATTCTTTCAAACCGGTTTTTCCTGGGCAGTGGGCTGGCGCTTATAAAGCTGTATGGGGATTCCTTTCTGAAATGAACGGGGAAGCGGTTGGTGACAAAGTCACCGGGACGGGCCTGCTTGGCAGAGAATATCGGTTGCATATTGGGCCATTCCGTGGTAAAATATCATCAGAACAATTGGATAACAGGAGGTATCATACTGTGTTTTATAAAAATGCCAGAATTTTTTGTGGAGACTTTACCTTCCGCGATGGTGCCTTTGAGGTGGTTGACGGAAAGTTTGGCCGGATCTTGCCGGAGGATGTTCCGGAGGATGCCATCGACCTGCAGGGTGCCACGGTGATTCCCGGGCTGATCGACGTACACAGCCACGGCAATTCCGGTGCGGATTTCTCCGACGGTGATTACGAAGGCCTCAAGGCCATGGCGGCCTACTTTGCCCGGGTGGGCGTTACCTCTTTTGCCCCCGCTTCCATGACCCTGCCTTATGAGGTCCTGTCCAAAGCCTTTGCCACAGCAAAGCGGTTGAAGGAGGAAGCACCGGAGGGCTGTGCCCGACTCATGGGCATTCAGATGGAAGGCCCCTACTTCTCCTATGCCAAGCGGGGGGCTCAGAATCCCGACTATTTGAAAGCCCCTGATTTTGAGGGCTTCAGGAAGCTTTACGAGGAATGCGGCGGTCTGGTACGCATTGTGGATATTGCCCCGGAGCTTCCCGGTGCCGCAGAGTTTGTGGAGAAGGCCAGGGAACTTTGCACCGTTTCCATTGCCCATACCGATTCCGATTATGACCATGCCAAAGGGGCCGTTGATGCGGGTGTGACCCATCTGACCCATTTGTATAATGCCATGCCCCCCATCCACCACCGGAATCCCGGTGTGATCCCCGCTTGCGTGGAAAACGAAAAAGTCCAGGCTGAGATCATTTGTGACGGCTACCATATTCATCCTTCCTCCGTCCGCCTGGCCTTTACCATGTTCAAAAACCGCATGGTGCTGGTTTCTGACTCCGGCCGCTGCGCCGGTCAGCCTGAGGGTTACCGGTTCGACCTGGGCGGTCAGATGGCAGAGATCCGGGGCGGCGTTGCCAAGCTGGTTGGCAGCGAAACCATCGCCTGCTCTGCCTCCAATCTGTGGGTCTGCCTTGCCAACACCATTGCCTGGGGCGTACCCGAAGAAGAGGCTGTCCGTGCTGCTTCCTATAATTCCGCCAAGGCGTTGGGCGCGCTGGATCAGGTCGGCTCCATCGAGACCGGTAAGCTTGCTGACTTTATCATTACCAACGCAGACTATTCCGCAAAGAGAGTTTTCATCGGCGGCAAGGAACTGTAATCTCGCCTGTTTGTATTTTTTGGAGCAGCCCTGCTGATGTTGATGCCATCTTTGCCCCTGCCATCAAAAAGGAAATCGCCCTTCGGATGTTCCGAAGGGCGATTTTTTATGGAAGCATTACTGCTCGTTCTTGTAGATTTCCTTGAAGTACTTGTAGGTATCCACCTTCAGCTCGCCGCAGGCAGCTTCGTCACAGGCAACGATGCCATCGGGATGCAGCTGCAGAGCGCTGATGGTCCAGGCATGGCCTACGCCGCCTACCACACAGTGGCGGAGAGCACGGGCCTTGTTGTGGCCGCTGATCAGCAGCAGAACCTGCTTGGAGTCGCAGACGGTGCCCACACCTACGGACAGAGCGGTCTTGGGAACCTTGTTGGGGTCGCCGCCGAAGAAGCGGGAGTTGACAATCAGGGTGTCCTCAGTCAGGGCGCGAACGCCGGTGCGGGAGGTAAGGCTGGTGAAGGGCTCGTTGAAGGCAATGTGGCCGTCCACGCCGCTGCCGCCCATGAACAGGTCGATACCGCCGTAGGAGGCAATCTTCTCTTCGTAACGGGCACATTCTGCCTCGAGATCCTGGGCCATGCCGTCCAGGATGTTGATGTTCTCGGCAGGGATGTCGATGTGGTTAAAGAAGTTATCGTGCATGAAGTACCAGTAGCTCTGGTCATGCTCTCTGGGCAGGCCCACATACTCGTCCATGTTGAAGGTGACAACGTTCTTGAAGGACACTTCGCCGGCCTTGTTCATGGCAATCAGTCTTCTGTATACGCCCAGAGGAGAGGATCCGGTGGGCAGACCCAGAACAAAGGGACGGTCTTCCTTGTGGTTATTGATGGCGTTGGCAATATGCTGAGCGGCCCAGGCGCTCATTTCTTCATAATCGTTTTTAATGATCAGTTTCATGTGGATTCATACCCCCGCATTGAATTGATGGAAACGGCTAAGCGCGTTTCTGCTGAATCTATTATACACCCCGCGAAGGGGTTTGTCTATCGTTTCCTGGATATTTCCGGGCATTTTTCTATGAAATGTTGCAATCCGGCGGGAATTGGGTTATAGTGAAAGAAAAACCGGGAGGAATGGACGATGGCTGGAATTTTGGAAATTTGCGTGGACTCTTTGGGATCGGCCCGGGCGGCGGCTGCAGGCGGTGCGGACCGGCTGGAGCTTTGCAGCGCGCTGACGGTGGGCGGGCTGACACCATACGGAGAGCTTTTGAAACAGATCCGCCGGGAGAGTGATATTCCTGTACGGTGTCTGATGCGGCCCCGGGGTGGGGATTTTTTCTACACCCGGCAGGAAATCCGAATGATGGCGGCCCAGATAGAACAGCTGCGGGCCCAGGGGGCCGATGGCTTCGTGATCGGCTGTCTGACCCCGGAAGGGGATTTGGACGGCAAAGCCATGGAGCCGCTGCTGAAAGCGGCCCAGGGAGCTGGACTCACCCTGCACCGGTGCATCGATGTGTCCCGGGATCCGGCAAAAACCTATCTGGATGCCATGGAACTGGGGATCGACACGGTGCTTACCAGCGGCGCTGCAGGCAGCAGCCTGCAGGGAATGGAAATGATCGGTCAGCTGCTGGCGCTGAAGGAACGCCATCAGGGGCCGGAAGTATTGGTGGGCGCGGGGGTAAATGCCCGGGTGATTGCCACTTTCCGGGAACGGTTTCCACAGGCCCGGGCCTTCCACATGAGCGGTAAAACGGAAATCGAAAGCGGTATGGTCTTTCGGCGGGAAGGGGTTCCCATGGGTCTTCCCGGCCTTGACGAGTGGCACATACAGCAGACGGATGTGGAACATGTCCGCTCTGCCCGGGCCGCCCTGGATCGATAAATGAAAATCACCGGCCAGTTTGGCCGGTGATTT
>JAZSLC010000046.1:0-12438 GCA_045535175.1 Faecousia sp. | reverse complement strand
CCTCTGACCAAGTACCGCAAGGGTCAGGAAGAACCCGCCATCTCTTTGAATATTCCCATGGTTTCCGCCATTATGCAGTCCGTTTCCAATGATACCCTGGCCATCGCCCTGGCCAAGGAAGGCGGCCTGAGCTTTATTTTCGGTTCCCAGAGCATCGCTTCCCAGGCCGCTATGGTGGCCAAGGTCAAGAACCACAAGGCCGGCTTCGTGGTTTCCGCTTCCAATCTGACTCCCGATGCTACCCTGGCTGATGTACTGGCTCTGAAGGAAAAGAATGGCTTCTCCACAGTAGCTGTCACCGAGGACGGCACCGCCACCGGCAAGCTCCTGGGCATTGTCACCGGACGTGACTACCGTGTCAGCCGCATGGACCCTGCCGAGAAGGTTGCCTCCTTCATGACCCCCCGGGAGAAGCTGATCACCGCCCCCGCAGAAACCACTCTGAAGACCGCTAACGACATTATCTGGGAGCACAAGCTGAACAGCCTGCCCATCGTCGACAGCGAAGACCATCTGATGTACTTCGTATTCCGCAAGGACTACGCTTCCCACAAGGCAAACCCCCTGGAACTGCTGGACAGCGAGAAGCGCTATCTGGTGGGTGCCGGTATCAACAGCCGTGACTACGCCGAGCGTATTCCCGCTCTGCTGGCGGCCGGTGCTGACGTGCTGTGCATCGACTCCTCCGAGGGCTACACCTGCTGGCAGGCAAAGACCATCGCCTGGGTCCGGGAACACTACGGCGACACCGTGAAGATCGGTGCCGGTAACGTGGTAGACCGGGACGGCTTCCTGTTTCTGGCCAGAGCCGGCGCTGACTTCGTGAAGGTTGGCATCGGCGGCGGTTCCATCTGCATCACCCGTGAGACCAAGGGCATCGGCCGTGGTCAGGCAACCGCTCTGATCGAAGTGGCTGCCGCCCGTGACGAATACTTCCGTGAGACCGGCATCTATGTGCCCATCTGCTCCGACGGCGGTATCGTCCATGACTACCACATGACCCTTGCTCTGGCTATGGGTGCCGACTTTATGATGCTGGGCCGTTACTTCGCCCGGTTCGACGAGTCTCCCACCAACAAGGTGCTGGTCAACGGCGCTTACATGAAGGAGTACTGGGGCGAAGGCTCCAACCGCGCCCGGAACTGGCAGCGCTATGACCTGGGCGGCTCCAGCAAGCTGAGCTTCGAGGAAGGCGTGGACTCCTACGTTACCTATGCCGGCTCCCTCCATGACAACGTGGAAGCCAGCCTCTACAAAGTCAAGTCCACCATGTGCAACTGCGGTGTCATCACCATTCCCGACCTGCAGAGAGAAGCCAAGCTGACCCTGGTTTCCTCCGTCTCCATCGTAGAAGGCGGCGCCCACGACGTCACCCTGCGCTCCACCTCTTCTGCAAAATAAGGAATCCTTTTCAAAGTCCTGCGCTTCGGCGCAGGACTTTTTATTTTCCGGAGGAAAGGTTTGGCTTTTGAAAAACACACTCCAATTCTGCGTTTATAATTGTCATATAAGTTCTACGGATTGTTATTCATGGTCGCGTAACCTTACGTGATCACAAACAAGCGTAGGTTTCATCCCAGAAAAGAGGCCCATGTCTCTTTCAAATTTTTCAGGAGGTATTCTCTATGGCGATGTTTCTGAAGCGCACCCTCACCCTGGTCCTTGTGATCTGTACACTGATGGCTCTTGCGGTTCCTGCCTTTGCGGCAAGCGGCAACAGCTCCACCATTTCCAAACTGAAGGTCGATACTTCCAGCGGTAACTACTATATCGTAAAGTCTGACAACGCAGCGGTAAAGCCCAAAGCCAGTTTTGCTTCCATCCCTGACTTTTTCCTGAACTCCGGTTCTCTGGTTAAGGTCACCGGCACCAGCGACAACTACTACAAGGTGGACATGAACGGCTCCACCCGCTACATCAAGAAGTCCGATGTGAAGAAGGCCGGTTCCAGCTTCTCCGCTCAGATCTACTACACCGTCAAAAAGTGCCCCCTGCGGCCCACTCCTTTTGAAGGCAAGACCACCACGACTCTGGCCAAGAATTCCGTGGTCACCGGTGTTTCGATGCTGACCAACAACCGAGGCAATGTATGGGTTGGTGCCCTCCATAAGGGTCAGATCCACTACGTGTACGTTGAGAACCTGAAGAAGGCCAAATCTGTGACCCTGACGGTTTCCGGCCCCTCCAACAGTGTGGACACCCGGGGTACCCTGCAGCTGAAGGCCTCCGTCAGCCCCGCTGCTCTGAATCAGGTAACCTGGGCCAGCAGCAACACCAAGGTAGCCACCGTCGATAAAAACGGTCTGGTAACCGGTGTCTATGCCGGCAACGCCGTCATCACCGCCACCCTCAACGGTCTCACCCAGGCAAGCTGGAACGTCACCGTCACTTCCAACGTGAAGCTGGATGTGAAGGTCTACCGCCAGACCACCAACTACACCTGCAGCGCCGCTTCCGCTCTGGCTGTCCTGCGCTACTACGGCAAGGAAACCTCCACCAAGGATACCACCCTCTATAAGAGCATCAACGGCTATGTGGGGCAGCTGACCACCGCCCTGAACAAGCGGCTGAACAACTCCTACAAGTATAAGATCTTCAAGAACCAGAGCGATTACGAGAAGGCCATCTACAACTCCCTGGCCCAGGGCAGCCCCGTTATCGCCCGCGTGAAGTTCCAGAAGGGTTACTTCAACTACTCCTCCGACGGTCACTACACCA
Source organism: Faecousia sp. (assembly GCA_045535175.1). Lineage (GTDB taxonomy): Bacteria > Bacillota > Clostridia > Oscillospirales > Oscillospiraceae > Faecousia. The sequence goes on along the minus strand of JAZSLC010000046.1, from coordinate 9,720 downwards.
CCATCTGCGGTATGTACAAGGACTCCTCCGGTAAGACCTGGCTGATTTTGGTGGACAGCTTCGTGGACCGCTACAAGTCCAATTCCTACGCCAACAAGGATACCGGCATTGTCCATGTGCCTCTGAGCGAGATGTACAAGTACGGTACCTACGGCGGCAAGTCTTCCATCTATCTGATCTACAATCCCTGAGTCCCGGTCAGGTAATCACACAGAAACGGCAGCCCCGGATCCCAAAAGGATCCGGGGTAAAATATTACAGTAGGGGAGGCGTTTCGCCTCCCGGGACGTGGTCCTTGGGACAGAAACCCGTCCCCTACGGCCACATTTGATCAGATCCATGATGATCATTTTGAAACAGCCGGGGATTTTGTGGACTCCCGGTACCCCCTCAAATCATCCCCGCTCTGCGACGTTGGTGACCGGGATGTTTTCCAGGGTTTTTCGTCGCTGCGCCCGCCGCAGAAGGGTTCCGGAGTTTCCTCCGTGGCAGCTGTAGCAGATTATCCCATCGGCGGTATCCACCATGTAACGGTTGGCCCGAACGATGGCATACCGTCTGGGCACCCCCTCCAAAGGGGGATAAAAGGAACCGTCAAACCCGGCAGACACATCCACCTTCCGCTCCGCCGGATGGTAGGCAAGTACCAAGTACAAAGATATTGCCGGATATCGTTTCTTTACACGCTTTACAGCCGTTACCGCCAGGGAATCAAATTGTCCCCGATTTCCCACATAGAAATCATCGATTCCGAATTCCAGATAGTATCGCTCTACGGTTTCTTCCAAGCGGGTCAGTATTTGTGCCGGTGCGGTCGCGTGTCCAAACAGAAAACAAGTCACAAAATAACCTCCCCATTCTGTACATATAATACATCTGTGGTTTTAGATTATTTTATCACCTGTTATCTGTATTTACAATACAGATGTACTTAAAATAGAGGTGATTTTATGGCGATCGACTACAGAGCTATTGGACAGCGCATCAAACAAAAGCGGATAGAGAAAGGCATTAGCCAGGAGAAGCTTTCTGAAATGGTAGGCATTGGTCCCAGTCATTTAAGCCATCTGGAAACCGGATCGGGAACCGTTTCCCTTAAGGTGTTTCTTGCCATCGTCAATGTTTTGGATTGTTCCGCCGATGAGCTTCTTTGCAAAGAGATTCACACCGCCCGTCCCATTGTGGACAACTGGCTTGTGGAGCTGGTGGCGGATTGCGATCCCACCGAAGTAAAAATCATCGCAGACACCATTTCCGCTTTGAAGCATACTCTGCGGAAGAATAAACCCGAAGAACTGTATTAAGAAAAAGCCTTGCGCCGCGGCGCAAGGCTTTCTTTCTGTCTTTTTACAGGTTTTTGGTTTTCATCTTCCGGGCCAGGAGGGTCAGGATCAGCATGAGGATATACAGGCAGCCGATGGTGATGAATACCGCAGGCCAGCCGAAGGTGTCTTTGACGAAACCGAAGGCAGATGCCTGGATGGCGGCGCCCATGTAAACGGCCCAATCCAGAATTCCCACCACTGTGGATGCAAAGGCCCGTCCACCCAAATCTCCGGCCACCGCCCAGATCACGCCGGTCACCATTCCGGAAACGCCCACCACAAAGAGCATCACAGAAGCAGGAGTCTGGCTTCTGAAGAAGGGGAAGCAGATCATCCCCAGGAAGGTGACCACGGATGCCAGGGCCAGCATGGGCTCCCGTTTGCCCTTGAACACTTTGTCGGTGATGAAGGGAAAGACAAACATGGCGCAGGACTGACCGATGGGCAGCAGAATGGCGCTGAAAATGCCCTCTTTAATGGAAAGCCCCATGGATTCGGTAAAATAGGTGGGCACCCAGGTCAGGAGGCCGTAACGGCCCACGCCGGCAATAGCACTGATCAGGCAGAAAACAATCACTTTCGGCTCAGAAAACAGCACTTTATAGGGATACAAATAGCCTTTTTTCCCGATTTCCTCCGCAAGGCGGGCGTCCCGCACTGCCGCGTCCCGATCCTCTTCTTCAAAGGGCCTCAGCCCCACGTCCTCGGGCTTCTCTTTGAACAAAAGGGCAAAGGCCGCCACCATCAGCACCATGGGAATCATGGGATACCGGAATCCTGCCCGCCAGCCCCACTCGGGATTCAGCTCCATGCACAGCAGAATGGTCAGGTAAGTCACCACCTGGGCCACACCGGAAAAGGCAGTTGCAAGACCGGAGGCAAAGCCCCGCTCCCGCTTGGGCCACCATTTGTTCAGTACCCCCAAACCGTTGGACCAGACCGTGGATTGGAAGAAACCGTTCAGGCCCCAGAGCACCGCAATCACCGGAACGGAATGCTGGAAGGAAATCACCACATTGAGAACGGCAGATGCAATCACACCGATCATCATATACCGTTTATACCCGATCAATGCACCCAGGCGGCCGTTTACAAGCTGGCCGAAGGCATAGCACCAGAACAGGGCCGAGGACACCACACCCATAGCAGCGGTGGTGGAACCCAGCTCCTCTGCCATTTGGGTCATAACCAGGTTGATGTTCTGCCGGCCATTGTAAAAGAACAGATAAGTAAGCCCAAAACTCAGAAGCATCATCCAGGCAAACCTCTTAAATTTTTTATAATCCGAAGGAGAATAGCCATAATGATGGTTATCTTTTGTTTTCATGGAGGTACCTCTTTTCCAATGGAGATTATGAAGCTATTTTATAGGAAAAATCCCCATCCGTCAAGGATGGGGATAATTTGGTAACGCAGGATCTTACGTGGGGTTCGGGGAGAGCAGGGCTTCCTGCTCTTTTTGCAGGGCGGCCTGCTTTCTCTCGGTTTCCGCTTTCATATTTTCCAGCTTGCCCAGGGCCTGCTCCACTTTGCGGCGCACCTCGTAGACCTGGCCGGAGGCATTGCGGATCCGGTCCTGAACAACCCAGTCCACAAAGATTCCGTCAAAGAAGTAATCGGCAAACCGGGCAAAGCCCTCGATATTCACCGTCAGGTTGGCGGCGACCCTCACATCCGCCAGTTCCGTCCGGAACCGTCCCAGAGCCTTCTGCAGGGATTCCACCTTTCCCTGGGCCTCGTCCAGGTGGTTGTGCTTTGCCATGTGGGAAATGATACCGCCGCCACCCACCATATCCCAGGTGCCCCAGTTTTCCGCACTGGAAAGGGAAGACTGGATGCTGTCTGCGATTCTCAGGGCATAGTTTCCTGCGTCAATGGCCTCCTGCAGCTCCTTTTTCTGGATTCCCAGATTCCCGATCTGCTCTTCCAGCTCCATAATCCGCTGGGCCCGGGGATCTCCCGATGCCAGCATGGCTTCCTTTTTCTCCCGCAGGGTCCGTTCGTAGACCATTTCCACACTGTAAAGCTTGCCGTTCAGCTCCCGGCGGATATCGGAAATGGACGCCTTCACATCCTCCAGTTCCTTTACCAGGGCATCGTGACGGACCGCCGCCTCGGCCGCTTCCCGGCGCTCCTGGGTCAGCTGATCCTCCAGCTTGCCGGTGACCATGAGAAAGAACTTGGAGAGGCTTCTGCCCTCCAGTTTCTCCACATCGCCCTGCTCCCGTTCCCGGATTTCCCGCAGCTGGGCTTCCCGCACTTCCAGCTGCTTTTTCCGGCTTTCCAGGTCTGCCATTTGCTTTTGCAGCCGCCGTTTTCTGGCCATGTCTTCCTGCAGCTGCCGAAGTTTTCCGTCAAATACCTCCATAAAATCCTCCTTTTTTAGAAAAAAACCGGGAGACACGCCTGAGGCCGCCTCCCGGTATCTTTGCAACTTATTTCAGCACCGGGGCTTTACTTTCCCAGAAGAATCTGGGCCAGGGGAGAGTCCTTGTCCAGAATAATGGTCTTCTGCTCGCCGGTCAAACTCTGCTCCAGAGCCTCCAGCGCCAGAGTAAACTCATAAAATTCCTTCTTGTCGTCGGTGTTGAAGGCTTCCGCCAGCATCCGCATATACTCCGCTTCACCCTCGGCCACCAGCTTGGCAGCTTCAGCCTCGGCATTGGAGACGATGATGTTCACCTGCTTATCCACTTCGTTGCGGATAATGGAAGCATCGTAAGCACCGTCGGCGGTGTACTTTTCAGCCATCTGATTCCGCTCGGAAATCATGCGGGAGTAGACTGCATTCAGGTTGGAATCGGGCAAGTCGAACTGCTTGATCTTCACATCCTCCACCAGAATACCGTAGGTGGCAGTCTGGCCGTTTACAGTGGTGGCGATGCCCTCGTAGATCTCATTGCGCTCGGCGCCGTCATTCATGTTGATGATGTCCGCCTGGGCCAGGGTACCCATAGCCGTCTTCAGGGCGTTGTAGGTGATGGCGTTGAGCCGTTCTTCCGCCTTGGTGTAGGTGCCCAGGGCGCGGTAGAACTGCTGGGGATCGGAAATACTCCAGAGAATGTAGCAGTCCACGGTCATGTTCTGCTTATCGGAGGTCAGAACCTCAGAAGGGGGGATGTCATAGAACATGGTGGCCTTGGAGAAGTACTTCACATTGTCGATGAAGGGAATCTTGAAATGCAGGCCCGCTTCGCCGACGGTATTGACAATCTCAGCAAAACGGAAGGTACAGGCGTACTGGTTTTCTTCCACTACGTAGAAGGCAGAGGAGGAAACGATCACCAGGGCCAAAATCACAACCGCCAGAATCACATATTTCTTCATAGCAGGCACCTCCTTACTTACTCTCTACAAGGCTTTCCAGCGGCAGCAGCATATCCACGGAGGAGCCGTCACCGGTGTTGATATAAATCTTCACATTGGGGAAAACCTTGGAAATGGTTTCATAATACATACGGGACCGGGTAATATCCGGGTTCAGGGCGTACTCTTCGTACATGGCGGTGAACATAGCCACCTGCTCTACGGCCTCATTGATACGCTTCTGCTTCAGATACTCGGCATTCTGGGTCAGCTTATCCGCCTGGGCCTGGGCATCGGGCAGCTTGGCGTTCTGGTAAGCCTTGGCATCGTTGACCACGGTTTCGGCCTGCTGCTTGGCGGTTTCCACCGCCTTGAAGGCCTCAATCACGTCCTGGGTGGGGGGCTCGGAATCCTGAATCCGCACGTCCACCAATGTCAGGCCGATGTCATATTCCTCCAGAATCTGGGTCACCAGGTCCTTCACCTGCATCTGAATGTTCTCCTTGCCGTCGGTCAGCACGGAGTCCACACTGGAAGAACCCACCACGTTACGAACCTGGCTCTGGATCAGATTCCGCAGAATCATCTCCGGCTCATTGGAAGAGTACAAATACTGCACCGGATCGGAAATCTTGTATTCCACGAAGAAATCCACATTAACAATATTGTAGTCGCCGGTGATCATGGTACTCTCGCTGGTCTTGGTATCGTAGTATTCGTCGCTGCCGCTGCTGCGATAGCCCAGCTCAATCTTCTGGTACACATTCACGTCCACCGGATACACATTTTGAATGCCGAAGGGCAGCTTGAAATGCAAACCGGCACCGGTCACATCGGTGACCTTGCCGAAGGTGGTTACCACCGCCTGCTGCTTGTCATCTACGGTGTAGAAGCAGGTCATGACGCCGATCACCAGCACCAGAGCCAGGGCAATCAGAATACCGCGCTTTCCCAGCTTCTTCACTTTGTCTGCAAAATTTCCGCCGCTGTTATTCTGGGCGGACCACCTGTAAGTTCCGTCGTTACTCATTGTGATTACTCCTTTAATCTTTGTCCGGATTGACTTCCAGCTCAGTGAGCATGGTTTCCGCCTCATGGCGCATCCGGGATGCGATCCAGGCAGTCATCATGACTCTGAGGGTTTTTTCCACACGAATCCGGGCTCCGGGCACCGGTTCCTGATAGTCCTGAAGGGCCCCATCCATGGCCTGATCCCATTGCGTGGGATCATCCAGCTGTTTGGCACGGGATGCCAGCCGCACAAACAGGAAATAGAGTTTCGCATCATCGATCATATCATCCGATGTATCGTCCAGCCGGCCGTTGATGTAGCTGAGCAGGTGGCAAATCCGCTCCATGGGAAGGCTGGCACGAAGCATATTGATATTGATGATCCGGCAAAGCTGGCGCAAAGTGTAACGCTTTTGCTCCGGTGGGGGCAAGAAGCCTCGCTTCACCCAGTTTTGCACCGTGTAAGGCTCCAGACCGGTCAAATTTGCAACCTGGCTGAGTACCATGCCACCGGCCAGGAACATGGAGGAGAATCGTTCCTCCATAACATCGGCATCTTTCCGATCAATCTGAAGCACTGTTCCGGGTAAATTCCATTTCATTGGGAATACCTCCTCGATTCGTGGTAATATGATGATAGCACATGGTCACGTGATTGTCAATAGGAATTTGTTAACCTTGTGTAAACAAATGAATCAAAAAATATCCTGTCCCGGGAGGCAAACTTACTCTTTACGAACCGAATAATTTGGTATATAATATGTACCGTATTTAAGGAAGGAGGAGCGCCCATGGAATGCATGAAATGTGGAAGATCCATTGATCCCGGCCAGGTATTTTGCGAAAGCTGTCTGAAAGGGATGGAAAAGTATCCGGTACGCCCCGGCACCCCCATTACGCTGCCCCGTAGAACGGCCACTCCTTCGAAAAAAGCACAGCCTCGCCGCCGTGCTCTGACCCATGAAGAATTGACGGTAATCCAGCGCAGGACCATCAAGCGGCTTTGGATTGCATTACTTTGTACATTGTTGTGTCTGGCAGTTTCCGTTGTTCTGATGCTTCACTTTGCTTCCAATCAGGAGGTTCACAGCAACATCGGCCAGAATTACAACACCCGCAGCGTCCCCTAATCCAAAATGTTTCACGTGAAACATTTTGAGCGTAATTTTGTTTCACGTGAAACAATCACCCAAAAAAGGAGAAAACTATGGGTAAGATCATTGCCGTGGTCAATCAAAAAGGCGGTGTCGGCAAAACCACAACCGCCGTGAATCTGACCGCAGCTTTACACGACATTGGCAAGAAGGTCTTGCTGTGTGATTTTGATCCACAGGCCAACGCCAGCTCCGGTATGGGCGTAGACCGGCGGAAACTGAAACTGAGTGTCTATGATGTAATCATCAACGATGCCCCTGCAGCTTCTGCGGTGCTTTCCACCAAATTCGGTGATGTACTGCCTTCCTCTGCGGACCTGGCGGGTGCAGCGGTCGAACTGCTCTCCGTGGACCAGCCCAACTATCGGCTCCGCAATGCACTGGAAACCCTGCGGGATCATTACGATGTGATACTCATCGATTGCCCGCCTTCGCTGGAACTGCTGACCATCAACGCACTGGCAGCGGCAGACAGCATTTTGGTTCCCGTACAGTGTGAGTATTATGCGCTGGAGGGTCTCTCGGACCTGATGTCCACCCTGCGCATGGTGAAAAAGCGCATCAACCCCAAGCTTGAAATCTTTGGCGTATTGCTGACCATGTTTGACGGACGCACCAACTTCTCCACCCAGGTGGCCCAGGAAGTGCGACGTCATTTCCCCGGAAAAGTATTTTCTACAGTTATACCAAGAAACATCCGCCTGGCGGAGGCACCCAGTCATGGCCTGCCCGTTGCAGCCTATGACCGGTCCAGCCGTGGCGCAATCGCCTACAAAGAAACGGCAGCAGAAGTGGCTGCCAAACTGTAAAGAGGTGACGATATGGCATCACAAAAGGGCCTCGGCAGAGGTCTGGGCGCACTTTTAGGGGATTTTCAGGAGGAAACCTCCGAAAAAAGCCCTTATCAGCTGCTTCCCATTCATAAAGTAGAACCCAATCCCCATCAGCCCCGCCGGGATTTTGACCCTCAGGAATTGGAAAACCTGGCAGCATCCATCACAGAACACGGTGTTATTCAACCTCTGACCGTACGGGAAACGGCCAACGGCTACTATCAAATCATCGCCGGTGAACGTCGCTGGCGGGCTGCCCGCATGGCAGGCGTCACAGAGATTCCAGCTGTGATCATGGAAGCTGACGACCGAAAGACCATGGAGCTGGCCCTCATTGAGAATCTTCAGCGACAGGATCTGAACCCCGTTGAAGAAGCCCAGGGTTATCAGGCCCTCATCAATGAATATGGCCTGACCCAGGAAGAAACCGCTCAGCGGGTTGGAAAATCCCGATCTGCCGTGGCAAACTCCCTGAGAATCATGAGTCTTTGCCCCGAGGTACTGGAACTGGTTCGAAACGGTCAGCTCTCAGCCGGCCACGCAAGAGCGGTCCTGACCCTGAAATCCGAGAAAAAGCAGCAGCTGGCTGCCCAAAAAATCTGCGCCTTGGGACTCTCCGTCCGACAGGCGGAACTGCTGTGCAAAAATATGAGCCGGGAACCGGTGAAAGAACCGGAAGTAACCCTGGCGGTGGACTATGTAGCCGAATGCGAAAAAACACTGTCCAAGCACCTGGGCAGAGGCGTCAAAATCGTCAGCGGCAAACGTAAAGGCAGATTCGAACTGGAATTTTACGGACAAGAAGATCTGCAAAACCTGCTGGATGCCCTGATGACACTGAAAAAGTAAGGAGGACCATCATGGAAAAGAAGCTTTACAAAATCGGAAAAGGCAAAATGCTGGACGGCGTCTGCGGCGGCATTGCCGAATACTTTAACATTGATCCCACTTTGGTCCGTCTGGGCTGGGCGCTGATCAGTTTGGCTGGCGGCAGCGGCGTGGTTGCCTATATCGTCTGCGCCATCATCATCCCCAGAAAACCCGAAGACATCATTGTAGAATAATCACCCAAGGAATAAGGAGAACAAATCATGCTGGATATCAGAAGAATTAAGGAAAATCCCGAGGCAGTAAAAGCCGGTCTCCGGGCAAAAGAAGTAGATTGCGATGCAATCATCGACCGGATCCTGGAACTGGACGTACAGATCCGTGCCCTGAAGACCTCCACCGAAGGCAAAACAGCCCAGAAAAACCGCCTTGCCAAGGAAAACGGCAAGCTGTTCGGTCAGAAGAAGGGCGCCGAAAAGCGGGGCGAAGACACCTCCGCTCTGGATGCCCAGATCGAAGCCAACAAGGCCCAGTCCATTGCCCTGGATGCTTCCATCGCTGACGAAGCTGCCCTGCTGAAGGATCTGAATGCGGAATTCCGGACCCTGATGCTGAGCCTGCCCAACCTGCCCGATGCAGACCTGCTGCCCGGCGGCAAGGAAAATAACGAACCCCTGCGCTATATCGGTGAAAAGCACTCCTTCGACTTCGAGCCCAAGCATCATGTGGACCTCTGCACCGAACTGGGCCTCATCGACTACGAGCGGGGTGTCAAGCTGGCAGGCGGCGGCAACTGGATGTATACCGGCATGGGCGCCCGTCTGGAGTGGGCTCTGCTCAACTACTTCATCGACACCCACACTGCTGACGGCTACGATTTCATCCTGCCCCCCCATATGCTGGAGTACCAGTGCGGCCTCACCGCCGGTCAGTTCCCCAAGTTCGCTGACGAGGTCTTCAAGATCGCCAACCATCCTACCGAAGGCGGCACCTTCTATATGCTGCCCACCGCCGAAGCCGCTCTGGCTTCCGTCTACCGGGAAGAGAACCTCACCGAGGCTGACCTGCCCAAGAAATTCTTCGCCTACACCCCCTGCTTCCGCCGGGAGGCCGGTTCCCACCGGGCCGATGAACGTGGCATGGTTCGGGGCCACCAGTTCAACAAGGTGGAGATGTTCCAGTACACCACCCCCGAGGGCTCCGACGAGGCCTTTGAAGAGCTGGTGAAGAAGGCCGAGAATCTGGTCGCCGGTCTGGGCTCCC
>JAZSLC010000034.1:0-9992 GCA_045535175.1 Faecousia sp. | reverse complement strand
CGACTTATACTCCGGGGGGAAAGCTATTGTAATCCCGGCCTGACCCACAGCCAGACCCTGCTGCAAATGGGCCAGGACCTGCTCAGCAGCTGCGGCTCCACCGCCGCAGATGTGCCCGCCGTGGCGGCAGCCGCCGGTCCCGGCAGCTTCACCGGCATTCGTATCGGCGTTGCCGCCGCAAAGGGCTTCTCCTGGGCCAAGGAAATCCCCTGCATCGGTGTTTCCACCCTGGAAGCCATGGCCCTGAACGCCGGCATCTGGGAGGGGTTTGTGTGCCCCGTAATGGATGCCCGCCGCAGCCAGGTTTACAACGCCCTCTTTGAAGCCCGTCAGGGCACCCTGACCCGGGTCACCGAAGACCGGGCCATTTCCCTGGCAGAATTGGGCGCCCAACTAAAAAATAAGCAAAAACCCATTTTTCTGGTTGGAGATGGAAGCAATGTGTGCTATAATGCACTTGGAACCCAAATTCCGTCGCTGGTGCTTCCTCCGGAACACCGGATGCATCAGCGGGCTGCCGGTGTGGCGTTGGCTGCCCGGAACCTGCTGAAGCAAGGCATCGCGCCGGGTGGCGGTGAACTGACCCCAAACTACCTTCGTCTTTCTCAGGCAGAACGGGAAAGGCTGGAAAAAGAAAGAAAAGGAGCCGAATAATATGGCAAATGTACATGTTTTGGACCATCCCCTGATCCAGCACAAGCTGGCGATCCTGCGCAACAAGGATACCGGTGTCAAGGAATTCCGGGAACTGGTTGGCGAGATCGCAGCGCTGATGTGCTATGAAGCAACCCGTAATCTGCCCACCGAAGAAGTGGACGTGCAGACCCCCGTGGCCGTGGCCAAGTGCCGGGTCCTGGCCGGTAAGAAAATGGCCATCGTTCCCGTTCTGAGAGCAGGCCTAGGCATGGTGGACACCATGGTTGCCCTGATCCCTTCTGCCAAGATCGGTCACATCGGCCTGTACCGGGACCCCGTGACCCATATGCCCGTGGAATACTACTGCAAGCTGCCTGAAGACATCGCCAACCGCCATGTGTTTGTGGTGGATCCCATGCTGGCCACCGGCGGCAGCGCCGTTGCTGCCATTGATTTTCTGAAGAAGCACGGCTGCCGCAACATCACCATGATGAACATTATCGGCTGCCCCGAAGGCGTCCAGACCGTTCAGGAGGCCCATCCCGATGTGGATGTGTATCTGGCTGCCATGGACGAGCGGCTCAACGAGCATAAATATATCATCCCCGGCCTTGGCGACGCCGGCGACCGCATCTTCGGCACCAAGTAAAGACCCTGAAATTACAAATCTCCCGTGCCTTTGGGCACGGGAGAATCTTTTTACTTTCAGCGGCCGATGACCTTCACCTGAAAACCTTCCAGCACATCCAGGACCTTTTGGTGCAGGGCTTTGTCAAAGGAGTCGGTGCAGGCGGCATCCACCCCAATGGTGGCCTCCGGGTAGCGGCTTTGCTGCACCACCGCGTTGCTGACCACGCAGATGTTGCTCACCAGACCCACCAGCTCGATCTCCCGGGCATCTTTCGGCAGCACCGCCGCCACCGCCGGGTCCGCCACGTTCATACCGAACACCAGCTTGTCGATACCCACCGCCTCCACCTCCTCCAGGGCTGCGGCGGTCTCTCCGTAGACCTGCCAGCCGGGAGTGCCTTTGACGCAGTGAACCACCGGCAGATTGCGCCCCTCCCTGGTGGAAAGGTAGTTTTCAAAATGAGTATCCCGGGTGAAGAACACCCGTCCCTTGCCGTAAGCGCGGATCTTCTCCGCAATGGGCCCGTCCAGCTTCTCCGCTCCGGGGAAGCCCAGGGCTCCGTCCACAAAGTCCTTCTGATAGTCAATTACAAAGAGATATTTTTCCATTGGGGGACCTCCTGTCCAAGTATTATCATTAACCTAGCAAAAACCGCGAAAAAAGTCAAGGAACCGTTGCATCCAAAAATTACTTTTGCTATAATATATCAAACAAATCAGGAAAAGAGGCTGGCCATGAATCAGAAACATGATTATATCGCCGTTTTCGACTCCGGTGTCGGCGGCATCAGTGTACTGCGGCATCTGCTGCGGGTCCTGCCCAATGAGAAGTTTCTCTACTTCGGGGACTCCATCCACGCCCCCTACGGTGTTCGCCCCCGGGAGGAAGTGGAGCAGCTGACCATGGCGGCGTTGGAGAGCCTGATCCCCCGGGGTATCAAAGCCTTCGTCATCGCCTGCAATACCGCCACCGCCGCTGCGGTGGATGCCCTGCGGGCCAAATACCCCGAGCTGATCATCGTGGGTATTGAGCCTGCGGTAAAGCTGGCGGCAGACCGGCATCCCGGCGGCCGCATTGGTGTCATGGCCACCCCCGGTACCCTGAAAAGCCCCCGGGTTCTGGCCCTCATCGACCGGTTCCGGGACAAATGCACCATCGAAATGCTCCCCGCACCGGGCCTTGCGGACCTGGTGGAAGCGGACCTGCAGAACGGCCCTGAGGGAGAAGCTCTGCTGACGCCCTGGCTGGCACCTCTGGCAGGCAACCTGGATGCTCTGGTTCTGGGCTGCACCCACTACCCCTTTGCCACACCCATGCTGGAAAAAATCCTGGGACCCACCACCGAGCTGCTGGATGGCGGCGAAGGCGTGGCCCGTCAGACCAAGCGGCGCCTGGAAGCCGCGGATCTGCTCTATGAAGGCCCCGGTCAGCTGCTCATTGAGAACAGTATGCCCGGTGACACCATGATCAAGCTGTCCCGCCGGCTTGCGGGGCTGGAATAAGGAGGAGCGCACCATGGAAGACATTCTCGTTCTGGGCATCGCCGGCGGCAGCGGCAGCGGCAAAACCACCCTCATGAAGAATCTGGTGCAGATTTTCGGGGAAAATGTAACGGTCCTCAGCCACGACAATTACTACAAGCGCCACGACGAAATGACATACGAAGAGCGCTGCCTCATCAACTACGATGAGCCCGCCGCTTTTGAGAACGATCTGATGGTGGAACATCTGCGGCTGCTGAAAAGCGGCCAGAGCATCCGGTGCCCCGTGTACGATTATACCGTCCATAACCGCAGCAACGAGACCACCCTGGTGGTCCCCAAGCGGGTGATCATTGTGGAGGGCATTCTGATTTTCGCCGATGAGCAGCTGCGGGAGCTGATGGATATCCGCATCTTTGTGGATACCGACGCCGACATCCGCCTGTGCCGCCGCATCAAGCGGGACGTGAACAAGCGGGGCAGAACCCTGGAATCGGTGCTGATGCAGTATCAGCAGACCGTCAAGCCCATGCACGAAAAGTATGTGGAGCCCAGCAAGCGGTTTGCCAACCTGGTGGTCCCGGAGGGCGGCAAGAATTTTGTGGCTCTGGACATGATCGTGGACCGGATCCGCCGCCACCTGAGCCAGAGTGAACTCTGAGAAACGGACGGTGATCTTTCCATGGGCATTCCCGTAAACAGCACCTGTCTGGAGTGCAACTTTCGCCGGAATATGGAGCTGGCCCGGTCCCTGGGAGGGGAAAAAGCCGCCACCGCCTTTGCAAAGGCGCTGATGCAGCTTTACATTGATATGCCGGAAAACGCCAGCACCGTGCGGATCTCCCCGGAGATCAACGAACTGTTCTGCCGCTTTTTCGGCACGGAGCAGGACCGCTACCGCCGGGAAAAGGCCGATTCCAACGCCTTTGTGCTGGAACGGCTGCCCCAGATTCAGGCCCTGGCCGAATCGTCAGAGGACCCCATTCTGGCAGGATTGCAGCTGGCCATTCTGGGAAATTATCTGGATTTTTCTGCCCTTCAGGGTCAGATCCGCTTCGATCAGCTGGATCAGATGCTCCGGGATGCCCTGCAGATGGAGCTGGATCCGGAGATGCTCTCCCGGTTCAAGGCAGACCTTTCTGCCGCCAAAACCCTTCTTTACGTCACCGACAATGCCGGCGAAATCGGCTTCGACCGGGTTTTTGCCCAGCAGATACAGGCCGCCTATCCCGGCCTTGCCATTACCTTCTGTGTCCGGGGTGGCCCGGCCCTGAACGATGCCACCCGGGAGGATGCGGCCCTCATGGGCATTCCCTTCCCGGTCATCGACAACGGCACCCGGATCCCCGGTTCGGAGCTGTCCCTTATGAGCCGGAAGGCAAAAACCGCCTTTGAAACCGCCGATGTGATTCTTTCCAAGGGCATGGCCAATGTGGAAACCCTCTACGGCTGTAACCTGAATGTCTACTATGCCTTCCTTGTGAAGTGCCGGCGGTTCGTGGAACTGTTCGGCAAACCCCTGATGACCCCCATGTTCGTCCGGGAAAAACCGTAAATTTACCGCCTGCTTCCTTAGTGAATCAGGCGGTTTTCTCTTCTATTTTCCGGCACCTATGCATATTGTTATATGAAAAGGAGGGGATCGCCATGGCAGAAGAGCGGCTCGCACTGCCTCACAGGCTGACACTGAACGAGAGAACACAGCTGACCATGACCGGGGTCCATGAGGTGCTGAATTTTGATGAAAATGTGGTGCTGGTACGCACTGACCTGGGGAAGCTGCTGATCCAGGGCCAGGACCTGAAGCTGAAAACCCTGTCCCCGGAGGGCGGGCAGATCCGGATTGAAGGGTCGGTCACCGCCCTTCAGTACGAGCAGAGCCGGGACTCCCGGGGCGGCGGACTGCGCCGTCTGCTTCGTTGAATCCCCCGGCACAGGCGGCCCGGTACATAGGCATCGCCTGCCTGCTGGGGGCAGCTTTAGGCATTGTCTATGGCTTTCTGCAGCCCCTGCGGAAGAAACGAAACTGGTTCTGGGACCTGGTTTTCGTGGTGGCGCTGCTGCGGGGATGGCTGGAGCTGAGCTTCGGTTTCTGTAAAGGGGACATCCGGCCGGTATATACTTTCACCCTTTTGGGAAGCATCCTGCTTTGGAACCTGACCGCCGGGAAGGCCCTCCAGCCCCTTTTTTTCGGGTTTTGGGCCTTGATTGGTAAAATATGGGCGTTTTTCTGGGGTCCTGTCATAAAAATTTTACAAAAAATATGGATTTTTATAAAAAATCTATTTGCATCTGCGAAAAAATGGAGTACAATTAAAAAGCAGAAGTTTGCGAAACGGAACGGAGGTGGCACCCATGGCAAGCGAAAAAATCAAGGTGGTGCTGCACCCCGGCAAACTGGCTCTGAAGATCCTGGTGCTGATTATGGTCATCGCCTGCATCGCCGCGCTGCTGACGCTGACCCTGGCCATTCTGGATGCCCGCCGGGAAGTGGAAGCTCTGCGCCAGCAGGCCGCCGACCTGCAGATCGAAAACAACCAACTGCAGCAGGACATCGAGCAATTAGGCACCGTTCAAAGCATCATCAAAATCGCAATGGAAAAACTGGGACTCATCCAGCCTGACGCGATCATTATTAAACCCAATCATTAAGCTATGGAGGAAGCAAGGAATTTTATGGAGTTAACCGTTGGAGCAATTTTAGAAGGTAAGGTAAAATCCATTACCAATTTTGGCGCATTCATCGCCCTGCCCGAAAACAAGACCGGTCTGGTACATATCTCAGAGGTGGCCAATACCTTTGTCAGTGATATCCGCCAGCACCTGACGGAAGGACAGGATGTGAAAGTCATGGTCATCAGCGCCGAGGGAGGTAAGATCAACCTTTCCATCAAGCGCCTGGAACCCAAACCTCAGGCCGAAGGCAACCGTGGCCCCCGGCCCGGTGCACCCCGGCCCAATACCCAGCCCCGCCCTGCCCGCAATGCCGCTCCCACGCCTCCTCCTGCCCCCAAAACGGCGGACCAGCCCTTTGAGGAGAAACTGAAAGCCTTTATGACCGAGTCCGACAGCAAGCTTTCCGGTGTTCGCCAGTACTCCGACCATCGGACCAGAAACAGAAGAAGAGGTTGATTCTTCCGTGAGCTGCCGCCCAGCGGCAGCTCACTTTTTCAAAAAAGGATGTGCAGAAAATGTCTACCGTTGTGATTACCGGCGGCAGCCGGGGCATCGGCGCCGCTGCGGTGCGCCTGTTTGCAAACCGGGGCCACCGGGTATTCTTTCTATACGAAAAAGACCACCAATCAGCAGCCCAGGTAGCAGCCCAGACGGGAGCCACCCCCATCTGCTGCGACGTGGCAGACGGCAGCGCCGTCCGGGAGGCCTTCCGGCAAGTGGGGGATGTGGATACGCTCATCTGCAACGCAGGCATCTGCTACTACGCCCCCATCAACATGACTCCCGAAGCGGATTGGGACCGGATTTTTGATGTGAATGTGAAGGGCATCTACCACTGCGTCAACGCCGCTCTGCCTGCCTTTTTGCAGAAGCAAAGGGGCTGCATCATCACCGTCAGCTCCATGTGGGGCCAGGTGGGTGCTTCCTGTGAGGCCGCCTACTCCGCCACCAAGGGCGCCGTCATCGCCCTGACCAAGGCCCTGGCCAAAGAGCTGGGACCCAGCGGCATCCGGGTCAACTGTGTGGCCCCCGGAGTGATTCTGACGGATATGTGCGCCAATGTGGACCCGGAAATTCTCAGACAGATGGCCGAAGAATCCCCCCTGGGCTGTAACGGCACCCCGGAAGAGGTGGCCAAAGCCTTCCTGTACCTGGCAAATGCAGAGTTTATAACCGGGCAGGTTCTGCCTGTCAACGGTGGATATGTCATATAAAGGAGAATGTACCATGAAGATTGCAATCGCTTGTGACCATGGCGCTCTGGCGCTGAAGAACAATCTCAGAGATTACCTCACCGGAAAGGGCTACGAAGTCACCGACTTCGGCACCCACACCCTGGACAGCTGCGACTACCCCGACTATGTGAAGCCCGCCGCCGAGGCCGTTGCCAGCGGCCAGTGCGACCGGGGCATCGTCCTTTGCTCCACCGGCATCGGTGTATCCATCGCCGCCAACAAGGTCAAGGGCATTCGCTGCGCCCTGCTGTCCGACCTGATGAGCGCCCGTCTGACCCGGGAGCATAATGACACCAACATGATGGCCATGGGTGCCTTCGTGGTGGGTGAAGCCCTGGCCAAGGAAATCGTGGACATCTGGCTCACCACCGAATTCTCCCAGGGAGAGCGCCATGCCCGCCGCATTGCCAAACTGGAAGCCTAATTTGCACCATAAATGCCCTCAGGTTGTATTATGTCAACCTGGGGGTTCCTTTTTCCGAAGCGGCAAATCATTTTTTGGCAAGGAGGCCCCATGAAAAAACGTGTTCCTTATTTCATCCTGTTCTTTGCGGTGCTGGGGCTGGAGATTCTCATCGGGCTCTTTCTCCGGGACCGGTGGATCCGGCCTTACGGAGGGGATCTGTTGGCAGCCGTGCTTCTGTGCGCCCTGGTCCGGTGTTTCCTGCCGGAAAAAGGGTACTGGATCCACGGCGCGGTGTTCCTGTTCTGTGCTGCGGTGGAGTGCTTCCAGTGCCTGGACCTGGGTCTTCAGGGAACCGCAGCCATCATTGTAGGCAGCACCTTCGATTGGGCAGACCTTCTGTGTTACGCCCTGGGCTGCAGCCTCTTCGCCGGCTGCGAATACTTACTTCTGAAGAATCGGCCATAATGCGCTGCAGCATTTGGCGTACCATACACCAAATAAGGAACGTTCCGGAACGGATGAATGCGTTTCCGGATTGCTTTTTTCGGCTTGCAGTGGTAGCATATACATATTCCGCAAGAAAGGATCTTGTATGATGAAAAAACTGATTGCATTGGTTCTGGCACTTTTGCTGGTACTGGGTCTTTGGGGCTGTGACAGTGCAGCCCAGGATGGCCCCTCCGTCCAGAACATACCGGGCAGCAACCCTGGCTCTGTCGAAAATGACAATACTCCCGAAAACACAGAGGGCCCTGCTTACGCCATGAAGCTCCGCTTTACCATCAACCCGGAGTTTATTCTGTATCTGGACGAGGACCAGAACATTCTTTCTACCGAGGCGGTCAATGACGATGCAAAGGCCCTATTCTCCAACCTGGAGATAGAGGGAACCCCCTACACGGACGCCATCACCACCATTCTGGACGCGGCTTACACCCAGGGATACCTGAAAGACGGCGGCTGGATCACCGTAGGCGTGGAGCTGCAGCAGCCGTTGGACGAAGCTTTTGGCGCCATTGCAGCCCCTATTAGCCAGTTTACCGCATCTGTCGGCATCACCGCAGAAACTTCCGTGGGACTGGAACTGGATGTTCCCGATGTCAATGACCAAACCGCGGTTCTCAATGGACAGACCGTATATTTGATACACATCCCTGTGTGTATGCAGGGCGGCATCGAGATCGCTATGAGTACGGTTTTTGCATCCGAAAAAACATTCCCTCCGGACAACCCCTACCAATATGCCATTCAGTCAATTACGCAGTACTATAACGGTGATATGGCCATTTCTTACTTCCAGGATGGCATAATGACCAAAGAATTTGTAACCTACGCCGATGGCTCTACCAATGAAATCTTCTACCACAGCGAGGGCTGGGTCATTTCCCAGCGGATCACCCAAGCCAACGGGGATTATCTCTATTTCCGGCAAAACAAGGATTACGAACGGCTGGAGTACGAGGAGTATGAAAATGGGTTTTACAGCGACCGGCACATTATGGAAGATGGTACGATTCTGGAAACAACAATCGAACCCAATGGCCACCGCGAGATTAGGGTCAGCACCGCGGGCGGCACAGGGATCCGATGGGAACGCTATGAGCCGGATGGCTCCTATTGCCTTGTTACTTACCATGATAACGGCAAGATCAAGGAGCAGGAAAGCCTTATTGACGGAGTGTATAATTATATCACTAGTGGTGAAAACGGCAATCTGATCTCTGACAAAATCGTGTACGCCAACGGCGATTGCAGCATATGGTATTATTTCCCAAACGGTCAAACAAAAGCCTATGAGGGGCTGGAAAACGGAACCGTTTCCCTTTGGACGAATTATGAAAACGGCAATATATCCTATTCTGAAATCAGAAACCCAGACGGCAGTTACAACATTCAGTACTACTATAGCAATGGTGCAATACAGTCCAGTGAATCTCTTGTAAACGGTCAGTATTACAAGATCGAATACGATATGAACGGTTCGATTATTTCCGAAACCTCCGGCAACTGAATTTCCATCAAAAAGCAGTGAATGCGCAAGCGCGTTCACTGCTTTTTTGCGGCAGGGATTACCGTGGACGGATATCCCTACAAAATGTGTTGAAATTGCTGTAGGGTCACCCCTCCCGGGGTGTACATTTCATAAAAAAGAGGCCGTTCCGAAGAACGGCGGCGATTTTCATTTTACTGAATTACAGCAGGGTGGAGAAGTGCTTGATGGTGCGGACCATCTGAGAAACGTAGGAGTTCTCGTTGTCGTACCAGGAAACAACCTGAACCTGGGTCTTGCCGTCGGGCAGCTTGTTGACCATGGTCTGGGTAGCATCGAACAAGGAGCCGAAGGTCATGCCCACGATGTCGGAGGACACGATCTCGTCCTCGGTGTAGCCGTAGGACTCGGTGACAGCAGCCTTCATGGCAGCGTTGATCTCAGCAACGGTAACAGCCTTGGCAACAACAGCATTCAGGATGGTGGTGGAGCCGGTGGGGGTGGGGATACGCTGGGCAGCGCCGATCAGCTTGCCGTTCAGCTCGGGGATAACCAGGCCGATGGCCTTGGCAGCGCCGGTGGAGTTGGGCACGATGTTGATAGCGCCAGCGCGGCTGCGGCGCAGGTCGCCCTTTCTCTGGGGACCGTCCAGAATCATCTGGTCGCCGGTGTAAGCGTGGATGGTGCACATGATACCGGCCTCGATGTCAGCCAGCTCATGCAGAGCCTTAGCCATGGGAGCCAGGCAGTTGGTGGTGCAGGAAGCAGCGGAGATGATGTTGTCTTCCTTGGTCAGGGTCTCGTGGTTGACGTTGTAAACGATGGTGGGCAGATCGTTGCCTGCGGGAGCAGAGATAACGACCTTCTTAGCACCTGCGTCGATGTGAGCCTGTGCCTTAGCCTTGGAAGTGTAGAAACCGGTGCACTCCAGAACGAC
>JAZSLC010000118.1:0-4347 GCA_045535175.1 Faecousia sp. | reverse complement strand
TTGGTCCAGTAGAACTCGTTGAACAGCTCTTCGCCCAGGATCTGCTTCATCTCGGAAATGGTTGCACGGGGGTGCAGGCCGTTGGAGAACATGAACAGGATGTCTTCCTTCTTCACACCGCCGGCATACAGCTCATCCAGGCAGGCCCGGATGGAGACCTTACGGTGAGCGGTGGGCTGGCAGCCGCCCTTGACGATGTCGGGAATGACGAAGACAACCGTCTTGCCGGGAGCAGCCAGCTCCTTCAGTGCAGGCATGCCGTAGGGATTGCGGATGGACTCCAGAGTGGCAGCGTACAGCTCGTCCCAGGTCTGGGGCAGGCAGTCGGGATCGGGAACGGTGACACCGGGGATAAATACATCGGTGTTGTCGGGCAGGTTTGCGGACATCAAACCATGGCCGTATTCAAACTCAAGCTTCATATTCTAACTCCTTACTTACCCAGCTAGGTACGGATGATTTCGATATATTCGTCGGGGTAGAAGCCGATCTCACCGTGGAAACGGGTCAGAGCGATCAGACCGCCGTCGATTTCTTCGATGGAGGCCAGCATCTCGGCATTGTCCACCTTCAGGCCGCCGCCGTAAACCACATCAATACCGCCGGTAACTTCCTTGACGAAGCGGGCGATCTTGGTGATGTAGTCCTTACCGGCAGGGGTCTTACCGGGGCCGATGGACCAGATGGGCTCGTAACCGATCACCACCTGGCTCTTGTCCACGCCTTCCAGACCGATTTCCAGCTGCTCACGCAGGACTTCGTCCCAGTTTTCCAGCTCGGTGTCCTTCTCGCCGATGCAGTACAGAACCTTCATGCCGTTGGCGACAGCCAGCTTGATCTCCTGGTTCAGAATGCGGTTGACAGCCTTGGTATCCACAACACCTGCCTCAGCCAGGATGCCCATCTTATCATTGCGCTCTTCGCAGTGACCGATGATGGTGTAGTTCACGTCCATAGCCTTCATGATGGACACGGGACGGTTGGTGGTGAACGCACCGAAGTTGCCGCCCGCAGCGGTATTCATGCGGTACACACTCTGGCAGCCGACCTGCACAGGGCTGTTCTCGCAGCGGGCAGCCACAGCGTTCAGCAGGTGTGCTTCGGGGAAGTACTGAACGAACTCCACTTCGGAAGGATCATACTTCTTCAGGGCTTCCTGGGTATTCTTAACAATATAGGTGCCCCACTCATTCAGAGGCGCGATGCGGTTGACGCCGCCCAGAGCAACAGGCACGTCAAAACGCTTCAGGTTCAGAAAAATATGCTTCATGTTTTATCTCCTTACCGCAGGATCGCGTAATCAGGTGCTTTGTCCATCATCAGAGGCATTGCATAATCGAAGAACCGGTCGTCGATCTTGTTGCCGTCAATGATCCACTCCAGGGGGAACTTCTTCTCGACATTTGCAACTTTGGCCAGAGGAGCCAGGAACAGATCGAAGGTGAAGTTCCCGCCGCGATGACCTTTGATCGCCACCATGTAGTCGCCTTCGCCCTTCAGGGCTGCTTCCACAGCGTACTTGCCAACGGCGTAGGCTTCCAGCTGGTCAACCCGGGATGCATAGGGAATGGCTGCGCGGCCCAGCAGACCGGGCTTTTCGGCGCGGGACTTTAGCTGCAGCTTCTGGATGATGTTATCGGTAACGTGCTGTGCGGTACCGCCGGGGATCATGTGGCCAAAGCCGTCCACGATACCGGTGGAAGCCAGAGGCTTGCCGTCCAGACCGCAGATGCCTTCGGAAACAGTGACCAGCAGGCCCTTGCCCTTTGCCCATGCCTTTTCGATGTCGGCGAGCATCTTGTCCTCGTCCACCAGCATTTCGGGCAGGTAGGTCAGCACTTCGCAGTTGGTGGCCCGGGCTGCCAGAGCGGAGGCTGCGGTGACCCAGCCGGCGTTACGGCCCATCAGCTCCAGAACCACCACGTGGATGGGCAGACCGGAAGCATCCAGAGCCAGTTCGCAGGAAGCTTCTGCAGCGTAGCGGGCAGCGGAGCCGAAACCGGGGCAGTTATCGGTGATGTCCAGGTCATTGTCCATGGTCTTGGGAATGCCGATAACCTTCACATCCAGACCTTCTGCCTGGGCAAGCTTACTGACCTTGTTGCAGGTATCCATGGAGTCGTTGCCGCCGTTGTAGAAGAAGCAGTCGATGTTGAACTTCTTCAGAGTCTCGATGACGGTGGGATAGTCGGCGTCAGTCAGCTTCCGGCGGCAGGAGCCGATGGCAGAAGCGGGGGTATGGGCCAGCTTTGCGATGGTGGAGGAAGGAACATCCGTCAGGTCGATGAGATCGCCCTTCAGAATACCCTCAGCGCCAAACCGTGCAGCGTAGATCTTATCGACCTTGCCACTGGCACGAGCGCCTTCCACAACACCCTGCAGAGAGGTATTGATAACAGCGGTGGGGCCGCCGCCGTGGGCGACCAGAATATTAACACCCATTGTGATTCTCCTTATTTATCAGATGCCGGCCTTCTTGTAGCGGTCAGCCATCTGCTCCAAAGTGACCATTTCCACCAGAGGAGCCTTGCCGAAGGAATCAAACTCAACGATCAGAGTACCGACAGCTTCCTTAACGCCCTTCTCAACAGCCTCGATAATCAGTGCCACATCCTCGTTGGGAATGTTGCCGTACATGACGGTATCCATGATGGGGGGCAGGAACACGCGGGGATCGAAGTCAGAGGTCTTGCTCTCCAGCAGCTTCCAGATGGGAGCGATGGAATCGTGGGTCTTCAGCTCGGGGTTGTACCAGAACAGCTCACGCAGATTGCGGGTAACAGCCAGACGGATGTCGGTGTCAACGTTGATCTTGGCGATGCCCAGCTTGGAAACTTCCTTCAGCTGCTCCTTGGAGATGCCGTGGGCATTGGTGATGGTGCCGCCCAGCTCGTTGATTTCCTTGACGATGTACTGGGGAACAGTGGAAGAACCGTGAGAAACCAGAGCGCAGAACAGACCCTCGTGACGCAGGCATTCCTTGGTGGCAATGGCGATCTCCTTGCGGATCTTGGCGCCTGCACCCTTGTTGGCGCCGTGCTTGGTGCCGTAGGAAATGGCCAGGGCATCACAGCCGGTCTTCTTTACGAATTCGACGGCATCCAGAGGATTGGTGTAGGTGGAAGTCTCGGAGAAGACATGATCCTCCACACCGGCCAGAACGCCCAGCTCGCCTTCGACGGTAACGCCGCGGGGGTGAGCCAGTTTCACAACCTCACGGGTCAGCTCAATGTTCTCCTCAAAGGGCAGATGGGAGCCGTCGATCATGACGGAGGTGTAGCCGCCGTCCATGGCAGCCAGACATGCCTCGATGGACTTGCCGTGGTCCAGATGCAGGGCAACAGGAATGCGGCTGTTCTCACCGTACTTCTTGACGGCATTGGCGATGTTGTTGGCACCGATCTTCTTGTCCTCCAGGGTGCCGTTTGCGAAATCGGTACGGCCGCCCATGAAGGCGTTGGCCAGATCTGCGCCCTGGATAATGGCAGCAGAGCGGAACATTTCGTGCACTTCAATAACAGCCTTTGCCTGGGCAACGGCGTTGACATTGAATGCACCCTGTGCATAATTGTACTTTTCGGTAGCCTCCAGAATGGCTCTCATAGGGACTAAGGGCATGTTAATTTCCTCCTTAAATAATTAATTAAATCATTTAATTAATATCCTCATAAAAAACTGACGAAGACCATCCACGCCAGTTCCTTATTTTTGTTTGTATTATACCATCCCGTAATCTTCTGTCAATAAAAAACGAATGACAAATGTCATGCTGACTTTATTTTCAGAGTTCTGTTTAAATGGAAACGTTTTCAATTGGATAAAACAGCGAAAGCCGCTCTGCGAATCGCAAAGCGGCTGATACACTTACAGGGAGCGGTTCAAAAACTCCTTGACTACCACAGCCGCGGCTGCCCGGGCACCACGGACGGGATCATAGGGAAGGAATGTGAAATCAATCATCCCGGAATGGATATGGAACATATACTGCTCCACTGTCCGGAGCATCCGCTCCTGATTTTTGGGTGTGGACAAAATCCGTCCCTCCAGGACCACTGCCCGGGGGCTGATCAGATTGATGGTATTGGCCAGAGCAATTCCGAGATATTCAATGGCATCTTCAATGATATGCCCCACCGCCTGATCGCCCATCTCCTGGGCCATCAGCACCTGCTCCATAGTCAAAGCCTGGGGATCCATGCACAATTCTTTCAGAATCGTGGCCGTATCCGAAGCCATAATATCCCGGCACTGCTGCAGGATCGCCCGCTCACCGGCCAGCGCCTCCAGGCAGCCACGGTTGCCGCAGGTGGGACATACCGGGCCGTTGCGCTGCACTACGGTATGACC
>JAZSLC010000032.1:0-24187 GCA_045535175.1 Faecousia sp. | reverse complement strand
CTATGAGAAATCTTACCATCAAACGAAACAAAACCTTCGTGGCCTGCGCCGCTATCATGAAGGTCTACATTGAAGACCCGGACAGCACCGAGCTGACCATCAACGGCGTAAACTGCAGAAAGCTTGGCACCCTGAAAAACGGTGAAGAAAAGACCTTTGCCATCAGTGGACAGTCCCTGAAGATCTTTGTGATCGCAGATAAACTCAGCAGAAACCACTATTCCGAAGTCCTTCAGCTTCCCGCCGGTACCGAGGACATTTCCCTCTCCGGCAAAAACCACTACAACCCCTTTGCCGGCAATCCCTTCTTTTTCGACGGTGTCACCGACCGGGTGACTCTGGATAACCGTAAGCATACCAAAAAATCCGGAACCATAATCATGGTTGCTGCCCTGATTGTGGGCTTGCTCCTGGGAATCGTCATAAACGCTCTGGAACCCACCGCACCCAAAACCTTCACCACCGCCGGCATGGAGATTACCCTGACCGATGATTTCCGGGAATCCAAGCTAGAAGGCTTCACCATGTGCTACGGCAGCCCAGATATGGCCGTTTACACCATCAAAGAAGTCTTCTCCCTGGTAGAGGGCTTTGGGGATTACACAGTAGAGGAATACTGTCAGCAGCTGCTGCAGGCCAACGAACTGGACGGCAAGGTGCAGATTCAGAACCACGACGGTCTTTTGTTCTTTGAATGCTCCGCCCCCGGCGATAAGGGCACCGAGTATCACATGAGTTTCTTCTTCAAAGCCTCCGATGCCTTCTGGTCTATCCAGTTTGCAGTGCTGGAAGAGGATGCTGCCCAGCTTCGCGACACCATTCTGGACTACGCCAAGTCCGTTACCTTCACCAAATAACACTTTTCGGGTCCCCCACGGGGACCCGAATTTTGTTGCCTTTGGTCGGGATTTATGGTATCATAGGGGTACTATCCGCAAAGTGGGTGCCGTGTATGGAATTTGTCAATACTTCCTTTTTTCTGATTCCCGTATGGTTTGATAATTTTGCCGCCTTCACTGCGGCGCTGAAAACCAGCGGCCGCTGGATTCCCGTCCAGGAAAAGCGCCCCAGCTATCTGCTGGCTTATGTGGAGCGATTGTCGGAAAACCCCGAGGAGTTTCAGAGCTTCTGGCTGAACAGCCTGCCTCAGACCCCCATTTATATGTATGAGGACTATGTGGCTCTGCCCCGGACGCCGGAGCTAACCGGAATCCGTTTTTCCTGCTTTGGCACCGGTGTAGGCTTTCTGGAATTCCGGATGCGCTATCAGGATCTGACCCCCGAGCAGATTACCAATTTCTCCTACCGTTTCAAAAAGGCCTCCCCTGCCCGGGTGCCGGAGGGCAAGCGCAATCTCTATGATACCGCCCTGTCTTTGATGCCCCCGAAAACGGACGCCACTCTGTTCTTTACGGGCACTGCAGCCTTCAAGCGGGAGTGCCTGTGCTACCATATGCTCTACCTGGAAGCCTGGACCTACAACGCCAATCAGCTGATCCGGCTGCGCCGCAGCTACAGCACCGACTTCACCCCGCCCCACACCGACAGCGACTATGATATGATCTATGAGCCCTATGTCCATGAGCATTGGGGCGGTAGTCAGGAGGGTCTGGTGGCCATCATCACCCCCACCGGGGACCCCCGGACCGACCGGTTCTATCAGACCTTCAAGTACGAGCATCTGACCATCGACTACCACTTCATGTACCTTCTGCTGCTGAACCAGCGGTACTCCGCCATCGCCTACATCTCCCGGATTGCCCAGTGCAAAACCCAGGCAGAGGCTGAAAAACTGAGCCTGCGGATTGCAAAGCTCAGAACCGGCTATTCCTTCAATGTGATCTCCGACGACCTGCTGTTTCAGAACATTTACACCAAGCTCTACAGGATTCTGGACATTCACCGGCTGCTGCAGGACCTGCAGGAGGGCGAGACCCAGACCGCATTGCTGCGCAGCTCCGAAAGCGCCCGGCGTGAAAAGTGGCTGGCAAATCTGCTGGCTGCCCTGTCCGGTCTGACATTATTCTCCGCCCTCATTGATGCCGCCAGCTTCTTCGACCGGTTCCCGGTGCTGGAAACCATCTCCACCTGGCTCAGCATCGGCGCCACAGCTTTTATCGTAGCAGCGCTGTTGCTGCTGTTTCGGAAGAAATAACACATATCGCTGCAAAACCCGCCTGAAACCGAGGTTTCAGGCGGGTTTTCGTTAAACATATTTGACCACAATCTGACCGAAGCTGGCGCTGGCATCCAGACGAATGATCCCCTGGGACGCCTCATGGGGCCGTCCCTCTACGGACACATCCCCAAAAGCCGTGGAACTGTCGGGAATCACCCGAAACCGGGCGGGCACCAACACCGTGACCTCTCCGAAGGAGCAATTGACTTCCAGTTCACAATCCTCCGCCACAGCCTTCACGTCCCGCAGATCGATCTGATAACTGCCAAAGCTGCAGCTGATCTCACCGGAGCTGAGGGTATCCAGCACTACTCCCTGGGTTCCTTCCCCAAAGCTGGCGCTGAACTCGAATTCGCCATCATGCACTTCATACTGTCTTTTGGCTTTCCCCTTTTCCGGATTATGGATCATGCGGAACCCATGTTTTTTCGGTTTTTTCAAGGCATCTGCCAGCAGACTCAGACCGAAGATAATGATGAGGACAGGGATCACATACTCTTTCCCCAGCACAAAGGGCAGTGCATCCAGATTGCTCAGCAGAAAATATGTACCGAAGAGCATACAGCCCAGATTAAAGAAGGAAAACTTGGACAGCAGCCCATTCAGACCAAATATCAGCACCGCAGAGGGCCACAGGATGTCCCAGAACCCTGCGTCCCACCGGAGAATCCGGGCTGCCAGCATCAGGCCGCCCACCAACAGTACCAGCAGTGCAAAACACACCGCGCCGCGGCGACCGCTGTCCCACTTGAATTCCCACTGGCCGTTCTGAATGTGCAGGCCGCTGCTCTCCTGCTCTTCTTCCACCACTTCGGCGGTGTGAACCGGGGCTTCCGCTTCGGGTGCTTCTTCCCGGCCCAGCAGCACATCGGTGCTGACGCCGAAAATCTCCGCCAGTTTGGGAAGCAGCGTAATGTCCGGGCAGGACTGATTGTTCTCCCACTTGCTGACCGCCTGGGCGGTCACACCCAGCTGCTCCGCCAGTTGGTCCTGGGTCAGGCCCTTGCTCTTTCTCAGCTGCATTATTCTCTTACCCAAGGTTTGTTCCATAGGTATCGCCTCCTTATGGCTATATCATGCCATAGCTTCCGGGAAAAAGCTATCAAATATCCGTTAATTTCCCAAAAAATCCGACTCAACGGCCGGTTGAATGCCACTCAACGGCTGGTTGGATGCCCAAAAGAGGGCGCGCCATGCGCCCTCTTTGCAGGCTTTTCGGCTTATTCGGCGCTGTAAACGATCTTGCTGTCCACGATGGTCTTCCAGGCCTGGGCACCAACGGTGGTCAGGGGATCGGCGGTCCAGATAACCACGTCAGCATCCTTGCCGCATTCCAGGCTGCCTACCCGGTTTGCAACACCAATCACTTCAGCGGGGTTGATGGTAATGGCCTTCCAGGCTTCCTCCATGGGAAGGCCCACACTGGCAGCCCGGCCGGCGCAAAAGGCCAAATTCTCAATGGGCGTCACACCGGCATCGGTGATGATGCACACCTTCAAGCCGGCCTTATGGAGCACCGCTGCAGTTTCAAAGCCCTTATTGATGAGCTCGGGCTTGGACTTACCGCCAAAGGAGGGCCCCACCAGGACCGGGTAGTTCTCTTCTGCCAGTTCGTCGGCGATCAGGGCACCGTCGGTGCAGTGATCCAGCGTCAGCTTCAGGCCAAACTCTTTGGCAATGCGGATAGCGGTAAAGATATCATCGGCCCGGTGGGCATGGGCTTTCAGGGGAATCTCGCCCCGCAGAACCGGCAGCATGGCCTCCAGCTTCATGTCAAACCTGGGTTCCTTGCCGCTGTCCTTGGCGATCATGTACTCCCGGGCCTTAAACAGCAGCTCCCGGATCAATGCCGCAACCGCCATACGGGTCTTGGGGGGCTTGTTCTTCTGACCGTAGTTATTCTTGGGGTTCTCGCCAAAGGCGATCTTCATGGCTGCGGTTTCCACCAGCACCATCTTGTCCACCCGCTTGCCGGCCAGCTTCACCACCATAAAGGTGCCGCCCACCACATTGGCGCTGCCGGGGCCGGTGCATACGGTGGTCACGCCGCCCTGAAGGCCTTCCGCCAGAGCGCAGTCCATGGGGTAAAAGGCATCGATGGCCCGCATCTGGGGCGTAATGGGATCGGTGCTTTCGTTATGATCCATGCCCTCCCAGCGGAGAATCTGGTCCTTCACGCCCACATGGCAATGGGCCTCCACACAGCCGGGGGTCACCAGCCGTCCGCCGGCGTCAATGACCTGGGCACCCTCGGGGGCGGTGAGATCGGCACCCACGGCAACGATCTTGCCGTCATCCCCCAGCAGCACACTGCCGCAGGGAATATCCTCGCCCACGATGGGCTTGATGTAACCGTTTTGAATCAGAATCATAACCACGCACTCCTTTTGTGTTAATTCTTGGTTTATCCTATCACAATTTTTCTTGCTTTGCAATTGTGATCACAGAGAAATCTTGCAGGAACTGCCCTTTTCCGACTTGCGGATCAGAATTTTGGTGGGAATGGTCTCCGCCAGCTGATCCACGTGGGAAATGATGCCCACGATGCCATGGCTCCTGCGGATGCCCTGCAGCACTTCCAGCGCATCACCCACAGACTCCCGGTCCAGAGAGCCGAAGCCCTCATCGATGAACATGGCTTCCAGCCGCATTCCGTGGCCCTGGGCCTGCACCACCGTAGAAAGACCGATGGCAAGGCTGAGGGACACAAGGAACTTTTCACCGCCAGAGAGGGTGGTGACCGAGCGGCGCTCGTTGTTCTGGGCATCGTAAACTTCCAGTTCCAGGCCCGCTTTCATGGTGCGGCCCGCTGTATTGTCGGTTCGGAACAGCTGGTATCGGCCGCCGTGGACGCTTTTCAGCAGCTGATTGGCCGCGGCGGTGATGGAAGTGAGCATGACGCCCAGCACATAGCGGCGCAGGCTGACACCCCGGACACCCCGGAGCCGGTCGGAGAATTCCTGGTCCTCCTCCAGCTTCCGGCGGCGCAGGTCGTAGGCCTCCATCCGCTTTTCCAAATCTCCGGCATCCTGCTCCATCTGGGCTGCCCGGCTGCGGGCCACGCTGATCTGGCCGGTGAGGGTCTTATGGCGTTGCTCTGCATCACTGCGCTTCTCCTTCAGCTGCTCCACCTGGGGCTGCTGACGGCCCTCCAGCAGTGCGGTCTGCTCCCGGTATGCTTCCCGGGCCGCTTCCAGGGCGCTGCGGTAGCGGATCAGTTTCTCAGACCGCTCCCGGAGCACCTCTGCCGGGAGACAAGCACGAAGATAGGTTTCCTCGGTACGAAGGCCGGAATCTTCCAGGCCCGTACGCCAGACGGTTTCCTTTTCTTCCAGATCCCGTCGAAGGTTTTCCAGCTCCTCCAGGGCCTGCTGACGGGTGGCTTCCGCTGCAGAAAGGGCCGACCCGGTGGTCATCAGGTCCCCGGCGGTCTTCTGCTCCGCAGCATCGAAGGCCCAGATCCGGTTCTTTACGGCGGTAATGGCCCGCTCCAGCTCCCCGGCGGTTTCGATGCCCGGGATCTTCCGGGTCAGGGCGCTTTCCAGCTCCGCCCTGGCGGCGGCATGGGCCTGGGCTGCCTGGTCCAGCCGCTTCCGGGCCTGATCCCGCAGTTGCTCCGCCTTCAGCCGGACTTCCCGGCTCTGCTTCACCCGCTCCATCTGCTGTTCCAGAAGCCGATGGCAGCGGTCCACCTCTGCATCGGAAATGTGTTCCCCCTGAGGTGCCGGGTAAGGATGATCACAGCTGCCGCATACAGGACAGGGACTCCCCGGCTGCAAATCTGCTGCCAACACCCCCCGGATGCCCCGGCGGTAGCGCTCCTGCAACTGCCGGTACTGATCCATCAGGGCATCGTACCGCTCGGTTTCCATGGCCCATTGGCGGCTTGCCTTCTCTGCGTCAGCCTCCGCCTGGCGACAGGCCCGTTCAGACAGCTTCCATTCCCGTTCCAGCCCCTCTGCAGCAGCCGCCTTCTGGGCCAGACTGCCGTAAAGCTCCCGGGCGTTTTCCAAAACGGTCTTCCGGGCGTTATCCTCCTGATAGGCTTCCCGGTTCCGGTCATGGGCCAGGCGGGCTGCCTGGGCTGCCTTTGCCGCTTCCATGGCGGCCCGGCAGCGAAGCTCGGCCCTACGGACCCCTTCCTGCCCCCGGGTCAGCCGCTCCCGGCTTTCCCGGAAGGCCCGGTAGGCAGGCTCCAGGCCCTGGGCCACCTGGGCCAGGGCCAGCTGCCGCTCCTGGGCAGCAAAAGTCTCCTGCTGTTTTTCCAGCTGCTCCAGATTCTTTCTGCGCCGCTCCAGCTCTTCAAAATCCCGGTTTTCCAGGAGGGCCTGCTCGTAAGCTTCCTTACGCTCCTGCAGCAGCGCCGCCACTTCCAGCAGCTGGGCTTCCCCCTGGGCCAGGGCTTCCCGGTCTTCTTCCAGCTTTTCCAGCAGGGCCGTCAGATCCCGGCAGCCGTACTCGGAAAGCTTTGCTTCCATGCGGATCTTTTCCTGGTTCAGGGCCCTGGCCCGGGCACTGACCTGCTCCGCAACCCGCTCGGCAATGCGGCTCCACCGCTCCGCGTGAAACAGCGTGGTAAGGATGGCCTCCTTCTCCTCGGATTTGGATGTCAGCAGCCGTTCAAATTCTCCCTGAGGCAGGATCACCACCTGCCGGAACTGATCGCAGCTGAGTCCGATGAGTTCTTCGGCCTTTTGGTTCACCTGGCTTTTCTTCTCGCTGATGAGCACTTCCGTTCCGTCGCGGAGTACATAGCACTTGTGGTCCTCGTTAAAATTCTTGGTTTTGAAGATGCCCCTGCGCAGGAACTTATACCGCTGGCCGTCACTGTCGAACAGGAACTCCACCAGGGTTTCATCCTCTTTGGCGCAGAGCTTGCATCGCATCTTGTCCAGGTCGCCGGGCTTGGAGCCACTGGACCGGCCAAAGAGGGCCACACACATGGCATCGAGAATGGTGGTTTTACCGGCACCGGTCTCGCCGCAGATGAGAAACAGGCCGTTCTTTTCAAACTGGGTAAAGTCAATGTACTGCTCCTGCACATAGGGCCCGAAGCCTTTGAACCGAATGGATACCGGTTTCATCCCAAATCCCCCTCCTCTGCGCTTTTTTCCAGTGCATCCCGGAAGATGGCAAGCTGGTCCTCATTGGGGGTGTAGGAGAAGCTCTCTTCCAGGAATTTGATCATAATATCCGTTTCGTTCATGGTCTGAAGCTCCTCCACCGTCAGAGCGGACAGTTCCCCCTCTTCCAGCAGGCTCTTGCCGTAAAGCTCCAGCAAATAAGGGTACTTCTCCCGCATCTGGGCCTGCAGTTCCAGACCTGCATACCGGTCGGTGACGTGCATCCACAGATAATCCTCTTCAATGCCCTCCAGGGCCATCAGCTCGTCAAAGGTTCCGGTAAAGCTTTTCCGGTCCCGGAGCATGGGCAGCGCCACAAAGCGCTCCTGCATGGTGTCGGTGTCCAGGAGTACCACGCCCTTTTCCTGTTTTTCCTCGGCACCGAAGGAGTACTTCAGAGGGCTGCCGCAGTAGCGGATACCGGGAGCAATGATTTGGGGTTTGTGGATGTGCCCAAGGGCCACATAGTCAAAGCCCCGGAATACATCCTTGGATACGGCAGTGGCAAAGCCCACCCGGGCGGCCCGGTCCGAATCGGAAAGCTCCGCATTGACGATAAAGGAGTGGCTCATAATGATATTTCTGCGGTTCGTGTCCATGGTGCTGCGGATATGGTCACAGACTACCTTCGTGGCGTCCTCCTGGGAGCGGATTTGGTCCTTCTCTTCCGGGAACAGCTCCGCCACCTCATCCCGGGCAAAATAGGGCAGGCTGTACACTGCCACCTTGCCGCCGTCCAGCAGCACCGGCTCCGGGTCCCGTTCCAGCTTGCCGGTGACGTACATTCCGGCCCCCTTCAGCAGTTCCCTGCAGGAGGAAAGCCGGGCGGCAGAGTCGTGGTTGCCGGCAATCAGGATGAATTTCACCCCCAGGTCCACGCAGATTTTGGTGGCCGCTTCATTGAAAAGACCGATGGCCGCCGCATTGGTCACACTGCTGTCGTAAATGTCACCGGCACAGAGCACTGCCTCCACCCGTTCCCGCTGAATCAGGTCATAGAGCTGCTCCAGGAAATACCGCTGGCTGTCAATGAGGCTTCCGATGCCAACGGGCATGCCGAAGTGCCAATCGGAAGTATGGATCAGTTTCATAAATCGCCCTCGCTCTCTGGTTTTCATAAGGTGATTATATCAAAAGAACCCTTCTGTGTAAATCCGCAGGGCGCAAAAAAACGCACCGCCCAAAGGACGGTGCGTCGAAAGAGATTCAGTTTTCCACACTCTTTGCGTAGTTTTTCAGCACATAGCCCCGAAGACCCTTGTAGTCCACCAGGTAGAAGTCTTCGTACTCTGCCAGAACCGTAAACTCCTTATCCTTCTGGATCTGATAAATCACATTGGAGGTAACATCAGGACGGGCCCGGAGGCTGATGAAGTCTTCGCATTCGGCATAGCAGGTCTTTGCCGGCATGGGCATGAACAGCTCCTGCATCAGGTAGACTTCGGTGTCGGAGTAGTGGAACCACTCGCTGTAGTACCCCTGGAAGCCGGCCTGCTCCATGGCATTTTGCAGAATCAGGGCGTTGTTCGCCACCTCCTGGGTACAGTCATAGTAGTTCCGGTCCGCCTTGGCGGAGAATTCGTCAAAGTCGCTGGGCATGGGCAGTTCGTTGCCCTCTGCATCTGTCAGGGTCACATCCACCGTGTTGCCCCGGCTGTGGGAACTGTAGCCCGTTGCTGGGTTGACCACATACATGGGGTTGGGGAATGCTTCCCAAAGAGCCCCCTGAGCAGAAATGGGTCGGAAGCCGTCCCAGATTTTCAGCCGGTAGCCCTCTTTTTTCAGGTTATCAGAGGCCATTTTCAGTTTCTTCACCGTGCCGTAACGCAGATAAACATCGGAGAATTCATAAATCACCTTACCGGTAAAGTTATTCTCCCCCGCATAGCGCAGTTCCACCAGAATATCCGGGATGTAGTCGGTGACCCGGACCATGTCGTCATTGGCGGGCATGGGCTGGGGCGGCAACTGTTCCTCGGCTTCCTCTGTGGGATCCGTTGTGGCGGGTTTGGTGCTCTCAGGTCTGGAACCCGGATGGTAGCCCGTGTCAAATATGTAGTCCCTGAGGGCTTCGCCATAGCCCTTGAGCTGTTCGCAGCCCATCAAACTCAGGGCAATCACCAAAATCAGTACCAAAGCCAGAAATCGTTTCATACGGCCACCTCCCTTCCCTATACTATAGCACATCTTTTCCTCCCTGTAAATCCTAAAAAGCGCCGCTTTTCGGCGGCGCTTTCAGGATCAGGTAAACAGGTTCAGGGGGACGATATAGTGGGTAACGGTCCGTGCTGCCCGGAATTCTTCCCAGGTCATGGCTTGCAGCAGGCCGTCTTCATCCGTGTAGGTGCTGTCACCGTCGGTTTCGGAAAAACAGACCAGCACCGGGACACCGCTTTCATACTTCACATCCTCAATGTAGATGGCCCGGCCCTCTGGGGTCCCGTCATCACAGATGGCAATGCTGTGGGGGTAGATCCGCTCTTCCCCGGTGGAAAGGAACACACCGGCAGCCATACAGCCGTCCTTTACGGTGTATTTGGAGAGATCCCCATCGGGATTACTTTGGGCATATACCTTCTTCAGCCAGTTGACCAGTTCTTCGGGCCAGGCCTTGGGGGCTCCCCGAACCCCCAGGGGAACACCGTTATCCTCCCAGAACCGGCCATAGGCATACCAGGCACTTTGTCCGTCCTCAAAGGGATTGATCCCCGCCTGATAGGGCTGGGTGCGGTTACCCAGCACGCCGGAAACGCTGCACAGCCGTTTTCCCTGGAGCGCCTTTTCTTCCAGCTTTTCAAAATGGTCCGGCAGCCGGGTTGTTCCGTAAAGGCGGGTTACCACCTGGTAGGCTTCCTCGGAGCCCGCAATCAGATCCGTCAGCCGGTCCACCACAGTTTTCAATTCTTTGGTCAAATGGTTCAGACCTTGCTGGACTTTATCCATGGCATCGCCGTAGATCTGGTCAACGTTTCCGATCTGCTGGTCGGTAAAGCCGGCCTTCAGGAGCCATTCTCCAAAAAGGTCCCGGAAACCGAATCCCAGGTAGAACAGCACCACCAGAATCACCGCGATCACCAGTACCAGTTTCAGCAGTTTTTTCATAATCATCGCTCCTTCATATCACTTGGCTCTATTCTATCATACCCACAGCCAAATTGCAATTTACCTTCTGTGGGGAAAAATGTTAAGCCGGAGGCAGTGCCTCCGGCAATTCACTTAAGCCAAGGTTGCGGCCATGACGGCCTTGATGGTGTGCATCCGGTTCTCGGCCTCGTCAAAGACAATGGATGCGCTGCTTTCGAAGACCTCATCGGTAACTTCCATGCAGTCAATGCCGAATTTCTCGTAGATCTCCCGGCCGATGGAGGTCTTCAGGTCATGGAAGGCCGGCAGGCAGTGCATGAATTTACACTGGGGGCCGGCAATGGCCATCAGTTCTCCTGTCACCCGGTAGGGGGACAGTTCCCGGATGCGTTCCTGCCAGACAGAGTCCGGCTCGCCCATGGACACCCAAACGTCGGTATAGATCACATGGGCTCCCTGTACAGCAGCCTTGGGATCGGTGATAAACTCCAGAACGGCACCGGTTTCGGCAGCAATGGCCCGGCAGGTTTCCACAAGCTCAGGGGCGGGGAAATACTTCTCAGGGGCGCAGGCCACAAAGTGCATACCCATCTTGGCGCAGCCAACCATGAGGGAGTTTCCCATATTGTACCGGGCATCGCCCATGTACACCAGCTTTTTACCCTTCAGGTCCCCGAAGTGTTCCTGAATGGTAAGAAAATCCGCCAGGATCTGGGTGGGATGGTACTCGTTGGTCAGGCCGTTCCACACAGGAACACCGGCGAAGCCAGCCAGCTCTTCCACGATTTCCTGGCCGTAGCCCCGGTACTCAATGCCGTCAAACATCCGGCTCAGAACCCGGGCGGTGTCGGCGATGGATTCCTTCTTGCCCATCTGGGAGCTTTTGGAATCCAGATAAACCGGGTGCATCCCCAGGTCCGCAGCTGCCACCTCAAAGGCACAGCGGGTCCGGGTGCTGGTCTTTTCAAAGAGCAGGGCGATGTTCTTGCCCTGGCACATCCGGTGGGGAATACCGGCCTTCTTCTGGGCCTTAAGCTGCGCAGAAAGGGCCAGCAGGCTGCCGATTTCCGCAGGAGTAAAGTCCAGCAGTTTGAGAAAATGTCTGTTCTTAAATTCCGGATACATGGTTACTCCTCCTCGCACACGGATTTCAGGATTTCAATGGCCTCCTGAAGCTGCTCCATGGGAATGTTCAGGGCAGGCAGCAGGCGAACCTTGTCTTTTGCGGTCAGGCACAGAACACCCCGCTCGATACAGGTCTTTACCACCTGTGCAGCAGGCTTCACGGTCTTGATGCCCACCATCAGGCCCAGACCCTGGACGGACTCCACACCCTTGGCCCCTTCCAGGGCAGAGAACACATAGTCACTCTTCTGCTGTACCTGGGCCAGGAATGCATCATCCAACCGCTCCAGCACACTGAGGGCACCGGCGCAGCAGGCGGGGTTGCCGCCGTAGGTGGAGCCGTGGTCACCGGGCTGCAGGACGTTCTGGACCTTTTCTCCCATCATGGTAGCACCGATGGGCAGGCCGCCGCCCAGGCCCTTGGCGGTGGAAACGATATCCGGAGTGATGCCGTAGTGCATATAGGCGTACAGGGCACCGGTGCGGCCGTTGCCCGTCTGGACTTCGTCAATGATCAGAGGGATGTCCAATTCCCCTGCCAAACGGGCAGCCGCTTCCACGAACTCCCGGCTCAGGGGCACCACGCCGCCTTCGCCCTGGACGATTTCCAGCATGATGCCGGCAATTTTGCCTTCCCGCAGGGTCTTTTCCAGGCCCTCCACATCTCCCGCTGCCACATGAACGAAGCCGGGGGTCAAAGGCTGGAAGTCCTTGTGGAACTTCTCCTGCCCGGTGGCTGCCAGGGTAGTCAGGGTCCGGCCATGGAAGCTGTTCAGCAGGGTCACAACGGTGAAGTACTCCGGGCCCTTTTTCATGGCGGAATACTTTCTGGCCACCTTGATGGCACATTCGTTGGCCTCGGCACCGGAATTGGAGAAGAACACCTTCTTCATGCCGGTTTTCCCGCACAGGGCCTGGGCCAGCAGGGCGCAGGGCTCGGTGTAATACAGGTTGGAGGTGTGCTGCACCAGGGAAAGCTGTTTGGTGACAGCCCGGATCCAGGTTTCATCGGCCACGCCGAAGGCAGTGACGCCGATACCGGAGCCCAGGTCGATGTACTGCTTTCCATCGGAGCCTGTCATCAGGCTCCCCTTGCCGGAGACAATTTCCACAGGAAACCGGCCGTAGGTTCCTGCCACATAGGTTTGA
Organism: Faecousia sp.; assembly: GCA_045535175.1. Lineage (GTDB taxonomy): Bacteria > Bacillota > Clostridia > Oscillospirales > Oscillospiraceae > Faecousia. The sequence continues at coordinate 11,527 of JAZSLC010000032.1, read as the reverse complement.
TCAATGGTTGTAATGCTCATATTAATCCCTCGTCACCATGGTACCGGCGCCTTCGTCGGTCAGAAGTTCCATCAAAATGGAATGGGGAATCCGCCCATCCATGATGGTCACGTTGTTAACGCCCTTTTCCAGGGCTTCGATGCAGCAATCCACCTTGGGGATCATGCCGCCGGAGATCACACCGCTTTCATAGAGCTTCCGGGCCTGGGAAACGGTAACCACCGGCATCAGGGTGGAAGGATCGTCCTTGTTTTCCAGAAGACCTGCAATGTCGGTCATCATAATCAGCCGCTCGGCACCCAAAGCGCCGGCAATACAGGCAGCGGCAGTGTCGCCGTTGATGTTGTAGGTATTGCCCTGGCGGTCGCTGGCCACGGTGGAAATCACCGGGATGTAGTTCTTCTCCAGAATGTCGGTGATGGGCTGGGTGCGCACCTTGGTGATGTTGCCCACAAAGCCCAGCAGCTCATTCTTGGGCTGGGCTTCCAGAATGCCGCCGTCAATGCCGGAAAGGCCGATGGCGTGGCCGCCCTTGCTCTGGATCAGGTTCACCAGATCCTTGTTGACCTTGCCTGCCAGCACCATCTGAACAATGTCGATGGTCTCCTTGTCGGTGACCCGCAGGCCGTCAATAAACTGGGGTTTCTTGCCCACCCGGGTCATCATATCGCTGATTTCGGGACCGCCCCCGTGAACCAGAACCACTTTCACACCGCTGAGCCACAGCAGGGTGTTGTCCTCCATCACCTGCTGCTTCAGCTCCGGGTTGATCATAGCGTTGCCGCCATACTTAATGACCACGATCTTGCCGTTATAATTCTTAATATAGGGCAGGGCTGCGGTCAGAACTTCCGCCCGCTGGGCGTTGGAAAAAACATAGTCCATAAAAGTCGCTCCTCATCAGGTGCGGTAGTCACCGTTAATCTTTACATAGTCATAGGTCAGGTCGCAGCCCCAGGCAGTGGCACTGTAAGGGCCGTCACCCAGCACCAGCTTGATCTCGATCTCCTTTTCCAGGAGAATCTGCTTGGCCTGTTCTTCAGAGAAAGGCACCCCGGCGCCGTTGCGGCACACTTCGATCTCACCGGCAGCGGATTTGAAGGACACGCCGATCTTGCTGACGTCCACATCAGCGCCGCTGTAACCGATGGCACACAGTACACGGCCCCAGTTGGCATCGGCACCGAACATGGCGGATTTCAGCAGGCTGGAGCAAATGACACTCTTGCAGCTGAGCTTGGCTGCCTGCTCGGTATCTGCACCGATGGCGGTGCATTCCAGCAGCTTGGTGGCGCCTTCGCCGTCACCGGCGATGCTGCGGCAGAGGCTGACGGTGACGGTATTCAGGGCCTTCATAAACACATCAAAATCCGGGCCCTCGCAGGTGATCTCCGCATTTCCGGCCAAACCGTTGGCCAGAATGGCGACCATGTCGTTGGTGGAAGTGTCGCCGTCCACACTGGTCATGTTGAAGGTATGCTGCACATCGATGGACAGGGCCTTGTGGAGCATTTCAGCGGAGATGGCTGCATCGGTGGTGAGGAACACCAGCATGGTGGCCATATTGGGATGGATCATGCCGCTGCCCTTGGCGATGCCGCCCAGGTGGCAGGTCTTTCCATCCAGCCGGAACTCCACAGCCACTTCCTTTTTCACGGTGTCGGTGGTCATAATGGCCTGGGCGGCAGCATCGCTGCCATTTTCGCTGAGGCCGGCCACCAGCTCCGCCATACCCTTTTCGAAGGGCTCCAGGGACAGGGGCTGACCGATGACACCGGTGGAAGCCACCACCACATCTGAGGCCGGGATACCGGTGTGCTGCTGCACCAGAGCGCACATCCCCTCGGCGATTTCAATACCGTTGGCGTTGCAGGTGTTGGCGTTGCCGGAGTTACAGATCACTGCCCGGGCCTTGCCATCTGCAATGTGGTTCCTGGTAACGGTCAGGGGGGCACCCTTCACCAGGTTGGTGGTGTATACGGCGGCTGCGGAAGCAGGCACCTGGCTCACAATCAGGGCCACATCCCGCTTGGAGCGGTTGTGACGGACACCGCAATGGATGCCGCTGGCCTGAAAACCCTTTGCGGCACAAACGCCGCCGGAAATCTCTCTCATAAGTACTACCTCTCTATACATTCAGGCCCGTATCCTCAGGAAGGCCCATCAAAATGTTCATGTTTTGGATGGCGGCGCCGGATGCGCCCTTGCCCAGATTGTCAAACCGGGCCACCAGCAGAATCCGCTCTCCGTTGCCCCACACGCCGATCTGCAGATCGTCCCGTCCGGCAAAGGCTGCGGCGCTGAGCATACCCTCCGGGTCCTCCCCTTCCGCCATGCGAACCAGGCCCGTGGCGTAGTAGTCCCGGTAGAGCTGCCGGAGCTGATCCGGGGAGCCCTTCACCCAATCGGCAAACAAGGGGACGGTCACTTCCATTCCGCTGTAGAAATCTCCCACAATGGGGCAGAACACCGGCAGGCGCTCCAGACCGCAGACAGCCTGCATCTCGGGCAGGTGCTTGTGGGTCTGGGTCAGGCCGTACTGGCGGGGGCCCTCCAGAAGACCGCTTCGGTTGGGGTCTTCATACTGGGCGATCATTTTCTTGCCGCCGCCGGAGTAGCCGGTGAGGGAAAAGCTGCTGAGGGGAAGATCTCCGGGAATCAGCCCTTCCTGAACCAGGGGCGCCACCAGGGCCACAAAGCCGCTGGCGTGGCAGCCGGGATTGGCAATCCGCTTTGACGCCCGGATCTTCTCCCGCTGGCCCTTCAGTTCCGGAAAGCCATAGGTCCAATCCGGATGGGTCCGGTGGGCAGTGGAGGTATCGATGACCTTTACCTGGGGATTTTCGATCATCCCCACCGCTTCCTTTGCGGCAGCATCGGGCAGGCACAGAAACACCACATCAGCGCTGTTGATGGCATCCTTTCGGGCAGCCGGGTCCTTGCGAAGCTCCTCCGTCAGGCGAATCAGGGAAATGTCCTGCCGGGCTGCCAAACGGTCCGCGATCCGCAGTCCGGTGGTACCGGCGCTGCCGTCAATAAATACATTCGTCACAGGGAAAGCACCTCTTTCACATAGGCAATCTGGGCTCTGACCTGGGCGGTGCAGGTACCGCCGGTGCTGATGCGCTTCTCCACGCAGGTGGTCAGGTCGATTTCATAGTACAGATCCTCTTCAAAGAGGTCGCTGTAAGTCTTGTAGGTATCCAGGCTCAGTTCTTCCAGAACCTTGTTCTCCCGGATGCACAGGGCCACCAGCTGGCCGGAAATCTTGTAGGCGCTGCGGAAAGGCAGGCCCTTTTTCACCAGATAGTCCGCCAGGTCCGTGGCGTTGATGAAGCCCTTCTGGGCGGCACGTTTCATTTCGTCCTCCCGGGCGTTCATGGTGGCAATCATGCCGGTAAAGACCTGCAGGCACATCTTCACCGTGTCACAGGCATCAAAAACGCTCTCCTTGTCCTCCTGCATATCCTTGTTGTAAGCCAGAGGCAGGCCCTTCAAAGTGGTCAGCAATCCCATCAGATCGCCGTAGACCCGGCCTGTTTTGCCCCGGACCAGCTCTGCCATATCGGGGTTTTTCTTCTGGGGCATGATGGAGGAGCCGGTGGTATAGGCATCGGACAGCTCCACAAACCGGAATTCCCAGCTGGACCAGAGGATGATTTCCTCGGAAAAGCGGCTCAGGTGCATCATTTCGACAGAAAGGGCGCTGAGCAGCTCCGCGCAGAAGTCCCGGTCGGAAACGCCGTCCAGGGAGTTGCGGCAAATACCGTCAAAGCCCAGCCGCTCCGCCTCAAAACAGCGGTCGGTATCGTAGGTGGTGCCTGCCAGGGCACAGCAGCCGATGGGCGACTGATTCATGCGTTTGCGGCAGTCTGCCAGACGGTCCATATCCCGCAGGAGCATCATGGCGTAGGCCATCAGGTGGTGGCCGAAGGTGATGGGCTGAGCCCGCTGCAAATGGGTGTAGCCGGGCATGATGGTGGCCGCGTAGCGCTCCGCCTGGGCAGTGATGGCAGCAATCAGATCCTTGGTCAGGCTGCGGATGGTGTCCACCTCAGTGCGCAGGTGCATCCGGATGTCCAGAGCAACCTGGTCGTTGCGGCTGCGGGCGGTGTGCAGCTTTTTGCCCACATCTCCCAGCCGTTCGGTGAGCACCTGCTCCACGAACATATGGATATCCTCGCAATCCATATCAAATTGCAGCTTGCCGCTGTCCAGATCTGACAGGATTTCCTCCAAACCGGCAATGAGCCGGTCTGCATCCTCCTGGGAGATGATGCCCTTTGCCGCCAGCATGGCTGCATGGGCCATGGAGCCGGTAATGTCCTCCCGGTACATTCTGCAATCGAAATGGATGGAGGAATTGAAGTCATCTGCCAGCTTTTCCGTCGCTCCGTCGGTTCTGCCGGCCCACATTTTAGCCATAGCACATTGCTCCTTAAAAACACAAATGGTAGGGGCGGATGCCCACGCCGGTACGGGCCGATGTGGGCATCGGCCCCTACAGCCGATTCATATAAGTTCTAAGTATTCGCCCGGTATGAATTCTAATCCGGTCAGCAAAACGTCATTTTTTCCCGTCAACCATAGCCTGTACTGCGATGGGCAGGCCAAAAAGGTTGATGAAGCCCGCTGCATCGGCCTGGTTGTAGTCACTTTCGCCGAAGGTGGCGATCTTTTCGGAGTACAGGGAGTAGGGGCTCCACACGCCGGCATTGATCATATTGCCCTTGTAGAGCTTCAGCCGGACCTTACCGGTAACCTTCTCCTGGGTCTTGTCCACGAAGGCAGCCAGCGCTTCCCGCAGGGGAGTGAACCACTGACCGTTGTAGACCAGTTCTGCATAAGTAATGGCCAGGCGCTGCTTTTCATGGAGGGTCATCTTGTCCAGGCAGATGCTCTCCAGTACGCTGTGGGCCTTGTAGAGGATGGAGCCGCCGGGCGTCTCATACACACCGCGGCACTTCATGCCAACCAGACGGTTTTCCACGATGTCCAGCAGGCCGATGCCGTTGGCACCGCCGATCTGGTTCAGCTTCAGGATGATGTCCTTAGCCTTCATCTTCTCGCCATCCAAAGCCACGGGAACGCCCTGCTCAAAGTCGATGGTCACATAGGTGGGCACATCGGGGGCCATCAGAGGAGAAACGCTCATTTCCAGGAAGCCGGGCTTCTCGTACTGGGGCTCGTTGCCGGTGTCTTCCAGGTCCAGGCCCTCATGGCTCAGGTGCCACAGGTTCTTGTCCTTGGAGTAGTTGGTTTCCCGGTTGATTCTCAGAGGCACGTTGTGGGCCTCGGCGTACTCGATTTCCACTTCACGGGACTTGATGCTCCACTCGCGCCAGGGTGCGATGATGTGCATATTGGGGGCAAAGTGCTTGATGGTCAGCTCGAAGCGGACCTGGTCGTTGCCCTTGCCGGTGCAGCCGTGGCAGATGGCATCGGCGCCCTCCTGCAGGGCGATCTCTACCAGGCCCTTGGCGATGCAGGGACGGGCGTGGGAAGTGCCCAGCAGGTACTCTTCGTAAACGGCACCGGCCTTCATGCAGGGGATGATGTAATCATCCACATACTCTTCGGTCAGGTCCAGCACATACAGCTTGGAAGCGCCGGTGGCGATGGCCTTTTCTTCCAGGCCCTCCAGCTCGTCGGCCTGTCCCACGTTGCCGGAAACAGCGATGACTTCGCAGTTGTTGTAGTTTTCCTTCAGCCAGGGAATGATGATGGATGTATCCAGGCCACCGGAGTAGGCCAGTACTACTTTCTTGATGTCTTCCTTTTTCATAACGAAAACCTCCCGCGTTGGTTTAGAATGATTATGTAGGGATTATACACCCGTACCCGTATTTTGTCAACGATTGGAGGGCTTTGTGGAATTATTTGTATGCTTGATGGTATTTGCACAGTTTTATTCCGTTTCTTTATTCATTTTGCACAATCAGACCTTGCTTTTTCCCCTATTTCCAGGGAAATCAGGTTTGGTGGCAGGCCCGCAGGAGGCCTTTGCAGGCTCCGTCATCAGAGGAAGTATACAGCATCTTCGTGTATATAGTGCATATTTATGCAGATAAATACGGCCCGGCAACGCTTTGCCGGGCCGCAGCCATTACTGTTTCTTTTCTGCCCACTCCCAAAAGGAGGTCATGGCCTCCCGGTAGCCGGTGGGGTCTTTCAGATAGCTTTCCCCATGGTCCGCCCCGGGCACCACAAACAGCCGCTTGGGGCCGGCACAGGCCTGATAGTTTTCATAGGTCATCTCCACCGGCACAAACCGGTCATGGGTGCCATGGACAAAAAGCACCGGGATTTTGGTTTTTCTCAGTGCCTCCGGGGCAGAGCAGGCATCGGACCGCAGCTGAATGCGCTTTTGACACAGGGCATCCACCAAAGCCGCCCGGTGGCCGTAGGCCAGGTGCAGATTGTTCCGGGCCACGTGTTTCCAGATCTCCCGGGCAGAGGTAAAGCCGCAATCGGCCACAATGCCCTTTACATTCTCCGGCAGGTCCAGCCCTGCGGCCATCAGCACCGTGGCAGCTCCCATGGATACGCCCCCCAGATAGACCGGAAGACTCCCTCCGGTGCGGCCGTTGATCCATCGGACCCAATCCAGGCAGTCATACCGCTCTGTCATACCGAAGCCCATGTATGCGCCGCCGCTGCTGCCCTGGCCCCGCTGCTCCGCGAACAGCACGCTGCAGCCGTTATCTTTCCAGAAATCCGCAATGATCCCAAAGTCCCGGTGCCAGGAGGAGCGCCAGCCATGCATGGCCAGAATCACCCGCCTGGGCTTCTCACAGGGCCGCCAGTGGCCCACCAGCCGCTCCCCATCCCGGGCCAGGAGGGTGACCCGCTCCAGGCGCTCCCTTTGCAGCCGCAAGCCCGCCTGCCGCAAAGCTTCCATGTATCCCAGATCCCCGGCGCTTCCCGCAATCCGGTCCCGGTTCTTCCCCTGGGGATCCATCCCCGCCGGCAGGTCCCGGTCCAGGGCAATGCGCACCAGTTTCCCGGTGGTGGCCACGGAAGCGGTCCCCAGGGCCACTGCCCCCAACGCCGCCAGGCCGGAACCGATCATCAGCAGTTTTACAGGTTGCTTCATGGCAAATACCCCTTTTCCCATCAAATCCTGTATCCATTATGGGCCCGGAAAACAATGTTCATACCCGGAAAATCCAGCCGAAGTACATACTTGCGCAAATGCGCTTTTTTCTGGCGACCGCCAGAAAAAGTGCAAATTGCAATTATTTTATAGCCCCGCTATAAAAAGGCAAAAACCGCAGCCCTTTCTGGCGGTGGGCCCCAAAGAGAAAGAAAAAGAAAACGAAAAAGAGAACGAAAACGAAAAAGAGAGAGAGAAAGAGTGTTTGTTACGAACACAAACTGTTTAATTTATTATTCATTATTCTATTTTTTACAAATAAGGGCGTGAATCTCCAACAGGCAACGAATCTATCAATCTCTGTTTTTCATCTACCTGTTTCGTCAGGCATCTTGTTTTTCGCTAAAGATTGGAATATACTGGTGCTAACCAACCAGAAAGGATGTACTCCCATGAAAAAAGCTTTTATTTCCGCCGACATCGAGGGTATGGAAGGCAACGTATCCGTCAACCAGTCCAACCGGGGCCGGCCGGACTACGGTACCGCCAGAAAGCGCCTGGCACAGGACGTGAATGCCGCCGCACGGGCCTGTTTTGATTTCGGCTATGACGAGGTCTACGTTTGCGACGGCCACGGGGACATGGAAAATCTGCTCATCGAAGACATGGACCCCCGGGTGAAGCTGATCTCCGGCTGTATGCGCGACAGCCTGCAAATGCAGGGCATCGACCGCACCTTTGACGCCTACATTTCCTTCGGCCATGCCGGTGCCGGTCAGACCATCGGCGGCGTCATCGACCACTGCTTCAACGGCATCAAGGTCTACAACCTGCGCTTCAACGGCATCACCATGAACACCGAAACGGTGGTCAACGGCCTCATCGCCGGCTTCTATGGCGTTCCCCTGGTGGCCTGCATCGGTGACAAGGCCCTGGCCCAGGAGTGCAAGGCCTTCGTGCCCAACATGGAAACCATCGTGGTCAAGGAAGGCTTCAGCCGGTTCTGTGCCGTTTCCGTCCATCCCGAGGTAGCCCGGAAGATGATCTACGACGGTGTGACCGCCGCCCTGGCCCGCCGGGAAGAGATCGCCCCCATGGCCTGCCCGGAAAGACTCACCATGGAGATCGACTTCAAGGATTCCAACATGGCCGACACCGCCTCCCTGGTGCCCGGCGTGGTACGTCTGAGCCCCAGAACCGTGTCCTTTACCGGCGACCCCGAGACTGTGTTCAAGCTTCACGAACTTCTGCTGTTCCGTCTGGTGGACGCCCCTCCCAAGTAAATCCCTTTCAGGTCCCCCGGCTGCAGCCGGGGGACTTTACACTTGCTTTTTCGGCCCGAAACGACTATGATATGGGTAACTACATTTTGGGAGGTACCCTATGGAACTGAAACAAGGTATGAAGCTGCACAACTTCACCGTCACTGCCGTTCGGCCCATCCCCGGCAAGGACGCGGAGCTGGTGCAGATGTGTTACGAAAAAACCGGCACCGAGCTGGTTTGGGTGAAAAGCAAGGAAGCCAACAAGCTCTTCGGCATCGCCTTTAAGACCATCCCCGAGGATGATACCGGCGTATTTCACATTCTGGAGCACAGCGTGCTGTGCGGCTCCGCCAAATTCCCGGTGAAGGAGCCCTTTGTGGAGCTGCTGAAAAGCTCCATGAACACCTTCCTCAACGCCATGACCTTCCCGGACAAGACCTTCTACCCGGTTTCCAGCCGGAACCGCCAGGATTTTTTGAACCTGACGGAGGTCTACCTGGATGCGGTCTTTGCCCCCAACATCCTGACAAATCCCAACATTTTCCGTCAAGAAGGCTGGCATTATGAGCTGAATGACGGCAATCTCGTATATAACGGCGTTGTTTTCAACGAGATGAAAGGTGCCATGTCCTCTGTGGACGAGGTGGCCGAGCGGGGCATCATGCATCTGCTGTTCCCCGACAACTGCTATCAGTACAATTCCGGCGGCGAGCCCACCGCCATTCCCGACCTGACCTACGAACAGTTCATCGCATCCTACAAAAAGTGCTATCACCCCACCAACGCCCGGATCTTCCTGGACGGCGACATCCCGGTGGAGGAGACCTTCGCCATGTTGGATGCCTACCTGAGCCCCTATGAGATGGGTCAGGTGCAGCATCTGGAGCCCCAGGTTCCCGTCAGCGGTGCCGAAACCCTCTACTATGAAGCCAAGAACGACGGTACCCCCAAGGCCCAGCTGGTACTGGGCAAGATTCTGGGCACCTTCCGGGACAAGACCACCCTTCTGGCCCGGAAAGTACTGTGCGATGTGCTGGCCGGCAACAACGAGGCACCCCTGAAGCGGGCTTTGCTGGAGACGGGCCTGTGTCAGGACGTAAGCCTTTCCATGAGCGACGGCCTGATTCAGCCCTTCATGTCCCTGCGGCTGCACAATCTGGAGCAGGAGAACATCCCCAAGCTGGAGGAAGTGATCCGCTCCACCGTCCGCTCCCTGCTGGAAACCGGCATTCCCCAGGAGAACCTCACCGCTTCCATCAACAGCCTTTCCTTCCATGCCCGCCAGATGCGGGAGCCCCAGGCCCTGCTGCGGGGTATGCACGCCCTAGACAGCTGGCTTTACGGCGGCGACCCCATGCTGTACCTCAGCTACGATGACAGCATCGCAGCCCTGCGGGAGATGGCCGCCCGGGACGGCTTCCGGCCCCTGCTGGAGGAGATGCTTCTGGACGAAACGGGCCTGTGCCGCCTGACGGTGCTGCCCAGCGAGGATTACGGCGCCCAGCTGCGCCAGGCCGAGGCCCAGCGCCTGGCCGGACAGCAGGCCGCCCTCTCCCCTGCCCAGCTGCAGGAGGTCGCCGATATTCAGGCAGCCTTCACCCTCTGGCAGCAGGCCCCCGACACCCCCGAAAACCTGGCAAAGCTGCCCCAGCTGAGCCTCAGCGAGATCAGCCCGGAGCCGCTGTTCTTTGGCACCAAGGAGGATGCCTGTCTGGATGTGCCTGTGCTGCGCCATGAGGCCGGCACCAACGGCATCGTCTACCTGACCGCCTATTTCTATCTGACCGACTGCACCCTGGAAGAGATCACCAAGATGTCCATGCTGGATACCCTGCTGGGCAAGCTCCCTGCCGGTGGCATGGACGGCGCCACCCTCCAGAACCGCATCAAGCGGGATCTGGGCAGCCTGTCCTTCGGCCTTTCCTTCCAGGCCCGGGAAGACGATCCCAGCCGCTGCATCCCCGTTCTGGCGGCCCGTTGCAGTGTCCTTCAGGAGAATCTGCCCCTGGCAGAGGAACTGATGTACCAGGTCCTCACCGCCACCGATTTCCGCCAGCCGGAGCGCATCCGGGAACTGGTACTGCAGAACGAGCTGGACGGTCAGCAGTACTGCACCATGTCGGGCCATGCCCTGGCTCTGGGTGCCGTTCAGGCCCACTTCCGTGCCTGTGATGCGGCCCAGGAGGCCAATTCCGGCATTACATTCATCCATTGGGTCCACGATTTCTCCAGAAACTTCGACAGCCTCTGGGAAAGCTATGCGGACTTCTGGGCTCAGAAGCTCTCTGCCGCCGTCTGCCGCCGGCGCATGGTGGTGAGTCTGACAGAGGAAACCCCCTCCGATCCCGCTTCCTTCATCGCCCGGTTCCCCGAGGGCACCGAAGCTCCTGCCAGTGTTTCCTACACCACTGCCCTGCCCAGGAAGCTGGGCATCCGGATTCCCGCCCAGGTCAGCTACGCCTCCATCGGCTCCCATCTGACAAAGGTCGGCATGGCCTACAACGGCACTGCCCGGCTGGTCAGCAACATTCTGTCCCTGTCCTGCCTGTGGAATGAGGTCCGTGTCCAGGGCGGCGCTTACGGCGCCGGTATGCGCATGGGCCGCAGCGGCGGTCTGGCGACCTACTCCTACCGGGATCCCTCTCCCGAGCGTTCCCTGGAGGTCTACCGGTCCATGGGCAAATTCGTACAGGACTTTGCTGCCGCCGCACCGGACATCACCGGCTTCATCATCAGCACCGTGGCCGACACGGAGCCTCTGATTGCCCCCGCCAGCCAGGGCCGTTTGGCCGACGTCCAGTGGTTTGCCGGCTTCACCTATGAGAAGGCCGCTCAGGAGCGCAAGGAGCTTCTGGAAGCCAAGCCCCAGGATCTGGTCCGCTGGTGCGCCGCCCTGGAGAGTCTGGAGGATGGCCCCGTCTGCGTGGTAGGCTACCAGGAAGCCCTGGACCGCTGCCAGTCCGAAGGCCTCACCATCTACGACATCTAGGGCCGCCGTGCGGCCGGACAATTCGTGCGCCGCAGAGCGGCCAGCCAATTCGTGCGCCAGGTTGGCATTGGTCGATATGCGTTTATTCCGCTCGGTTCGATCCGTTACCCCATTAGGACCGCCCGGGAGGTCGGTCCCTACAAAGGCGTTGCCAGTCGAGCGGCGCAGGTGGTGTGG
>JAZSLC010000213.1:0-3931 GCA_045535175.1 Faecousia sp. | reverse complement strand
TCCTGGAGGAGAAGGCTTTTAAATCCCTCATCCGCCCCAGTGTGCGCACTGGGGCACCTTCCCCCAGGGGAAGGTTTTGGGACGGAAAAAGGGGCTGCAAACGCAGCCCCTTGCGCAATTATTTAGCTTTCGTCGGTGGGGACAGCAGAACAGAGGTCGACACACAGAACACCCATGCCACTATGTCGCACACACGCCCAATGAACAGTTTATGTTCACGCAAACCATCCCCTTGTCCCCAAAATTTTCTTGACAAACTTACTCTAATGTTGTAGAGTAAAAGCGAGCTCTACAACAATAGAGGAGGCGCTAATATGGATTCTGTAAGAGTAACCGAGGGGGAATACCGTTTCTGTTTGATTCTTTGGGCGTATGAACCCATCAAAAGCACAGAGTTGGTTCGTCTTTGCCAGGAAAAGCTTGGCTGGAAAGAAACCACCACCTACACAGTGATCAAACGCCTTTCTGGGCGCGGGATCGTTCGCAACGAGAAAACCGTAGTTTCTTCCTTGGTGTCGAAAGAGACGGTGCAGGCTTCTCAACTGCAGGAGCTTGTGGATAAGACCTTTGAAGGCTCTTTGCCTGCGTTCGTGGCAGCATTTACAAAACATCAAAGGCTGTCCCAAGGTGAGATCGATTCTATACAGGCGATGATCGACCGTTATCGGAAAGAGGTGCTGTAAATGGTGGAAATCTTTTTGAAGATTCTTAATATGAGTATCAGTGCTACTTGGATGGTGCTGATCATTCTGATCGCCCGTATGCTTTTGAGAAAAGCACCCAAATGGATTTGTGTGTTGCTTTGGGCTTTGGCAGGGCTTCGGCTGATCTGTCCGATCTCCCTGGAAAGTGTATTCAGCCTGATCCCCAGCGGTGAAACGGTCTCACCGGAAATCATGTTGGCTCCGGCTCCGGCTGTCGATACAGGTGTGCCTGTTTTGGATCAGATTGTCAATCCTGTGATTGCCCAAAGCTTCACACCGGAACCATTCAACAGCGCCAATCCCTTGCAGATATGGATCCCGGTAAGTGCCAATCTTTGGCTGCTAGGCACTCTGATGCTGGTCATTTATGCAGCGGGTAGTTATCTGCGACTAAAATATCGTTTGCGGGAAGCTACGATTCTAGACAGAAATATTTATCTGAGTCAGATGCGTGCACCCTTTGTGCTGGGGATCGTTGCGCCTAAGATCTACATACCGTACCATATTGATGAAAAAGATATGCAGTATGTGATCGACCATGAACGCGCCCACATTCAGCGAAAAGATCACTGGTGGAAACCCCTGGGATATTTGGTGCTGAGTATTCATTGGTTTAACCCGGTGATATGGCTTGGATATTTCCTTTTCTGTCAGGATATTGAAATGTCCTGCGACGAAAGGGTGGTGAAAGCGCTTTTGCCTATGCAGCGGGCAGATTATTCTGCAGCACTGCTTGCCTGCGGAACCGGACACCGCCGCATGGACCCCTGTCCGTTGGCCTTTGGAGAGGGGGGCTTGAAAGCCCGGGTCAAGGCGGTGCTGCACTATAAAAAGCCCGCCCTTTGGCTCATGATTGCAGCGTTGGTGCTGTGCACAATGATCGCCGTCTGTTGTCTAACAGACCCGATTGCCCAAACGGAGGGTTTCGATCCTTATAAAGTTCCTGTTTTCTTGTCAGATCCCAGCGATTTGCTTGAACGAGCCGATGAAATCAAAAGCAAACTGGATATGTTCAGTGCCCAAAATTTTGGTATCAATGATATCGGCGAGATTACCTACTACCGTGTTACGCGCGATGGGCAAGACCTGATGCAAATAACCGAGGAAGAGGCGGTTTCCAGGGCGGAGGCGTATTTAAAGGAATTGGGCTTGCTTCCCAAGGATGCCTATCATACCCGTGTCACCCTCATAAACAAAACGATGCTGGATCTTAACGGTGAGGGAGGAAAAGTATCGGGGACTGAATGGGCCAGAGTCCACTTCTATCGGGTGTTTAACGGTACGGATGTGGTGTCAGACCAAAATGACGGTATCTCACTTTCTTTTGATGCCCAGGGTATTCTTGCTCTGCAATACCTTTGGCGGGATATGGAATCAAGGAAGCTTCCGAAAACGGATAAACCGATTTCCGCCGAAGAAGCCTGTCAGAGCTACATCGATCAAATGTATTCTTTGCATGATGATCACTTTGAACCCGAAGAAGACCCATTAGTATTCCAGGTATATGCCATGATTGACGGGGTGATGCGTCCATGTTGGGTTATTTCGGAGGACGAGAAGTACATTAATCCCTGCTACATCGATATGTTTACCGGAGAAGTCCTTTACGCATAACAGAAAATGCCCTCGAAACAGCTGTTTCGAGCCCATCATATATTCTCTTACACATTAAACAGGAAGTTGACGATGTCGCCATCCTTCATCACATATTCCTTGCCTTCGCTGCGGACCAGACCCTTGCTTTTTGCGTTTGCCATGGTACCGCAAGCCTTCATATCTTCAAAGGCAATGACTTCAGCACGGATGAAGCCCCGCTCGAAATCGGTATGGATCTTGCCGGCAGCCTGGGGTGCCTTGGTGCCCCGTTTGATGGTCCACGCCCGGCATTCATCAGAACCTGCGGTGAGGAAGGAGATCAGACCCAGCAGGGAATAGGAACTCCTGATCAGCTTGTCCAGCCCGGATTCGTTCACGCCCAGTTCTTCCATGAACATGGCTTTTTCCTCGGGATCGTCCAGTTCGGCGATGTCAGCCTCCAGCTTGGCGCAAATGGGGATCAGCTGGCTGCCTTCTTCATCTGCCAAAGCCTTTACAGCCATGTAATGCCGGTTGCTCTCCGGCTCGTTGACTTCATTTTCAGCCAGGTTGCCCACATAGATGGTCTTCTTCAGAGTCAGCAGGTCAGATGTGGCGATCAGTGCCATATCGTCTTCAGAGCCGTCAAAGGTGCGGGCCAGCTTGCCCTTGTTCAGATGCTCCAAAAGTGCAGCAAACAGTTCAGCTTCCCGGGCGAACTTCTTGTCGCCGCCCTTCATAGCTTTTTGCGCCTTGTCAATGCGCCGCTCCACCATTTCGATATCCGCCATCACCAGCTCCAGGTTGATGATCTCGATATCCCGCAGGGGATCGGTGCTGCCTTCCACATGGGTGACATTGGAATCTTCAAAGCATCTTACCACATGGACGATGGCGTCAGTGGTGCGGATGTTGCTCAGGAACTTGTTGCCTAGACCTTCACCCTTGGATGCGCCCTTCACAAGGCCGGCGATATCCACAAACTCGATGACAGCGGGGGTGACCTTCTTGGGGTTATGAAGCTCTGCCAGCCAGTCGATCCGTTCGTCCGGCACACTCACCACACCCACATTGGGATCGATGGTGCAGAATGCGTAGTTGTCAGCCGGCACACCGGCATTGGTAATGGCATTAAACAGAGTGGACTTGCCCACATTCGGCAGGCCTACGATACCTAATTTCATTTTATCTTATTCTCCTTCAAAAAATCCTTTATTTGCAAGGGCTTTCGGCATTTGGCAATTTTGACTTTACGCCATTTTTACGCCATTTTGCTATGAAATAACATAGACATTTATGCCGATACCCCATTTTTCTCAAATTGCTTCACAGCTTGATCCATAGCTTCGTCCGTCACGTGAACGTACCGATCCATGGTAGTTTGGATGCTGGCATGACCCAGCAATTTTTGCAGCACCTTCGGCTGCATTCCGCTTTCGATGGCACGGGTCGCATAGGTGTGACGGAGCGCGTGCATACAAAGACGTTCGATCCCTGCTTCGTCACAGAGCTTGTATAGATGGGCATCATAAGAGCTGTTCTTCGCCGGTGCTCCGGTGCGATAGTTGATAAAGACAAGATCACGCATAACAAGCTTGGATGTATGTCCTGTTCGACGATCCATGTATTCCAAGACTTCCGACAGAATAGGG
>JAZSLC010000089.1:0-14851 GCA_045535175.1 Faecousia sp. | reverse complement strand
GGGATCGGTGGGGAAGTCGGTGCCGATCTTGGCCTTGTACTCTGCCTTGAACTGGTTTGCCAGCTCCTTCAGGTCCTCAGCGGTCAGATCCACGTCCTGCGTGACACCCTTCTTCTCCTTCATTTCGTCGATCAGAACCTCGAAGTACTTCTTGCCGACTTCCATAACCACGTCGGAGTACATCTGGATGAAACGACGGTAGCAGTCATAGGCCCAGCGGGGGTTGCCGGACTTGGCAGCCATAACTTCCACAACGTCCTCGTTCAGACCCAGGTTCAGGATGGTATCCATCATGCCGGGCATGGAGGCGCGGGCGCCGGAACGGACGGAGACCAGCAGAGGATTCTCCTTGTCACCGAACTTCTTGCCGGTGATCTGCTCCAGTTTTGCAACGTGTTCCATGATCTGAGCCATGATTTCCTCATTGATCATGCGGCCATCTTCATAATACTTGGTGCAGGCTTCGGTGGTGACGGTGAAGCCCTGGGGGACAGGCAGACCGATGTTGGTCATTTCGGCCAGGTTGGCGCCCTTGCCACCCAGCAGTTCGCGCATGCTGCCGTTGCCTTCGGTAAACAGGTAAACATACTTGTGAGACATTATTGGTATTACCCCTTTCAAAATTTCAAGCGGTCCTTGGCCGCTTTTGGTTTACAATGTGATAATTTGCATTTTTGTGCGCATATAGTATAGCACGGTGCAAGTAAAAATGCAACCTTTTCCTTTAATTTGCACAATTTTTCTCGTCTGCACAGCCAGCAGCTATTTCATCGAAAAAGCTCGCAGCGGGAGCTGCGGGCTTTCATTGAACTATTAGCACGGGCTCAGTATTCCCGGACTACGGCCTTGACGATGCCGATCAGCTCGGCTTCGCTGCCGTCGATGGGGTCAAAGAGGGGATTTTCCGGCAGGAGCCAGATCTGACCGTTCCTGCGGCTCAGGCGCTTGACCGTGGCTTCATCCCCGATGCGGGCCACCACGATCTGGCCGTCGTCGGCAGTGGGCTGGGGGCGGACAACCACCTTGTCCCCGTCCAGAATACCGGCACCCACCATACTCTCGCCCCGGACACGCAGGGCAAAGCACTGGGGATCCCCGTCCCAACTCATGGTTCCCTCCTGGTTTTCCACCGCCAGAATGGGAAGTCCTGCGGTAACCACACCGATCACGGGAATCTGACCGGGGCGGACGGCGGTGACAATGGCACGCTTTTTGCCCTTGGTATCCGGCGCCATCAGCCGGCCCTTGGCCTGCAGCTGCTGCAGATGATAGCTGACGGATGCAGTGGAACGCAGCCCCACCGCCGCACCGATTTCCCGGACGGACGGCGCATAGCCATTCTCCTGCACAAACCGGTTCACATACTCCATAATCAGTTCTGCCTTATTGCTGGTACGCGGCATTGTGATACCCCCCTTGGATCTATGTTTTGATTATAGCACAAATGAACGAAAAAGCAAATGGTTTTTTCGATTTTTCTTTGAAATTCCGGAAAATCTTTTCCAAAACAGGCATATACTGGTAATGATACCCCAAAAGGAGGCTCTTTTATGGATTGGATCGATTCCGGAACAGAAGAACGGGTCTGGCAACGGGTCCACGGCACGCCCGATGCCGGCGAAGAGGAATTGGTGCAGCTGATTCGGGAGGAATGGCAGGATGCATCCGACTGCGCCCGGCTTGCCAAAAGCCAGCTTGCCCCCTGGTCCTCAGCCCTGGGGCAAATGGCCCGGGAAGCAAAAACCCACGCCGGGTGCCTGACCGGTGTTTACCGGCTCACCACCGGCCATCGGCCCCAGCTGCCGCCCCCTCCCCAGCCGAAGCAGCGGCCGGAGGTGGCCCTGCGCTACTGCTTCACCCGGAAGCTCCGCCGGGCCGCCCAATACGAACGCCGGACCGCAGACCCGGAGTACGGATTTCTCTTTCGCCAGCTGGCACGCCGGGAGCGGGAGCATTGCTGCACATTATTGGAAATAATGGGAAATTTCCCGGAAAAAGGGGAATTGTGACCTTGAAAATCCGGCTCCATGGCCTTATAATATTCCCGATTACACCACCGGGAGGATGCCATGAAGCCGGATTTGCTGCTTACCTGCGCCCTGGACATCGGGGAACAAATGCTTATCAGCGGTGCCGAGATCGGCCGTGTGGAGGACACCGTGCGCCACATCTGCAGAGCTTACGGCTGCAAGCGCACGGATGTGTTCACCATCACATCCAGCATCGTCGTTTCCATTGAGGATGAAGGTCGCAATTACTTCACCCAAAGCCGCCGCATCACCGGCACCAGCACGGACCTGACCAAGCTGGACCGGCTCAACGCCCTCTCCCGCCAGATCTGCCGCACCAAGCCGGATTTCGACCGGGTGCAGCAGGACCTGCAGAGAATCGTTCAGGCCAAGCCCTATCCTTTGTGGCTGGAAGCCCTGGCCGCGGCCCTGATTGCCGGAGCCTTTGCGGTCTTTTTCGGAGGGTGCCTTTCTGACGCGGCCCTCTCCGCCGCCCTGGGTCTGGGGCTGCACTTTACCGTCCACCTGCTGCGCCGGGCCAGAATGAACCAGATCTTCACCAACGTGGTGGCGTCCTTTCTCATGTGCTTCTGCGCCATCGGTCTGGGGAAGCTGGGCATCGGCCGGGATGTGAACCAGATCATCATCGGTAACATCATGCTGCTGATTCCCGGCATTGCCCTGACCAACTCCCTGCGGGATATGATCAGCGGTGACATCATGTCCGGTATGCTCCGGTTTTTTGACGCCATCCTGGTAGCCGCCGCCATTGCCGCCGGATACCTTCTGGCGGCCCGGATTCTGGGAGGTGGCCTGTGAATTTACAAGACTGGATCCAGATCCTCATGGGCTACCTGGGCTCTCTGGGCTTCAATATTCTCTTTAACATCCGGGGGCGGAAGCTCTTTATCGCCTCTTTGGGCGGCTTCATCTCCTGGACCGTGTTTTTGCTGCTGGAGCCCTTGTTTCCCGGGGAGGCCATCCGCTATTTCCTGGCGGCTGCGGCCATTACGGTCTACGGCGAGGTCTTCGCCCGGATCGAAAAGACCCCCACCACCACCTTCCTGGTGCCTTCGGTGATTCCCCTGATCCCTGGCGGCAGCCTGTACTACACCATGAACTATGCTCTGAACGAGCAATGGCAGCTGTTTACGGACAAGGCCCTGTATACCCTCCAGCTAGCCCTGGCCCTGGCAGTGGGCATCATCGCCGTCACCACCCTGGTTCGCCTGACCACCGCCCTGATGGCAAAGCTCAAAAACGGCGAATGGTTTTCCCATTTCCATTAATATTGGACACCTCAGGCGATGTGTCCCCATAAGAAGCCTGCCTGTTTCTCCGTAATACCACCGCGCCAAAACCACGAAACGCGGAAGATCCTTCGACTCCGCTGCGCTGCGCTCAGGATGACGCGGGCAATTCGTGTTTCTGTCGTCCACCAATTGTCCATTGTCAATTGGGAATTTGGCATTGATTTACCCCGTGTCACAAATCGTGACACGGGGTTGTTTTAGGCCTTGCGGCGCTGTTTCTTCATTTTGTAGAGTTCTTCTGCAGCCAGGCGGGTCTTGGCGGCCACATCCTTTTGCTCCGGGAAGCAGTAGAACTGGGCATCCCGGCCGCCGATACAGATCACATCCCCGATCTCATACCAGAAGAAGTCCGCATTGATGGTATGGCTGGCCACGGGTCCCTGGGTGTAATCCAATTCCCCGCTGCAGCCTGTCAGCCGGAAGCCCTCCGCATCGTGGCGCAGCCGGCCTTCGCCCACCATGTAAAGGGCCTTGTGGTCCACCATCATGCCGATCTTCACGGGTGTATCCAGCAGATAGGTGCCCTCGGTCAGTTCCCGGCGCACCTCCTGGCGCTGCCAATCCACCCAATCGGGCACATGGTCAAAGCGGGTTTCTCCGTCCAGGGCCTTCATAAAGCCCGTTTCCGTCAGTTCATAGACCTTGCCGCAGGCACCGCAGGTCCAGTGGATGCCCTTGCCTTCGGCCTTGCCCTCGGCACCGCAGTGGGGGCACTTATAGAGAATCCGGTTCAGGCCGTCGGCCCGGAAGGGCTCGGTGATCCGCACCCCTGCCTCCTGCTGCCAGCGGAAGCCATCAAAGGAGAAGGCCTCGTCCAGCAATGCATCCAGCTCCGCCACGGACTTGGTTTTCAGTTCCTCAGCGGTAGCCATGCAGGTCACATCGGCGGTAACCCGAACCTTGCGCAGCTGCAGGCCGTTGTAGAGGGGATCCCGGGCGAAGGCGCCCTTGGTGATCACCGTCACCACCGGCACACCCAGCTTTTTCAGCAGGATACCCATCTTCCGGGGCAGGGCCGTGGTGCGGCCGTCGAAGGAGTAGCCCGCCTCCGGGTACATCAGCACACTGACCTTTTTCTCCTTCAGAAGGTATTCCATATCCTTGATGAGGGTCAGATCGGTGACAAACTTCTGGGTGGGGAAGCAACCCACCAGCCGCATCAGCAGTTCCTTGCCCATGAGGGTATCATAGGTGGAAACGATGCCGTAGGGCCGGGGGTAGAAAATGCCGGAGGCAATTTTCAGATCCAGGAAGCTGGAATGATTCATCAGGATCAGGCAGGGTTCCTTCTTGCCGATCTTCTCCATGCCGTGGGTTTCATAGCGAAAATGCACGGGCCACAGGTCCAGAATACTGGCCACCCGGATCACCGTCTGCAGCAGCATACTGGGCCGGTAGGGACGCTTGTGGGCCGGCCGGGGCAGGGCCATCACCTGAGAATAGGTCCGGTACTTGGTTCTGATCTTCATAATGGGCTGTTCCTTCCTGGATTTTTTGTCATTATATCCTATTTTCCCCTGCAAGGCAAGGAAAAAGTCATGTTTTGTTCATACTTTTCCTGCCCCTTGCATTCCCCGGCAACTTATTGTAAAATGGACTCAGTATGAATCCTGGAGGTTTGTTATGAACATTTTGGTCACCGGCGGTGCCGGATATATTGGCTCTCACACCTGCCTGGAGCTTCTGCAGCGGGGCTACAGCGTGGTGGTGATTGATAATCTTTGCAACTCCAGCGCCGAATCCCTCCGGCGGGTTCAGGAACTCACCGGAAAATCCCTGCGGTTTTACGAAGGGGATGTACGGGACGAGGCACTGCTGCGGAAAATCTTCGCGGAGAACGAAATCGGGAGCGTCATCCATTTTGCCGGGCTGAAGGCCGTGGGCGAAAGCGTCAGTATCCCCTGGCGCTACTACGACAACAACCTGAATGCCACCCTGGTGCTGACCAAAGTGATGGCCGAAACAGGGGTCAAGAGCATCATCTTCTCCTCCTCCGCCACCGTCTACTCCGCCACCAACCAAATGCCCCTTAAGGAAACCGACCCCACCGGCCACTGCACCAACCCCTACGGCTGGACCAAATACATGACCGAACAGATTCTGATGGATTTGGCCCAGGCGGACCCGGAGTGGAGCATCTGTCTGCTGCGGTATTTTAACCCCATCGGCGCCCACGAAAGCGGCCGCATAGGTGAGGACCCCAAGGGCATCCCCAACAATCTGATGCCCTACATCACCCAGGTGGCCATCGGCCGCCGGGAGCGGCTCAGCGTCTTTGGAAACGACTATGACACCCATGACGGCACCGGCGTCCGGGACTATATTCATGTGGTGGACCTGGCTAAGGGCCATGTGGCTGCGGTGGAATACACCGCCGGACACAAGGGTTGCGAAGTTTTCAACCTGGGCACCGGCACCGGTTACAGCGTGCTGGACATGGTCCAGACCTTTATATCCGTTAACGCCGTGGCTGTGCCCTATGTGATCACCGGCCGCCGGCCGGGGGATATTGCCACCTGCTACGCAGACCCTGCCAAAAGCGCCGCCCTGCTGGGCTGGAAGGCCGAAAAGACCCTGGCGGATATGTGCCGGGACGCCTGGAACTGGCAATCCAAGAACCCCAACGGCTACTGCTGACCCAAATAATATGGAAAGGCCACCGGCTGAAACCAGCCGGTGGCTCATTCTTTATAAATCATCCAGTTCCACGGCGTTGATGGGACGAATGACGCCGTAGGCATCAAAACGGGTATCCAGCAGCTCCGTAATGAAGATCAGATTCACTTCCGTGTTCTCAATACCGGAGCTTTCCGCCAGACTCTTGGCATCTTCCGCCAGGCGGTCTTCCAGGTACATTCTGCCCCGGCCCTCGGGCATCACAAAGGCAGAGGGCTTCTTGGCCACAAAGGACACCGCAAACCGGTCCGTAGCCGCAGCGCTCATAACCTTGGCAGCAGCGGCAATGGCCTTGTCCCGGTCGCCGCTGAAGTGGATCTGGTCGCTGTCCGGGAAGCAGAAATCACTGAGCACCACTTCGTCAAAGCCCAGGTCCCGGAGTTCTGTAATGATCTGCATCACGAAGCTCTGGGCACCGCTGTTGGTGGGGTTCAGCCAATAGCAGCGGCTGTCGTCCAGGTACAAATAGGCACCTTTGCTGGACGCAATGCCCTGATTTACGTGCTCCACGCTGTAATAATAGTCCCGGAAAGCAGGGAACCGGGCAATTACATACAGGTCCCCCGTCACCAGTTCCCGAATCAGGGAGTCCACATCCTTGGGATCCAGCTTGGGATGGGCAGGGCCCAGGCCTGTGGAATAGAAAAACCGGCCCTGAATATCCTTCACATCCACCAGCACCGGGGTACCTGCCGGAAGCTTGCGAAGCTGGGATCGAACGTCGTCCATTTCGTCGATCATCATATCCACGTCAATATAGTAGCCCGTCACCTTGGACAGCTCCAGAGACGTATTCAAAGAGTTATCGCCTTCATTATAATAGATGGATACGGGATCCCGCTCCTGGGGCGGCACTGCCGGCTCTCCGGTCAGGTCCTTGGACGAATAGCTGAAATCCAGCTTGGCTCCGTCCCGGGTGTAGACCACATACCGGTCCAGCCACAGCATCCACATGGCCCAAATCACAACGGCAACCAAAACCAGGGCCACCAGGACCTGAAGGCTTCGTTTTAAGAATTGCCGTGTACGGTAAGGTAAAGCCATAAATTACTCCTTTGGTTTACGATTCTTTCCGGGCGCAGACACAGCGCCAGTCTTCCTTTTCCCGGATCTGCTCCACCGTCAGGCCCGCCTCTTTCAGGGCAGCGAGCACATCTCCCAGCCGGGTATCCAGGATTCCGGAGCAGATCAGGACGCTTTTTTCCGTCATCAGCTCCGGCAGCACCGGGGAAAGGGCGATGATCACATCTGCTACAATATTCACCAGCACCAGGTCATAGGTATTTTCCCGCAGCCGGTCCATCAGTTTCCGGTCGGCGGTGACGTTGCCCGTCAGCGCCACAAACCGGGGATCGCCATAGCCGTTGTAGGCAGCATTTTCCCGGGCGATGTCCTCGGCTTTGGGGTCGATGTCCACGCCGATGGCCGTTCCGGCCCCCAACCGCAGGGCCGCAATGGACAGAATTCCGCTGCCGCTGCCCAGATCCAGGCAGCTGCCACCCTGGGGAAGCCGCTGCTCCATCACTTCCATCACCATCTGAGTGGAGGGGTGAGCACCGGTGCCGAAGGTCAGGCCCGGATCTAAAATCACCGGCAGCCGGCCGTCCGTTTCCCGGTCCGCCAGCCAGTAAGGCAGCACCACCAGACGCTGACCCACTTCCTGAGGGGGATAGTTGTCCTTCCAGCTTTCCTCCCAGTCCACATCCGCCAGGGGCGCAATCTTCATGGTGAGAGGGCCAAGGTCCGCTCCACCGGAGCGGCTCCGAAGGTTCTCCAAAAGCTTCTTCAGCCGCTCCATGCCTGCCTGATCGGTATCTTCCAGATACAGCTTAATACAGGAAAGGCCCTGGAGCTTCTCCTGAAGGTCCTCATCAATATAATCCCAGTAAGCCCGGTTCTGGTCTAGGAAGGATTCGAACTCCTGCTGGTCCTCCAGCACCAGATCCGAAAAGCCCCCTGCCGTCAGCGCCGCAGCCACTGCATCAATGCTCCCTGAGAGGGTTTCAATTGTAATTTCCATCCACTGCATAGGAAACCTCCGCACATCCGCCTGCCGGATTCCCCGGAAAACGGACAACTTCTCATTTATCTTTTCTATTCTACATGAAAATCCGGGAAAACACAACCGAAAAGCCATGAATTTTTTGTAACACCACTTTCTATTTTCGCCGATCTGGTATATAATAATTTCATCTGTACCCTAAGGAGCCCCCTATGATCCATATTTCCCAGCTTTCACCGGGAATCACCCTGCGGTGTATTTCCGACGGACGATTCAAACACGGCTGTCTGAGTCTGCAGCTGATCCGCCCCCTGGCGGCGGAAGAAGCCGCCATGAACGCCCTGCTGCCTGCCGTGCTGCTGCGGGGCACCGCCCATCACCCCGACCTGCGGTCTATCACGTTGCGGCTGGACGACCTTTACGGTGCCGGGGTAGGCGCGCTGGTGCGGCGCATCGGCGACCGGCAGACCACCGGCTTTTACTGCAGCTTTACGGAAGACCGCTACGCCATGGACGGCGACCGGATTTTGGAACCTCTGGCAGACTTCCTGCGGGAGCTGCTGCTGGAACCCCTCACTGAGGAGGGGATCTTCCCTGCTGATTTTGTGGAAAGCGAAAAGAAAAACCTGATTTCCACCATCGCCTCCCACTTAAACGACAAACGAACCTACGCCATGGACCGGCTGATGCGGCAAATGTGCCGGGCCGACTCTTTGGGCATCCCCCGTTTGGGCACCCAGGAGCAGGTGGACGCCATTACCCCCGAAGGTCTTTATGCCCACTACCGCCGGATCCTGCAGGAAAGCCCCACGGAGCTTTTCTATGTGGGTGCCGCCGCACCGGACCAGGTCCATTCTCTCCTGGCCCCCATGTTCCGAAATGAATCCCGGCAGGTTCTGACCCTGCCGCCCCAGAGCGGTTTCCGGGACGGAGGCCCCAGCGAGTCCCAGGAAGAGATGGATGTTCACCAGGGCAAGCTTTGCATGGGTTTTCTCACCCCCATTACCATCCGGGATGATCAATTTGTTGCCATGCAGGTGATGAACCTGGTCTTTGGAGGCGGTGTCACCGGAAAACTCTTCATGGTCCTGCGGGAGCAAATGTCCCTTTGCTATGCCATCGGCTCTGCCTATCACGGCTCCAAGGGCATCCTTACCGTGTCCGCCGGCATTGACAGTGCCCAGGAGCCCAATGTCCGGGCCCGGGTTCTGGAGCAGCTGGAGGCCTGCCAAAAGGGCCAGATCACCCAGGAGGAGCTGGTTTCCGCCCGGGAGGCCCTCATCAGCAGCCTGCGCACCGTCCACGATTCCCCCGGTGCCATGGAAAATTACTATGCCTCCGCCGTTCAGAGCGGCCTGAAGCTGACGGTGCAGGAGTACATGGAGGCAGCCGCCTCCGTCACCATAGAGCAGATTGCGGAAGCTGCGAAACAGCTCCGGCTCCACACCGTATTTTTCCTGAAGGGGGTGCAGGTATGAGCGAAACCTTCTATCCCCAGTGGCAGGAGCGGGTTTTCCGCCGGGTGCTTCCCAACGGCCTGACCGTTGCGGTGGTGCTCCGACCGGGTTTTTCCAAGAAGCTTGCCTATTTCGTCACCGATTACGGCTCCATGCACACGGGCTTTTCTCTGGAAGGCCGTTCTGTGGAAACCCCCGCCGGCGTGGCCCATTATCTGGAACACAAAATGTTCGACCTGCCCCGGGGAGAAGTATCCGGGGAGTTTGCGGCCCTTGGGGCCAACCCCAACGCCTTCACCAGCTATGACATGACTGCCTACTATTTCTCCTGCACAGATCATTTTGAGGAGAATCTGCACCTGCTGCTGGAATTTGTGTCCACCCCCTATTTCACCCCCGAAAGTGTGGAAAAGGAGCAGGGCATCATCGGCCAGGAGATCGACATGACCGCCGACAGCCCCGATTCCCGGGTCTTCGAGGTGCTCATGGAGAATATGTACCGGACCCACCCCATCCGCGTCCCCATTCTGGGTACCCGGGAATCCATCGCCCAAATCACCCCTCAAATGCTCTACGATTGCCACCGGGCCTTCTACGCCCCCTCCAACATGATGCTGTGCGTGGTGGGTGATGTGAACCCGGAGGAGGTCTGCCGGCTGGCCCGGCAGGTGTTGGGGGACGAGCTTCGGCCCGTGCCGGAGAAGCTGCCGTTTCCCACAGAAGAAATGACCTGCCCGGTGCCGGAGCAGACCCTCCGGATGGAAGTGGCCATGCCCATGTTCCAGCTGGGCTTCAAATGCGAAAGCGCTCCCAAGGGCGAAGCGACCGTACGCCAGGAGATCATCGGCGACCTGGCAGCGGAAGCCCTGTTCGGGGAATCTTCGGAGCTTTATCTGGACCTTTATGAGCAGGGTCTCATCGATTCTTCCTTTGACGGCGGCTTTGAAACCGTCACGGGAATGTGTATGCTGACCGCTTCCGGCGACAGCGACAACCCCCGGGCCGTTCGGGAAGCCATTCTGGACCGGGCCAAGGTGCTGGTACGGGAGGGCATCTGCCGGGATGATTTTCTCAGAATGAAGCGCAGTGCCCTGGGCCGCAGAATCCGGGACCTGGACAGCTTCGACTCCACCTGTTTCCGCCTCTGCGCCTACCATCTGGACGGCTTTGACTACTTCCGGTTCCCGGAGGTCTTCGCCACGGTGACCCAGCAGGAAATTCTGGACTTCATCCGCACCGTGGTGACAGAGGACCGCTGCAGTCTTTGTATCATTGAACCCAACGATTAAAAGGAGGTTTTTTCAGTGCAATATACCATCATTTCCTTCCCGGAGCTGGGCATCCAGTGGGATCCCATCCGGACGCTGACCCTGGGCCCCCTGAGCATCCACCTGTACGGCCTGATCATCGCCACGGGTCTGCTGCTGGCCGTGGTTTACGGCTGCGTCCGCTGCAAGAAATTCGGCCTGAAGCAGGACGATCTTCTGGACGGCGTTCTATGGATCACGCCCTTTGCCATTATCTGCGCCAGAGCCTACTATGTGATCTTCGAGTGGGAGAACCAGTATGCCGCCGACCCAATCTCTGCCCTGTACATTTGGAAAGGCGGCCTTGCCATCTATGGCGGCGTTCTGGGCGCCATTTTGGGCATTCTGATCTTCAGTAAGGTGAAAAAGCTCAGCGCCGGGGCCATTTTGGACCTGGTGAGCCTGGGATTTTTGATCGGCCAGTGCATCGGCCGCTGGGGCAACTTCTTTAACCGGGAGGCCTTCGGCTCCGAAACCGACATTTTCATCCGTATGGGCCTGTACAACACCTACACCGGCCAGACGGAATACCACCACCCCACCTTCCTCTATGAATCCCTCTGGAACCTTGCAGGTTTTGTGCTGCTGCATTTCCTGTCCAAAAAGCGCCACTATGACGGCCAGATTGCCCTGGGTTACGTGGCCTGGTACGGTCTGGGCCGGACCTTCATCGAAGGTCTGCGGACCGACAGCCTATACATTCCCGGTACTCTGATCCGGGTCAGCCAGCTTCTGGCTGCGGTCAGCTGCTTCCTGGCGGTACTGGTACTGGTGCTGATGACCTTCAAAAAGCACGACCCCAAGCAGCTCTTTGCCAACCGGGTGGCAGAGGCCGAGGAAATCCTGCGGGTAAAAGAACCCGAAGAAAAGACCTCCCACACCGAAGAAACCTGATCCTGTTAAAAAGCAGGCTGCACCGAAACCGGTGCAGCCTGCTTTTTGTATATGGGGTTATTTCAGGCAGATGCCCTGCTGGGCCAGATTGGCCACGATGCCGTCGGTGACGGCCAGAACCTCTTCACGGGTCAGAGTCCGGTCCATCAGGCCGAAGGACAGGCGCACGGTGATGGCGTTGCCATCCTCGCCCCGGTACAGGTCGGCCACCTTGACCTTCTTCAGCAGGGGGCTGTTGGCCTCCTCAATGGCAGCCTTGATGGGGGCATACCGGTCGGAGCGGAAGGTCAGGTCCACTTCCATGCCGGGGTACTTGGACAGGCCCTCGTAATGGATGCCCTGATCCGCCACGGCAGTGAGGGCGGCCACATCCACTTCCAGGTAAACGATGGCAGCCTTCTTGTCGATCTTCTTGGCCACTGTGGGATGAACCACACCGATTTCGCCGATCTGCACATCACCGCAGAAAATGGCGTTCAGATTCTTGGGATGCTGGTAAGAGTGGGTTGCTTCCAGCTTGCCGAAGGTCAGGGGGCAATGCTTCAGATCGTCCACCGCCACGGCCATCATATCCCGCAGCCGGAAGTACAGGGTCCGCAGGTCCTCGGTCTTGCTGAGCAGGGTCACGCAGAGCATCTTCTTCTCCACGCACAGGCCCTCTTCATTGACGCCGTCCACCACACGACCCACTTCAAAAATGCCGTAGGAGGGGGCATAACCGGTGTTTACCTTCACCTGACACAGCTGGTTGGGTACCATGGACCGGCGCAAGGTCTGAATGTTGGGGTTGGCAGCGTTCAGCAGCCGCACATTCTCCTCCACTTCCAGGCCCAGCTTCTTGTACTCATCGTGGTAAGCCCAGATGTAGGAGTGGACCTCATGGAGGTTAAAGCGCTTTACCAGAATATCCTTCAGCCGGTCTTCGGTGGTCTTTTCTCCATCGGGACGGATGGGATACAGGGGCGAAACAGCGGTCTGGACGTCGAAGTTATCGTAGCCGTAAATACGGGTGATCTCTTCGATCAGGTCCGCCTTCAAAGTAACGTCCTTGGTGGCCCGCCAGGAGGGCACCTTCACGGTGAAGGTCTCGCCGTCCCGGGTCACATCAAAGCCCAGAGCGGTCAGGGTCTTTTCAATGTGTTCACAGCTGATGGCATCGCCGATGCCGGTGTAGCGGTCCACATAGTCCTTGTCGATGGTCAGGGTCTTGCGCTCGTAGGTTCTGCGGTAATCATCGGTGAGGCTGGAAATCACGGTAACACCACTGTCAATATCCTGCAGCAGCTTGACGAAACGGCCGACAGCGGTGACGGTCATCTCGGGGTCCAGGGTCTTTTCATAGCGCTGGGAGGCATCGGTCCGGTGGGCCAGTCTTGCAGAGGACTTCCGGACGGACACGGGATCAAAGCAGGCAGATTCCAGGGTCAGAGAGGTGGTGTCGGCCACGATCTCGGAATCCAGGCCGCCCATAATGCCGGCAATGGCCACAGGCTCGTCGCCGTTGCAGATCATCAGGGTGTTCTCGTCGATCTGCCGCTCCACGCCGTCCAGGGTCTTGAAGGCAAAGGGAGCAGGGAACTTCTTGATGCGGATTTTTTCCACCTTCCGGGAGTCGAAGGCGTGCATGGGCTGACCCATTTCCAGCATCAGGTAGTTGGTCATATCTGCCAGGAAGTTGATGGCCCGCATACCGCAGTAGTACAGACGGATGCGCATATTCACGGGGCTGACGCTGACGGAAACATTGTCAAACTTCAGGCCGGAGTAGCGCAGGCAGTCCTCGTCCTCGATCTTGATGTCCAGGGCGGGCAGACCGGCGTACTGGGCCAGGTCGGCGGTTTCCAGGGCCTTCAGGGGACGACCGGCCAGGGCAGCAAACTCCCGGGCGATGCCGTAGTGACCCCACAGGTCGGGCCGGTTGGTCAGGGACTTGTTGTCCACCTCGAAGACAATGTCATCAATGGCGAACACTTCCTTAATGTCCTTGCCGTTGGGCAGCTGGGGATCCAGGTCCATAATGCCGGAATTGTCCTCGCTGATGCCCAGTTCCTTCTCAGTGCAGCACATACCGCAGGACATGAAGCCTGCCAGAGGCCGGGGGGCAATGGTGATTTCACCCAGACGGGCACCCACCTTGGCAAAGGCGGTCTTCATGCCCACGCGTACGTTGGGCGCGCCGCAGACCACATCCACCAGGTCCTCTTCGCCGATGTCCACCTTCAGAAGGTGCAGCTTCTTGCTCTCGGGGTGGTTCTCCACGGACATAATCTCGGCAACCACCACACCGCTCAGGTCGCTGCCCTTATAGAAAATCTCGTTTTCCACTTCGGCGGTGGAAAGGGAGAACTGCTTGATAAGCTGATTCAGGTCCAGTCCGGAAAGATCAACAAAATCCCGGATCCAGTTCATGGAAATAAACATACGATTCCACCTCTTTCCTTACTGATCGTCGGTAAACTGATCCAGCACCGTCAGCGCGCCGCTGTTCAGATCACGAATATCCTTGACGCCGTACTTCATCATGGCAAGTCTGGTCAGGCCCAGGCCGAAGGCGAAGCCGGTGTACACATCGGGGTCAATGCCGCCTTCCCGCAGCACGTTGGGATGAATCATGCCGCAGGGGCACAGCTCCAGCCAGCCACTGTGCTTGCAGGAGGGACAGCCCTCGCCGCCGCAAATCTGGCAGCTGATGTCCAGCTCAAAGCCGGGCTCCACGAAGGGGAAGAAGCCGGGGCGCAGCCGCACCTTCAGGCCGTAGTTCTCAAAGACCTCGCTGAGCATGGTCTTCATGGAGTAGATCAGGTTGGCAATAGAAATGTCCTTGCCCACCATCACACCTTCCATCTGGAAGAAGGTGTTTTCATGGCAGGCATCGGTGGCCTCGTTGCGGAAGCAGCGGCCGGGGAAGATGGCCTTGATGGGCTTGCCTTCCAGCACCAGCTGATCCCGGTATTTCTTGTAGATGGCATTCTGGGCAGCGGAGGTCTGGGTCTTCAACAGCTGGCCGTTGTCCAGATAGTAGGTGTCCTGCATATCCCGGGCAGGGTGGAACTTGGGGATATTCAGGGACTCAAAGCACTCATAGTCGGTGACGATCTCGCTGTAATCCTCCACCGTAAAGCCCATGGACCGGAACACCTGCTCGCAGCGGCGCTGCACCAGGGTGATGGGGTGATAGGAACCCCGTTCCAGA
>JAZSLC010000102.1:0-17884 GCA_045535175.1 Faecousia sp. | reverse complement strand
CGCTTTTTCAGGACCTTTGCACCGATGGTTGCAATGTCCATCAGTGTCTGGGGCCGCTTGGCAGCCTTTTCTTCTCCGTAGACTTCCACTCTGGCAGCGATATAGCGATCATAAGCAGCCTGAACGGCAGGATCGTCAATCTTTACCTCTTCCAGGTGGGTGGAGAAGGTGGTGTGACGGCAATGGTCAGACCAATAGGTATCCACCACCCGGACTTCGGTAATGGTGGGATCACGATGCTCCTCATCCCGGAAATATGCCTGCAGGAACTTCAGATCGTCCAGGTCCATAGCAAGACCCAGCCGGTCCAGAAGATCGGTAAGAGCCTTTTCGTCCATACCGATAAAGCCATCCACCGTGGCAACGGTTTCGGGAGCATTGTATTCAATTGCAAGGGTTTCGGGAACTTCCAGCGCTGCTTCCCGGCTTTCCACCGCGTTGATCACGTGCTTCTTGATTGCAGCCACATCCTGATCGCTCAGGTCCCCATCGATCACATAGATCTTGGCAGAACGAATCACCGGGCGATCGCCCTGGCTCAGAATCTGAATGCACTGGGCAGCGGAATCCGCTCTCTGGTCAAACTGACCGGGCAGCGGCTCCACACCAAAGACAACATTTCCCTCAGGCAGTTCATAAGCAACATTATCAACCTGAGGTTCAGAAAACACCGTTTGAACGGCATAGGTAAAGAGGGACTCGGCAATATTCTCTGCATCATATCGGTTCAGGACCCGAAGGCTTTTGACGCCTTCGATCTGCAGAAAGTCCTTTACTTCCCGCAGCAGGCTGTCTGCTTCGTGGGTCTGGCCGGGTTTCTTTTCCACATATACGCGATATACCATGGGGATCAACCTCCTCATTCGTATGCAGCCAGCGCCCGCTGACCGATATCACTTCTGCGATAGGCTTTTTCGAACCGAACACCATCCGCAAGACGGTATGCTTCGGCAATGGCCTCTGCCAGGGTATCCGCAACCGCGGTGGTTCCGGTTACACGACCGCCGGAGGTAAGCAGCTTGCCGTTTTCCAGCTTGGCACCGGCCACATAGGTATGGGCATCGGCCTCTTCGGTCATGGTGATCTCAAAGCCCTTCTGATAGCTAAGGGGATAGCCGGCAGAAGCCGTCACCACGCAGCAGGCGAACTTGT
Source organism: Faecousia sp. (assembly GCA_045535175.1). Classification (GTDB taxonomy): domain Bacteria; phylum Bacillota; class Clostridia; order Oscillospirales; family Oscillospiraceae; genus Faecousia. The sequence goes on along the minus strand of JAZSLC010000102.1, from coordinate 16,732 downwards.
CAGAGAAATGAACCTCTGTATCCGCCAGGGTGCCATTAGTGGTAGCCATCATAATAGTCAGCAGATCGCTTTCCAGAAGAGGAAGCACCACCTGCGTTTCAGGATCACCGAAACGGCAGTTGTACTCAATCACCTTGGGGCCGTCAGGGGTAATCATCAGGCCAAAATAGAGGCACCCCTTAAAGGTACGGCCTTCCAGATTCATTGCCCGGATGGTGGGGATAAAGATCTTTTCCATGCAGGTCCATGCCACTGCATCGGTGTAATAAGGGTTAGGCGCAACAGTTCCCATACCGCCCGTGTTCAGGCCGGTATCGTTGTCCCCTGCCCGCTTGTGGTCCATGGAGGACACCATGGGCACCACGGTATTACCATCTGTGAAGGCAAGAACAGACACTTCTGGGCCGGTCAGGAATTCTTCAATGACAACGGTGGTGCCGGATTTTCCGAACTTGCCGCCTTCCATCATCTCCACAAGAGCCTGCTTTGCCTCTTCTCTTGTCTCGGCGATGATAACGCCCTTACCAAGGGCCAATCCATCAGCCTTAATGACCGTGGGAACGGGACAGGTTTCCACATACTCCAGAGCTTTGTTAAGATCGGCAAAGATCTCATAAGCAGCAGTGGGAATGCCGTATTTTTTCATCATGTCCTTTGCAAAAGCCTTGCTGCCCTCGATGATGGCCGCATTTGCATTGGGACCGAAGCAAGGAATGCCAATGGCATTGAGACGATCCACACAGCCAAGAACCAGGGGATCATCAGGGGCCACCACTGCATAGTCAACGGCGTTCTCAGCGGCAAAGGCAACGATGGCATCAATATCCGTGGCACTGATTCCGGTGCAGATGGCATCGTTCGCCATGCCGCCGTTACCGGGCAGGGCATAAATGGTTTCCACCTGCGGATTCTTCTTCAGGGCGCGGATAATGGCATGTTCTCTGCCGCCGCCGCCCACAACAAGTAATTTCATAAATAACCTCCTGTATATTGGGGGCAATTGCAAATCAGTGATGGAACAGACGCATACCGGTAAAGGCCATCACGATGCCCTTCTTGTCACACTCTTCAATGACCAGATCGTCACGGATGGAACCGCCGGGCTGGGCGATATACTTCACGCCGGAAGCATAGGCGCGCTTGATGTTGTCGCTGAAGGGGAAGAATGCATCACTGCCCAGAGCAACACCCTGGCGGCTTGCCAGGAAGGCTTTCTTTTCCTCTTCGGTCAGTCGCTCAGGCTGCTGAGTAAAGTAGTTCTGCCAAATGCCATCAGCGCAGACATCTTCCTCGTTGCCATTGATGTAGCCATCAATGACGTTGTCACGATTAGGCCGGCCCAGGTCGGCACGGAAAGGAAGGCTCAGGGTCTTGGGATGCTGACGCAGGAACCAGGTATCAGCCTTGGAACCGGCCAGACGGGTGCAGTGAATACGGCTCTGCTGACCGGCACCCACACCGATGGCCTGCCCGTCCACTGCGTAGCAAACAGAGTTGGACTGGGTGTACTTCAGGGTGATCAGTGCAACGATCAGGTCGATCTTGGCGCTCTCAGGCAGTTCCTGATTGGCAGTCACGATATTCTGCAGCAGATGTGCACCGATCTTAAAGTTATTGCGGCCCTGCTGGAAAGTTATGCCGAAAACCTGCTTGTTTTCCTGCTCGGCAGGCACAAAATCAGGATTGATGGCAACCACATTATAGCTGCCCTTACGCTTGGTCTTCAGAATGGCCAGGGCTTCCTCGGTGTAGCCGGGGGCAATGACACCGTCAGAAACTTCCCGGGCGATCAGGGATGCGGTCATGGCGTCACAGACGTCGCTGAGGGCCACCCAGTCGCCGAAGGAGCACATACGATCGGTGCCACGGGCACGGGCGTAGGCGCAAGCCAGAGGATTCTCATCCAGGCCCTCCACATCGTCCACAAAGCAGGCCTTCTTCAGTTCGTCATTCAGGGGCTTGCCCACAGCGGCGGAAGTGGGAGAAACGTGCTTAAAGGAAGTAGCTGCAACCATGCCGGTAGCTTCCTTCAGTTCCTTGACCAGCTGCCAGGAGTTCAGGGCATCCATGAAGTTGATATAGCCGGGGCGGCCGTTAAGGATGGTAAAGGGCAGCTCGCTGCCGTCATGCATATAGAGCTTGGCAGGCTTCTGGTTGGGGTTACAGCCGTATTTCAGTTCAAATTCCGTCATTTCAGTACTCCTTTACTGGTGTTTATTGAGGATCCGCTGCTGATAAGCACCGGTTTCCAGGTTGGTATAGCGAACAAACAGAGAAATCTTGTTATCGGGATTCAGGTTTTCCCACAGCATGGCAGTAAAACCGTCAATGTCGTCAGAAAGAGCCACCCGCTCGGGTTCCCCCTGGAAGGTAGGAATCACAGGATTACCGTCACACACATAGGTATGGAGGAAATGACCCAGGCCAGCAATGGCGGGATATTCCCAGAAGAAGCGGGCGCAGGCGCTGCCATCGGGGTCCGCAGCCTTCAAAATGGACATCTTGTAGCTGCCGTCTCCTGCCTGCAGGCCGGAGATGCGGGGGGTCCAGTTGGGACCGTCATCTTCAAACATCCGGGTACGCAGAGCAGCTTCCCAGCTTTCGCCTCTGGACAGGTACTCCCAAACAGTATCGGTCTGGTCACCATTGGTCACAATCAGACCGCAGCCTGCCTGACGCACGGGATGGTAGATAATCAGATGGGGATCCTTCATAAGGCTGGGATCATGGGCCACGGTGCGGATGCCATCGGACTCCTGAATAAACACGCGGTTGCGGCTGTTGACACTGCGGCCCATGATAAAGTAGGCAGCAACAGCATGCTTGCCGTCGGGGGAAACACCCAGGATAATACCGCGGCCGGGATAGGTGTTGGTGGAGAGCTTTTCGCTCAGAGATCCGATTTCATAAACATTCATAACCTGTTTCTCCTATTTGATGATAACGGTTCTTCCATGAACCGAAATTCTGTTCTGACAGAAAAGGGCCACTGCCTCAGGGAGCAGCTTCCATTCTGCTTCTTCCATAATACGACGCTGAAGTGTTTCGGGAGTATCCTCCGGAAAGACAGCAACTGCCTTCTGGGAGATGATGGGACCGCCGTCACACTCTGCGCTGACGAAATGCACCGTAGCACCGGAAAGCTTCACGCCATAGCTTAAAACCGCTTCGTGAACATGAAGGCCGTAAAAGCCCTGGCCACAGAACGCAGGAATCAACGCCGGGTGAACATTCATAATGGCGTTGGGGAAAGCATCCACAAGTTCCTGGGTAAAAATAATCATGCAACCGGCCAGAACCACCAGATCCACCCGAAGCTCCTTGAGCAATTCAACAAGGGCTACAGTCATTGCCCGGTTGGAATCAAAGGATTTCCTGGGCAGCACATAGCCTGCAATACCGGCCTTATTTGCCCGTTCCAGAGCAAAGGCGCCTTCTTTGGAAGAAATAACGGCAACGATCTCGCCACCGCCCAGCTCTCCCCTGTTTTGAGCATCAATGAGCGCCTGCAAATTGGTACCGCCGCCGGAAACCAGCACGGCAATTCTCTTATTCGCCATCAAACCCCACCTTTCAAACACAGCGAACCGCCTGTGGCCCAAATAGGCACAGGCAGTCCGGGGATATTACTCAATAGTGATCTTTTCTTCGGATGCGATGATCTCGCCAATCAGATAGGCGTCCTGCCCATTGGCTTTCAGGACCTCAATAGCCATCTCAGCCTGATCGGCAGGGACCACAACACTCATGCCAACGCCCATGTTATAGGTGTTGTACATATCCCGCTCAGGGATGTTGCCGGTTTTGGCAATGAGATCAAAGATGGGCAGAACCCGAACATCGTTCTTGCGGATCCGGGCACCCAAACCGTCGGGAATAGACCTGGGAATGTTTTCATAGAAACCACCGCCGGTGATGTGGCTGATGCCCTTCACATCCACCTGCTCCAGGAGGGCCAAAATGGGCTTCACGTAGATCTTGGTGGGGGTCAGCAGGGTTTCGGCAATGGTAGCACCGCCAAGTTCCTGGCAAGGCTCATACAGCTTGGGATCATTGTTATCAATGTTAAAGACTTTACGGCAAAGGCTGAAGCCGTTGGAGTGGATACCGGTGGAAGGCAACGCAATCACCACATCACCCACCTGCATTCTGGAATTGTCCAGAATCTTCTTCTTATCCACAATACCCACAGCAAAGCCGGCAAGGTCATAGTCCTCCACAGGCATCATGCCGGGATGCTCAGCAGTTTCGCCGCCGATCAGGGCAGCGCCGGACTGAACACAGCCTTCGGCAACACCGGAAACAATGGCAGCAATCTTCTCGGGGATATTCTTGCCGCAGGCAATATAGTCCAGGAAGAACAGAGGTTTTGCACCCACGCAAATAATGTCATTGACACACATGGCAACAGCATCGATACCGATGGTATCGTGCTTATCCATCAGAATGGCCATCTTTACCTTGGTGCCGCAGCCATCAGTACCGGAAACCAGAACAGGTTCTTCCATACCGGCCACAGGCAAACCGAAGCAGCCGCCGAAGCCGCCAACATCATCCAGGCACCCCTCGTTCCGGGTTCTGGCAACATGCTTCTTCATCAATTCAACAGCCTTGTAGCCGGCAGTAATGTCAACACCGGCGGCAGCGTAGCTGGCAGATTGGGAATTCTTATGATCCATATCCTTTATTCCTTTCCGTTCCAACAGTAGGTACACAGTTTGCAGGGTTCAATTCCGATGGCTTTGACAACGCCCTCGATGGTCTGGAAGCCCAGAGATGCAAACTTAAACTTTTCGCAAATCATTTTCCGCATAGCCTTGCCCCGGGGGGTATCGCCGTCGGCATATTCATCAATATGCTTCAGGCCCTCCTCCCCTTCCAATTCCATAATCACACGACGGGAAATAAGCTCCATGTCACTGGTGGAACGGGAGAAATTCAGATACTTACAGCCATACATAATAGGAGGGCAGGCAGAGCGCATATGCACGGATTTGGCACCGTTTTCATAGAGGAAATCCACCGTTTCCTGAAGCTGGGTACCACGGACGATGGAGTCATCCACAAACAGAAGGTTCTTGCCCTTTATCAGCTCATGGACAGGAATCTGCTTCATTTTGGCAATCTTATTACGGTCAGCCTGCCTGGCAGGAGTAAAGCTCCGGGACCAAGTGGGGGTATACTTTATAAAAGCTCTTGCAAAAGCAATGCCGGTCCGGTTGGCATATCCGATAGCGTGAGGAGTACCAGAGTCCGGCACACCGCCCACATAATCGATATCCATGGAACGCCCCTGGGCCATGTCCCGCTCCGCAATGGCGGCGCCGTTGCGGTAACGCATGGCTTCCACATTCACACCTTCATAGTTGGAAGTGGGATAGCCGTAATAACTCCAAAGGAATGCACACATCCGCATTTCCTTTCCGGGCGCAGAAAGCTGAACCATTTCATCGGGAGACAGCTCCACAATCTCACCGGGGCCCAATTCTTTAACTGTCTCAAAACCCAGTTTGGTAAAGGCAAATTCTTCAAAAGAGGCGCAGTAGCCATCCTCATTCTTGCCGATCACCACAGGGATTCTGCCGTAACGGTCCCGGGCGGCAATCAAATGACCGTTTTCTGTCAGGATCAGAATGTTGGCTGTTCCTTCAATGGCACTCTGAGCAAACAGGATGCCTTCTGCAAAGCTGCTTTTCTGATTAATAAGTGCAGCGCAAAGCTCTGTAGAATTAACTCTTCCACCGGTCATGGCATCAAAATGACCACCGCTGAAAGACAAATACTGATCAATCAGCGCCTTGGAATTATTGATGATGCCAATGGTTGCAATGGCGTAGGTCCCCAGTCTGGAGCGAATCAGCAGAGGCTGGGGATCCGTATCACTGATGGAACCAATGACGGACGTACCACGCATTTCATCAAAAATGTGCTCAAACTTGGTGCGGAACGGGGAATTCTCAATATTATGGATCACACGCTGCAGACCCCGTTCCGAGTCATAAGCTGCCATACCGCCCCGTCGGGCACCTAAATGAGAATGGTAGTCCGCACCGAAGAATACATCCATCATGCAATCTTGTTTGGATGCAATTCCAAAAAATCCACCCATAAGGCGATTCTCCTTCTAGATTAAATGCTCAGTTAAGCGAAGAACAGACCGTTCAGGGTCATGGGATCGATATACTCGCCGTTCTTGTAAACGCGCATATTGCCGGATGCGATCTCGTCGATCAGCATCACATGGCCTTCGGAGTCATAACCGAACTCAAACTTGATATCGTACAGGTCCATGCCCTTTGCCTTCAGATCATCGGCAACGATCTTGGTAATTTCCTGAGTCATGCGCTTCAGGTCATCATACTGCTCGGCAGTCATAACGCCCAGATCCACCAGGCCGTCCTTGGTAACCAGGGGATCGCCCTTCTCGTCGTTCTTGAAAGTGGTTTCCACGTAAGCAGGCAGGTCCTGGCCCAGCTCGCAGTAATCACTGTAACGGCGATAGAAGGAACCTACAGCCTTGTAGCGGCAAATCACTTCCAGGCCCTTGCCAAACACCTTGGCAGGAAGCACTTCCATGGTGGTGTTGGCCAGATCCGCGCTGACATAGTGGGTGCGAATGCCGGCAGCATTGATTTTCTCAAAGAAATAGATGGACATACGCAGGTTCACATCACCTACACCTTCGATGGTCAGGCCAACGGAGTTCTCGCCGGGATCAAAAACGCCGTCCTTGCCGGTGCAGTCGTCCTTGAACTTCAGCAGATAATTTCCATTTTCCAGAGCGAATACATCCTTGGTCTTACCGGTATAAACAAGCTTCATTTCCATAATCGTTAATCTCCTTCATAATGATAAGGGCAAAGCCCAAAATTAAAGTTTTTCCATAACGGCAGCATCCTTGGCCAGCACGGCAGCAGCATCGGATGCCCGTTTTTGATCCAGCTTTTCTGCAAGTGCAGCATCAGAAACCGCCAGAATCTGCATAGCCAGCAACGCTGCATTGGCACCGCCATTGATGGCAACCGTTGCCACCGGAATACCGGTAGGCATCTGGACTGTGGAAAGCAGTGCATCCATGCCATCCAGAACAGGTCCCTTGCAGGGAATACCAATCACAGGAAGCGTGGTATTTGCTGCAATGGCGCCGGCCAAATGGGCAGCCATGCCTGCAGCCGCAATCAAAACGCCGAAGTCATTTGACCTTGCGGAGAGTGCAAAATCCCTGGCTTCGACGGGCGTTCTGTGAGCAGAATAAATATGAACTTCGTAGGGCACGCCAAAAGACTTCAGCATGTCCACAGTTTTCTGGATGATCGGCAGATCGGAATCGCTGCCCATGATAATGCCAACTTTTTTCATAATTACCTCCAAACAAAAAAGAGCGCAATTAGCCTATCAGCTAAATGCGCCCAGACGGTCGGCTGAATCGCTTTCTGGTTCCCTGTGGTGCTCCACTATTCCGTCAGTCGCAGAAAGAACGGTATATCATAACACGGTTATTCTAACACGGGTGTAATTTAATGTCAAGAAACAGATGTTGCCCTCTGTCACTTTTTACAAAATGGCCACGAAAACCCCCGGTTGCACAGACTTTTTTGTGGAAAATACAGCCATGCAAACCGGGGGATACTTCATCAATTCATCTGCTTTTTGCCTTCGCAGTAAACGCAGCGGAAAATACCGTTTTCAGGGCTGACGCACTTGAAAATATGCTCAATTTCCTGCTCGCAGGAGCTGATACACCGGGGATTATCGCACTTGAGCACATCTACAAGCACTTCCCCTTCCTCAGCTGCACAAACACCTTGCTTTGCCTCATTCAAAAGTTTGAGAATCAGTGCCATACGCATGAACTTGCCGTTCAGAGCCTGGCGGAAATAAGCGGCCCGGGGATCGTTATCCACCTTCACACTGATCTCGTTGACACGAGGCAGCGGATGCAGTACACGCATGGTGGGCTTGGCTGTTGCCAGTTTCTCTGCAGTGAGGATGTAACTATCCTTCAAACGCTCATATTCATCAAAACTGTCAAAGCGTTCCCGCTGGATTCTGGTCATATACAGCACATCAAGTTCAGGCATGGCTTCTTCCAGGGAGGTGGTTTCCACATACTCCATGCCGTTCTTTTCCAGCACTTCGTAACGCACATACTTAGGAACTCTCAGCTCCTCAGGAGAGATGAGAACCACCTTGATATTCTTATACCGGCCCATGGCAGAAATCAGGGAATGAACGGTACGGCCATATTTCAGGTCACCGCAGCAACCGATCACCAGGTTATCCAATCTGCCCAGTTCCCGGTAAATAGTCAGCAAGTCAGCCAGGGTCTGGGTGGGATGGGCATGGCCGCCGTCACCGGCGTTGATAACAGGAATGGTAGCAGCCTTGGAGGCAACATAAGGAGCGCCTTCCTTGGGATGACGCATGGCCATAATGTCAGCATAACAGCTGATCATCTTGGCGGTATCGGAAATGCTCTCGCCCTTGGCAGCGGAGGAAGACCCGGCTTCACTAAAGCCCAGCACGTTACCGCCCAACTCCAACATAGCAGCTTCAAAACTCAGACGGGTACGGGTGGAGGGCTCGTAGAAAAGAGTCGCAAGCTTTTTACCCTTGCAGCACTCGGAATACTTTGCAGGATTATCAATAATATCGCATGCAGTATCCAGCAGGTCCTGCAGTTCCTCTACGGAAAAATCAACGATATCAATGAGACTTCTCATGCTTTTGCTCCATTCACAGCCAGATAATTCTTGATCCGGGTCACATTCTCTTCATTGGCGGGGTCCTCTTCCAGATACTCGATGATGTCATAGACATCCACAACAGAATACACGGGGAAACCAAACTGCTCTTCGATCTCCTGCATAGCACCCTTTTCGCCCTGGCCCTTTTCCTTGCGATCCACCATGATGAAGGTAGCTACCACTTTGGTTCCTTCCAGATGCTTCAGGATTTCCATAGACTCGCGGATGGCAGTACCGGCGGTGATAACATCTTCAATAATGACGATCTCTTCACCGGCCTGAGGAACATAGCCAACAAACATGCCGCCTTCGCCATGATCCTTCACTTCCTTCCGGTTAAAGAAGAAAGGCAGATCCAGGCCTTTTTTGCTGAGGGCAACAGCAGCGGAAATAGACAGAGAAATGCCCTTGTAAGCAGGTCCGTAAAGCACAGACTTCTTGTCACCCAGCTTGTCGGCATAGGCCTTAGCGTAGAACTCACCCATTTTGGTGATCTGATCGCCGGTCTTGATCATGCCGGCATTGATGAAATAGGGAATTTTACGGCCGGACTTGGCGGTAAAATCACCGAACTTCAGCACACCGGCGCTCTCCAGGAACTGAATAAACTCTCTCTTGTAAGTTTCCATATAATTCTCTCCTTAGTCGCAGAATTCGGCAACGCAGCGCTCGTAAGCAGCCACGGGATCGGCAGCGGCGGTAATGGGTCTGCCAACCACAATGTAATCGGAGCCGATGGCCTTGGCCTGTGCAGGGGTCATAACACGCTTCTGGTCACCCACGTCGCCATCAGCAAAGCGGACACCGGGGGTCACGGTCAGGAACAGCTTTCCGCAGTGATCGTGAACCTTGCCTGCCTCCAGAGGAGAGCAAACAATGCCGTCGAGGCCTGCTTCTTCGGCGCACTTTGCGTAGTGCATCACCACTTCGTCGATGGGGGCATGGATCATCAGGTCATTTTCCATGCTCTCCTGGTCAGTGGAGGTCAGCTGGGTCACAGCAATCAGCAGAGGACGGGTGCCATCGGGGCGGGTCAGACCTTCCAGCGCAGCTTTCATCATGTTCTTGGTACCTGCAGCATGGAGGTTGGTGATGTCCACATCCAGATTGGACAGAACAGCCATGGCCTTCTTAACGGTATTGGGAATATCGTGCAGCTTCAGATCCAGGAAAATCTTGTGGCCGCGGGCCTTGATTTCTCTCACAATGGCGGGGCCTTCAGCATAGTACAGTTCCATGCCGATTTTCACAAAGGGCTTCTTACCGGTGAACTTGTCCAGAAAAGCGAATACCTGCTCAGCACTGGCAAAATCACACGCTACAATTACGTCCTTACCCATTACTTAACTCCTCCTATAATATCACACAAATTCTCTACTCTATATTTTTCCATGACCCGGGGAAGATCCCGGACGATATCACGGCAAATATACGGATTAACCAGATTGGCTGCGCCCACTTCCACAGCGGTGGCACCGGCCATCATCATTTCCAGAACATCTTCTGCGCTGCTGACGCCGCCCATACCAACCACAGGAACCTTCACGGCATTAGCAACCTGATAGACCATGCGCACTGCGATGGGGAAAATGGCGCTGCCGGAGAAACCGCCCATTTTATTGGCAATCACAGGACGACGGCGGTTCAGATCGATCCGCATTCCCAGCATGGTATTGATCAGGCTGATGCCGTCTGCACCGGCATCTTCACAGGCTTTGGCAATGGACACGATATCGGTCACATTGGGACTCAGTTTCAGAATCACAGGCTTGGTGGTGACCTTCTTAACGGCAGCGGTCACTTCCGCGGCCGCTTTGGGGTCCGTGCCGAAGCTCATACCACCGCCATGAACATTGGGACAGCTGATGTTCACTTCCAGCCAGCCCACCTGAGGTTCAGCATCCAGCCGCTGGCAGGTATAAGCATAGTCCTCCACAGAAAAGCCGCTGACATTGGCCATCACAGGCTTGTGGAAGCACCGGGCCAATCTGGGCAGTTCTTCAGAAATCACCCGGTCCACGCCGGGATTCTGCAGCCCCACCGCGTTAATCATGCCGGCAGTACACTCGGCAATTCTAGGGGTGGGATTACCAAAACGGGCATCCCGGGTGGTGCCTTTGAAAGAGAAGGTGCCCAGTTCATTGATATCATATAGCTCTGCGTACTCATAGCCGTACCCAAAGGTACCGGAGGCCGGAATCACCGGATTATCCAGTTCAATTCCACACAGGTTTACTTTCATGCTTCCCATGCAATTTCCTCCTTCTGCATCACAGGGCCATCTTTGCAAATCCGTTTATAGCCCGTCAGGGTCTTGCAGCTGCAGCCCATACAGGCGCCGAAACCACAGCCCATCCGCTCTTCGAAACTCATCTGACCGGAAGTAACGGAAGCACGGTAAACGGCTTTCAGCATAGGCTCGGGACCGCAGGTAAAGAAATAGGTGTATTCCAGGCCCTTCAGTGCATCGGTCACAAACCCCTTAACGCCATAGCTGCCATCCACGGTGGTCACCAGCACATCGCAGCCCAGAGCACGGAATTCCGCTTCGTAGAACACTTCTTCTTTCTTGTTAAAGCCCAGAATCACAGTAGGCTTCTTTCCCTGAGCCAAAAGTCTCCTGCACAGCAGATACATGGGAGGAACACCAACTCCGCCACCAAGCAGCACGGGGTGTTCTCCGGAAACCTCCAGGTCGTAGCCGTTGCCCAGGCCCGTCAGAATATCCAGAGAACCGGACTCCATTTTGCTCATGGCTTCGGTCCCCTTTCCCACCACCTTATAGATGATGGTCAGTGTATCCCCTTCCAAATCACAAACGGAAATGGGTCTTCTCAGGAACAGTCCCTGAAGCTGAATGTTCACAAACTGACCGGGAGCGGTAATGGCAGAAGTGTCGCCTTTGAGTCGCATCCGAAACACACTGGGCACCAGGCGCACATTCTCAACAATTTCAAAAATGCTTTGTTTCATCTTATCCCCTTATGCATCAATGGTGGAAACGGTCAGAGTGGTTTCTTCCAGAACATCCAGAAGCACTCTCACAGTATCCAAAGCGGTGAACAGGGTCACATTGTTCTCGGTAGCCAGCTGACGGATCTGGAGGCCGTCACCCTCGGGAGCACCGGGATCTTTGGTGTTGATAACAAAAGCGATGTGGCCCTGACGAATGGCTTCGGGAATCTCGTCGCTGCCCTGACTGATCTTGGTCAGCACATGGGTGCGGATTCCGTTGGCCTTCAGGAACCGGGCGGTTCCGGTGGTAGCTTCAATATTGAAGCCAAGATTATAGAACCGACGGACCAGAGGCAAGGCCTCTTCCTTATCCCGATCGGCAATGGTGGCCAGCACGGTGCCGTAATTCTGCAGCCGCATACCGGCAGCCTGGAGGGCTTTATAAAGAGCGCGGGTCATGGACTTGTCGTAACCGATGGCTTCGCCGGTGGACTTCATTTCGGGGCTCAGGTAGGCGTCCATGCCACGAAGCTTATTGAAGGAGAACACAGGTGCCTTCACATAGAAGCGGTCCTTTTCATCGGGATAGATATCAAAGATGCCCTGTTCCTTCAGACTCTTACCCAGAATGACTTCAGTTGCAATATCTGCCAGGGAGTAGCCGGTGGACTTACTGAGGAAAGGAACGGTACGGGAAGATCTGGGGTTGACCTCAATGATATACACGTTGTCTTCCTTATCCACGATGAACTGGATGTTGTAAAGGCCCACAATGCCGATACCCAGGCCCAGCTTCTTGGCATACTGCAGAATAATGCCCTTGACCTTATCGGAAATGGAGAAGGGAGGATACACGCTCATGGAGTCGCCGGAGTGAACGCCGGTACGTTCCACCAGTTCCATGATGCCGGGAACAAACACATTACGGCCATCGCAGATGGCATCCACTTCCACCTCACGACCTTCAATATACTTATCTACCAGAACGGGCTTGTCTTCATCGATCTGCACAGCGGTGCGCAGGTAATGGCGCAGCTGCGCTTCGTTGGCAACGATCTGCATGGCTCTGCCGCCCAGGACGAAGCTGGGACGAACCAGTACAGGATAACCAATTTCGGAAGCAGCAGCAATGCCGTCTTCAATCTTTGTCACGGCGCGGCCCTTGGCACGGGGAATATCCAGTTCGTTCAGCAGATTTTCGAAAGCATTGCGGTCCTCGGCACGGTCTATGGCAGCGCAGTCGGTACCGATGATCCGCACACCGCGATCGGTCAGAGGCTGCGCCAGGTTGATGGCAGTCTGGCCGCCCAGAGAAGCAATCACACCCACAGGCTTCTCAAACTCGATGATGTTCATCACATCTTCGGGAGTCAGAGGCTCAAAGTAGAGCTTATCGGCAGTGGTATAGTCAGTAGAAACGGTTTCAGGATTATTGTTGATGATAATCGCTTCATAACCGGCGTTCTTAATGGTCATAACCGCGTGAACAGTGGAATAGTCAAATTCCACGCCCTGACCAATGCGGATGGGACCGGCACCCAGCACCACAATTTTCTTCTTATCCGTCAGGATAGAATCATTCTTACCGGTGTAGGAAGAGTAGAAGTAAGGAATATACGCACCGGTATGGCAGGTATCCACCATGCGGAACACAGGGAACAGATTGTGTTCCTTGCGGAAATTGTACACATCCAGCTCGCTGCACTTCCACATACGGGCCACATACTTATCGCTGAAGCCCATCTTCTTGGCGGCGGTGAGGATTTCCAGATTCCGCACATTGGCCTTCAGGGTTTCTTCCATATCCACAATCCGCTTGATTGCCTCCAGGAAGTAGGAAGTAATCTGAGTGACGGAATGAACCTTTTCCACACTGACGCCACGGGCCAGAAGCTCTGCAATAGCGTAGATGTTATCGTCACGGAACTGACTGATATACTCCAGCAGCTCATCATCGGTCATATCGTCAAACTTGGCAAGATAAACATGGTTGACACCGATTTCCAGGGAGCGAATGCCCTTCAGCAGACACTCTTCCAGCGTAGAACCGATGCCCATAACCTCGCCGGTGGCCTTCATCTGGGTGCCCAGCAGATTGGATGCGGAGGTGAACTTATCGAAGGGGAAGCGGGGCAGCTTGGCAATCACATAGTCCAGCCGAGGTTCAAAGGCTGCATTGGTGTTGGCAATCTTGATTTCTTCCAGGGACATACCCACCGCAATCTTGGCGGTGACTCTGGCAATGGGATAGCCGGAAGCCTTGGAAGCAAGGGCGGAGGAACGAGAAACACGGGGATTGACCTCAATCAGGAAGTATTCGCTGGAATTGGGGTTCAGAGCAAACTGCACATTACAGCCGCCTTCGATCTTCAGTTCCCGAATGATCTTAATGGCAGACTCGTTCAGCATCTTCAGATCATGGTCACTGAGGGTCATAATGGGGGCCACAACCAGGCTGTCGCCGGTATGCACACCAACGGGATCGATGTTTTCCATGCCGCAGATGGTGATTGCATGGTCATTGGAGTCACGCATGACCTCAAACTCGATTTCCTTATAGCCCTTTACACTCTTTTCAACCAACACCTGATGGACAGGGCTCAGTTTGAAGGCATTCAGGCCAACTTCCACCAGTTCTTCTTCACTGTAGGCAAAACCACCGCCGGTTCCGCCCAGGGTAAAGGCAGGACGAAGCACCACGGGATAGCCGATGCGCTCGGCGGCAGCCTTGGCTTCCTCGATAGAGTAGGTGATCTCAGAAGGAATGACGGGCTCACCAATGGACTGGCACATCTCCTTGAAGAGTTCCCGGTCCTCAGCACGCTCAATGGATGCACTGGAAGTACCCAGCAGTTCCACACGGCACTCTCTCAGCACGCCCTTCTTCTCCAGCTGCTTGGCCAGGTTCAGGCCGGTCTGACCGCCGATACCGGGCACAATGGCATCGGGACGCTCATAGCGGATGATCTTGGCAATGTACTCCAGGGTCAGGGGCTCCATATATACCTTATCGGCAATGGTGGTGTCGGTCATAATGGTGGCAGGGTTGCTGTTGCACAGAACCACCTCATAGCCCTCTTCTTTCAGAGCCAGGCAAGCCTGAGTACCTGCATAGTCAAACTCTGCAGCCTGTCCAATCACAATAGGGCCGGAGCCAATGATCAAAATTTTCTTAATATCTGTTCTCTTAGCCATCTGAAGCTACCTCCTGAATCAATCGTTTTTATATACAATCTTCCCGTCACAGACGGTCAGCAGACATTTTCCGTAAAGGGGTACCCCGGCAAAAGGCGTTGCCTTGCCCTTGGAAACAAATTTTTCAGGGTCCACAGGTTCGCACACATTCAAATCCCAAATGCTGAAGCTGTCACCCAAAGGGATCCCGAATCGCTCTCTTGCATTGGTAACCAGCAGTTCCTTCAGCCGTTCCATGGAAAGAATACCCGGTTTAACCAGATAGGTGTAAAGCACCGGGAATGCAGTTTCGATACCAACGATGCCAAAAGCACTCTTTTCCAGACCCCGGGCTTTTTCTTCTGCACTGTGGGGCGCATGGTCCGTGGCGATCATATCGATGGTTCCGTCCAGAATACCGGCCAGAAGCGCTTCCCGGTCTTCCTTACTGCGCAGCGGAGGATTCATCTTGAACCGCCCGTCCTCCAGCAGGCAGGAATCGTCCAGCACCAGGTAATGTGGACCGGTTTCGCAGGTCACATCCACCCCTTCTGCCTTGGCTTTGCGAATAATCTCCACACTTTCTTTGGTGGAGATGTGGCAAACATGGTACTTGCAGCCGATTTCCTTCACCAGCTCCAGGTCCCGGGCGATCTGCACCCATTCACTTTCGGAGCAAATACCACGGTGTCCGTTGGCTTTTGCATACTCGCCATCGTGAATGTAGCCGCCCCGCAGCAAATCGTTGACCTCACAGTGGGCCACGATCAACTTGCCAAGCTTCTTGGCCCGGATCATGGCGGCGCGCATCATATCATCGATCTGCACACCCTTGCCGTCATCGGAAAAACCGATCACATCCGGCGCCATACCATCCAGATCGGCCAGTTCCTGCCCCTGTTCCCCAACAGTGATGGCACCATAGGGATACACATGAATACAGGCCGTTTCCCGAATTGCTTTCAACTGAACACCCAGATGCTCCACACTGTCCGGAACCGGGTTCAGGTTCGGCATGGTACAAACATCCGTGTAACCGCCGGCAGCCGCAGCCAAAGAGCCGGTTGCAACCGTCTCTTTATAACAAAATCCCGGCTCGCGAAAATGAACGTGCACATCGCAAAAACCGGGAAAAACGGAATACTTATCCAAATCAAAAGCAGCCAACGCAACGGACAGAGGTGCCATGGAATCGGAAATAACTTCCCCCATGGGAGCATTGATCTTCGTCATGCCACTCATCTAAGATTCCCCTTTCATAAACCGCATTTTGGACATTATACAACAGTGAGGCCTGTTTGTCAAACGGTTTCTACACCTCAAGCTTGCTTTTGTCGTTATGACAAAAGCGTGCCGCATTACGGCACGCTTTTTAGGAAAGTTATCTCTGAAGGAAGCCGACCTTCTTGTAGACCTTGCGCAGAGTCTTTTCTGCCACATAGGCAGCCCGTTCTGCACCGGTGCGGTAAACACCTTCCAGATATGCCTTGTCCCGCAGAAGCCGGGTAGTCTCTTCACGAATGGGACGAAGGGTCTCAATAACGGCTTCGCCAACCCGGGGCTTGAAGGCACCGTAGCCCTGACCGGCAAACTCTGCTTCAATCTGTGCATAGCTCAGTCCGGTAACGGCAGAGTAAATGGACATCAGGTTGGAAACACCGGGCTTATTGGCAGGGTCGTAACGGACACAGAACTCGGTATCAGAATCAGTAATAGCCCGCTTAAACTTGCGCTGAATATCCTCAGGCCGCTCCATCAGGAATACGCAGCCCTCGGGCATGGACTTGCTCATCTTGCTGTCGGGGGCATTCAGGCTCATAACCCGGGCACCGGTCTCAGGAATAAAGGGCTCGGGG
>JAZSLC010000113.1:0-3142 GCA_045535175.1 Faecousia sp. | reverse complement strand
TGGATCGTGAATGAATCTGGCTCTGGAATGAGCTGCCAAGAAACCAATCGCATGTTGGTTGGATTGAAGGTGGCTTTCCCGCAAATGAAGGGAGCGATAAAAGATGAAAGCGGTGCTGATTAGTATCCGGCCGTACTATGTATTTCTGATCATAGCGAAAGCAATGGGCTGGAGCATTGACAAAGAAAAAACTGTGGAGGTCAGAAAGAACTACCCCACAGACAAAGAGTGGAATCGAGCCGTAAAGATCTATTGCAGCAAAGATCAGAAGTCTTTTGCAAAAATCCCCAAAGAATATCAGCCTGGTATGGAGCGCTTTTTAGGCAAAGTCGTGGGCGAGTTTGTTTGCGATAAGATCTGCGCGGTGCTTGCGCATCCGGACATCTTTGCCGGCCATCCGATGTTCTTTCAATTTGCGATAGATGCCGCCTGTCTGACACAGGATGAGGTGGAACAGTACAGTGGCGGAAAAGATGTTGTCGGCTTGGTGATCACGGATCTGAAGGTGTATGACAAGCCAAAGGCGCTGGGCGAATTTCGACGCCCTTGCGTCAATGACCTGTACTGCGAGATCTGTGGAATGTATCACGAATTCTCCGAACACTGTGGAAATGCTGCGCTACAGATCACAAGACCACCCCAGAGCTGGTGCTATGTGGAAGAGGTCAATCAGGGGGGTATGTGTGAGAAATGATTTGCGTTTAAAATAGGAAAACTGGCAGGAGGGCGGCAGATGTATAAGTACATACAGCTTGCGGTGGCGGCGTTTGGTCTGGTCAGTATGCCGGCCATCTACCGGGTGAGGGGATGGTGCGGCGTCGCTGTGGCGGTCTGTGCGGTGCTTTGGTGCCTGGGCGTCTATTATCTGGAGACCAGGAAGACCGGATTATATCATTACCAAAAATACGAAGACGTTTGAATCGGGGTGTTTGAAAATGAAGATACGCAGGAAAAGAGAAAGACGGTTTCCCCATTGGGCAACAGAACGAGCATACAAAAACGGCCGTGCTGCCGGTGTAAAAGAGCTTGCGGAGAGACTGTGCAGGGGTAGAGTATCCAATGATCCGGTCGTTATTGCCGTAAAGGTGGAGCTGGAAGAAATGCTGGGGGTGGAGAAATGCTGATCGGTTTATTCTGCGTGGGTGTGGTTGTGCTTTTCGTGGTTGGCGTCTGGATCGGGGAGAAGATCGACAATGGAGAATAATCCCGGCTAGGGTCTAACGTGCATAATTCGTGCAATTATGCGCGTTAGACCTCCCAAACAGGGGCTGCAGGGGCAGATAGAAACATAGATGTTGCTTATTTGATTTTGTACGAAGGGCATCGTTGGGATGCCTTTCCTAGAAAATCAAATAAAAAAAATACGCGCGCGCACGCGCGTTTGCGGGCTTGGTAAGGACCTAACAATTCAACCATTTTATATATAGGTAGGACGAAAGCGGGATCTTCAGCTTGCGGATATGCTATCCGATGCACCGGAGATTGCTAACCAGAGGGACTGGTTTGCAATGATACGGTGAAGCGGCAGAGAAAAGGAGATACGATCATGCAGAAAGAGGGATACTGGGTGATCCGGACATATAAGGCCGGTTCTGTTGGAGAGAAGACAAAATTCTGGGTACCGGGAAAAAGACCGGATAAGACCCTGACCCGGCGGCAAAGAGATGCGATCCGGAAAAGAGAGCAGAACGAGTACTCGGCCGTAAAGCGTCTTGCCCGGATCCTGAATATGTACTTTGTGGGAGGAGATCTCCTTCTTGGCATCGACTATTCTGACAAGGGCCTGAAGAAATTGGAAAAATGGATCAAAGGGCAAGGAATCGATCTTACACAGCTGGATGAGGCGCAGCGGATGGAAATGATCTATGATGCCGCAGATCATGAGCTGGTAAACTGTCTGCGCAGAGCCAAGCGAAGAGCCAAAGCAGACGGCATTGAGATCAAGGCTGCCTTTGTTACCTCGGATATGGACGGCGAGACGGGAGAAACCGTCCGTATCCACCATCACCTTGTGATCAACCGGGAGGCCAGGGATTACTTTGTGGAGGCGTGGGGAGAGCTGGGCGGCGTCAGCTGGTCGCCTATGTGGGATTATCAGGAGGACCGGACGGATGTGGCTGCCTATATGCTGCGTCAGGTAAGACACCGGCCGGATGCCAAGAAATTCCGGACCACACGGAATCTGGTGCCGCCGGTACCGAAGGACCGGATCGTGCTCAGCGATGCGGAACTGCAGGTGCCCCGGGGCGGCAAGCTGCTGTTTCGCCGGGAGTTTTCCCGTTCGGAGCAGCCCCAATACATACGCTATGTGTTGCCCAAATATGTGAAAAGCAATATCGACAATCTTTCAGTTGAATACGGTGGCGGCAGGAATTGTACAGGGATGCCGTCAGAAAATACGCCAGGATAATGATCGGGAGGGGTGAAAATGCCGAAGCATACAGTCAGCTGTAGCGCCAAATGTCCTTTTTACCGGTGTGAGGAGCGACACGAGATCTTTTGCAGTGGGATAAAGCCCGGAATGGCCACGCACGTTGCGTTCGCCGTGCCGCTGGAGAAGAAAAATTGGATGAAGTCCTATTGCAAAGCGGACTACAGTGCTTGCCCGTATGAAAAAATGCTGGAAAAGCAGAGGAAGGAATAAGTGAATTATGCAAATCGACAAACGCACGCGCCGGGGGGCGGGTGCGCATTCGTGCGTGTGCGCGTTTTAATTACACCCAGGGTGAAGATCCTGGGTGCTTTTTGTTTCTCAAAACAGCAGATATGCAGCTGAACAAGGCTGCCCGGCATCTGCCCCAAAAGGTCAAACAGGGGGGTTTTTGTTGCGGTTTTATTTCTGCTACACTTGATGCAAAGGACGGTGAAGGCAGGTGGGCGCACGCGAAAAATACACCAAGAAGGCGCTGAAGGCTGCTGTGCAAACTTATTTTGACAGAATAACCCGGGAGGTCGTCATACAAGAACGGGTGCCCACGGGGGAGAAGGACTCCTGGGGGCACGATGTCTATGAGTGGCGTGATGTAGAAAACAAACTGGGCGAGAAAGCAAAGCGCATCGAGTTTCTTGTGCCGCCCACGATCGGCGGCCTTTGCCTGCATCTTGGTATCCACTCCAGCACCTGGAGCCGGTGGCGGGATGG
>JAZSLC010000212.1:0-2257 GCA_045535175.1 Faecousia sp. | reverse complement strand
TACAATTGCATTCGTCCGGAAGAATCCCAGAAGCGGCAGCCGTTTGTGCGCTTTGAGAAGGAATTGTGCAACCAAATGTGGCAAACAGATTTCAAAGGTGAGTTTCGAATGGAAGATGGTCGATACTGTTATCCGTTGGATATCATAGATGACCATTCCCGCTTTGCCATTCGGGTAGTTCCACATTTGCGTACATCATATGTGGTAATTCCTGTATTCACACAGGCTTTTCAGGAATTTGGTCTGCCGGATTCCATTCTTTCAGATAACGGTGCACAATTTGCCGGCTTTCGGAAAGGTTATACCCAATTCGAACGGTGGCTTATGGATCTGGATATTCTTCCGATTCACGGTCGTATTAAGCATCCGCAAACCCAGGGCAAGATTGAGCGTTTTCACAGAACGATGAAACAAGAACTGCTGAATCACACAACCATTGCCAACATTGAGGATGCAAAAAACAAGTTGGACAACTGGCGCGAAAAGTACAACAACGTCCGACCTCACGAAGCTCTTGGAAGAAAAAGGCCGGGGGATGTTTACGAGCCAAGCCAGCGACAATACAAAGAAAAAATTGAAAAATACGAATATGGTGGGGAGCACCATGTGATCAAGGTTAACAGTTGGGGTTATGCCAGATTCGATAAATGGCAAGTCTATTTAAGCGAAACAATGAGAGACCAATATATCGAATTTAGACCAACCCCCAGTGGTAAATCATTCATCGCCTGTTATCGAAACTTCAAAATCGCGGAGTTTGATACAGAAGGCGGTCACTTAATTCACCGGTCCATTGCAAGGCTGTAACTTGTGTACTATGTCCTTACACTGGTGTGTACCATGTTACACTTGACACGATGGCCGCCCATACAGATTCTTGCGGTACACTTCGGAAAAATAGTTTACATAAACATAAAAAAATCTCATCTTTCGACGAAACTTTTTTCCGCAGTTCTCCACACTCTCCACAGGTTTTTCCACAGGCAAAACCGGAAAATCCCCTTGTAACCCGGGGGTCAACAAGAGGATTCGCCAAAAAATGACAAAGTTTACACATAGAAACAATCTGTAATCAGGTTGACAGAACACCGGTCAAAAGACCGCCTGGGCGGAGAAAACATGGTGATGTTTGGCGGAGACATCTGTCTCTGTCCGAAGGGCTTCCACCGTCAAAACGGAGTCTTCCGACAGCGCCCAGTCAAGGCGCATCTGTTCGTTTTCCAAGGCTTCCGAGAGATAACACACGGTGACTTCCCGCAAGGGGTGGTTCTCGTGGAACGCGGCGGGGAGCAGATCCTCCAGCCAATCCAAATACCGGGTATTGTTCATGTGGCCGTTTCGGTCCAAATGGGAATAGCGGACGGTGCGCAGGGTCTGGCAGGCATTCTCCCGGTGGGCAAGAGAGCCGGGCACAGCCAATTCCGTGCCCCGGAGTGTTCCCTGGATGGCAATGCCGCTTTTTCCCGGCAGGATCATGGCCCGGGTTGTGCAGTCCATGAGGACCCAAAGGCTGATGGCCCGGAATACTTCGTTGCCCGCTTCGTCATAGGCAACGGTGGAACGGGGATATGCCACCCGGGTGGTGGGCATGGGCCAGGTTTCTACGGTAAGGACTTCCCCGGCCCGGGGGAGTCGGGAAATTTGAAGCTTTTGCCGGATCACAGCCCAGAAGAGTCCCTTTTCCTGCAGGGTCTGCCAGTCAGCGGACAGGATCAGGCAGTGCCCCTCTGCGGCCTCCTGGGCAAAATGCAGAAGAACCGAGGGTTTTGCTCTGCCAAAACGGTCCATGTGTAGGGGTGTGAGGGAAAAGGTTTGTCGGTGGATTGGTTGCATAATAACCTCTTTCTGTTTAGTTTGCCTCTCCCACGGTCAGGGACAGGCGGTAGGATTTTCCGGAGCGGTAGACTACCGCGTCCACGGTATCTCCGGCACTATAATTATATAGGTGGGTTTTCAAGGCGTCCATGCTGTGGATGGAGGTGTCGTCGATGCTGATGAGAATATCTCCCGGGCTGATGCCCTTGCTTGCCGCGTCGCTGCCCTCGGCGACTTCTGTGATATACAGGCCCTCCGGCAGGTAATACAGGTGCTGATACAAAGGGGAGATCTCCTGTCCGATGATCCCAAGGTCCGGACGTCCGGATACGTATCCCTGGGACAGAAGCTGGTCTACGATGTCCTTGACGGTGGTGCTGGGGATGGCAAAGCCAAGGCCTTCCACACCGGCGCTGTTCATATAGTCACCGATCTTCAGGGT
>JAZSLC010000175.1:0-10481 GCA_045535175.1 Faecousia sp. | reverse complement strand
TACCGCAACCCCAAAAACTACTATTTGGTGCGGGAAGCCCTTCTGACAGCCCATCGGGAGGACCTCATCGGTTCCGGTCCCAAGTGCTTGATCCGGGCCGTGCCGCCCCGCCCCGAACGGACCTCTGCCCCGCCTCCCAAGGCTGCAGCAAAAAAAGCACCGGCCAGACCTACCGCCAAAAAGCCTCCTGCAAAGGCTGCCGCCCCCAAAAAGAAGGGGCCGAAAAAGTAATTCTCCAATAATCCACAACCTCACCGGAGCCCGTAATTTTTTGGGCTCCGGTCTTTTTTGAAATATGAGTCATAGGCTGTTCCATAACCCACTGAACGAGGTGCTTACATGGAACACATTGCCAACACAATTACCCTTCGGGGAATGATGCAGGAACTGCCGAAATTCTCCCACGAAAACCATGGAAAACGCTTTTATCGATTCACCCTGTGCGTGGAGCGTCTGTCCGGAGCCGTGGATCTGCTGCCTGTGGTTGCGAAAGAGTCTTTGATTATGAACCTGGATCCCTGCGGCGGTGAAATGATCCGGGTGGAGGGCCAGGTACGGTCCCACAACATCCGAACGGATACCGGCCGCAGACTTCTGGTATTCGTATTTGCATCGGCCATCACAGCAGAAGACGGAGAGCCATTAAACGAGTGCATTGTGGAAGGGCCAATCTGTAAGGACCCTACCTTCCGCAGAACGCCCCTGGGCAGAGAGATTTGTGATGTAATGCTGGCAGTTCCCCGGGCCTTCCGGAGGGCCGACTATCTTCCCTGCATATTATGGGGACGCACCGCAAAGGAAATCGCAGCCTGCCATGTGCGGGACAAAATCCGCATTTGCGGACGGCTGCAAAGCAGAGTTTACACCAAACTGACGGAAAACTGCGCCATGGAGCGTACCGCCTACGAAATCTCCGCCATGTCCGGGCAAATTCTGGATCCTTGCGAATAATCTGTGCAGCGGGAAATTTCCCGCTGCTTTTTCTTTCCTTTTGGCGATTTATGTGATATGATGATATAAGAGGTGAGGTCATGGAAAACAAAGTCCTTTTGATTATTGACATTCTGAAAGAACACTACCCCGACCCCAAATGTGCGCTCCATTACACAAAAGATTATGAACTGATGATTGCGGTGCGGCTTTCGGCGCAATGCACCGATGCCCGGGTGAATCTCATTACCCCGGCGCTGTTTGCCGCATATCCGACCCTGGAAGAAATGGCCTCTGCGCCTGTTTCCCATGTGGAAGAACTGGTACACTCCTGCGGTTTTTATAAGCACAAAGCCAGGGATATTGTTCTTGCCTGCCAGATGCTCCTTTCCAAGCACGAAGGAAAGGTCCCCGGAACCATGGAAGAATTACTGGCCCTGCCCGGTGTTGGCAGAAAGACCGCCAATCTGCTTCTGGGAGATTTATACAGTGTCCCTGGCAGTGTGGTATGCGACACCCACTGCATCCGCATTTGCGGCCGTTTGGGACTTTCCCAGGGAACGGACCCCGAAAAGGTGGAAAAGCAGCTGCGGGCCATTCTGCCCCCGGAAGAAAGCTCCGACTTCTGCCACCGAATCGTCCTCTTCGGCCGGGATATTTGCACGGCGCGGAATCCCCAATGCAGCAAATGCCCCCTGCGTTTTCTTTGTAATACGTTTCATAATCAGATCTAGGAGGTTATACTATGGAATCCGAAATGAATTATCGTTTCAAGGGAGAAGTAACTTTTGACCTGGATACATCGAGAGAAATCGACAAGGGTTATCATTGGTTTTCTCCCAGAGTGTATATCCCCAAGTTGGTTATCTGCATTACTTTTGCGATTCTTTGTGTGACTCTGAACGGTTTAGAAAGCACTTGGCTAAACAGCTATGCGATCGCTTTGGTATCAATATTCTGGATCTTCTGGTTTTTCGGATGGATCAAGAACAAAAATGGTAACCTGAATTATAAGAGAAACCTCAGCAATAACGGTGGTAAACCGCCCCAAAATGCTTACCGGTTTTGCGATGACCGTATCCACATCATTAATATTGACAGCAACAACCAGTATACATTCCAATACAACCAGATACTTTCTCTGGCCCAGACAAAGAACCACATAATCCTGATGGTCGAGCATAACCAGTATCTGCCTATCCGTAAAGACAGCATCACCGGAGGGTCTGAAAGCCAATTCATTCAATTTCTGGTTTCTGTATGCCCCAATCTGAAGCCCAAGCACTACCGCAGCAATACCCCCGGCAAAATTATTTTCATTGCACTGATCGCTGTTTCTGTCTTACTCCTGTTGCTATCAATTTACCAAACGCCGTTTGTGCAATTTCTCGTTAATATATCCCGCCCCGTCAATAATACAATGAACTTACAACAGATGGCCACTGCATTGGAAGAATACGATATTCATGTTATAGATCAACTACCAGAAGATATACAGAAAGGCTATGCAGCTTACCAGGATTACCTGTTTGATCATCAAATCTCACAACAACCATATACAAAAACCATTTATGTGCTAAGCAACGGAGCGCAGCCTGTCTGGGATTATGAACAATTCTGCGCACTGGGTCCGGACGCGGTTCCGGCTTCCGAATCCGGCGTTGTTAGGCTGGACCTTGAATCCTGGAACCCGGAAACAATGTACGGCGACCTGCTATGTATGATTTCCTCTCTGGACCCTGCTTATCTGGACTATTCCCATATTATGGTCGATAATTCCGGCATCGATCCGAAAAACGGATTGGGCATTCAGGTCGTCACATTTTCATGGGATGGATATGATTACAAATTAAAGGGAGAAACGGGCCCAGACTGGTATGATTTATCCATCCTCAGTAAACTGAATGATATCATCGGCGCCGCAGGCAGACGACTTTACTTTGTATACGATGAAACGGGTGGAATTCTGATTTTCTTCCGGGATCCCATCTGGGCCAGCACATTCCGCAGCGCTACTGGGCTTCCCATCAAATCGAACGTCTTAGATCTGTTGAAATACATTTACTGATACATATCCCCCCTTGCGTAGCATAGGCTATGGACAAGGGGGGATCTTTTTGCGAAAATCGCTTCCGATCTTTTACAGCGCCCTGATGCTTACGGCAGTGAACCTGCTGCTGCGCTTCGTTTCCACTTCTTTTCAGGTCTACATCTCCGGCCGAATCGGCGCGGAAGGGGTTGGACTGCTGCAGCTGGTTTTATCCGTCGGATCCCTGGCTCTGACCGCCGGCATGGCGGGCATCCGAACCGCAACCATGTATCTGACCGCAGAAGAGCTGGGGCGAAAGCACCCGGAAAATGTTTCTCATGTGTTGAGGTCCTGCTTTCTTTACAGCATTCTTTGCAGCAGCCTGATTGCTGCAGGCGTGTACTTCTTTGCCCCGGCTATAGCGAAGCATTGGATTGGGAATCCCCAAACCCTGTCAGCGGTACGGATGTATGCCTCGTTTTTGCCGCTGACCTGCTTGTGCGGGTGCATGACCGGTTATTTCACCGCCGCCAACCGCATTTCCACCCTGGCCGCAGTGGAAATTGCTGAGCAGCTGTGCTACATCACGGTCACTATGGGTGCCCTGCGGTTCTGGGCTCACAGCAATCCGGAAAAAGCCTGCCAAGCCGTAATCTTCGGAGCAGGGATCAGCTCTGCGCTGACACTCAGTGTGCTGTTTATCCTTCGGGCAAGAGAACACGCTCCCAGAGGGGAACGGATTCCAATGGGGAAACGGCTTTTCCAAACCGCTGTCCCGCTGGCCCTGGCAGATGATCTGAAGGCGGGCATTAACACCGCCGAAAACCTGATGGTCCCCAAACGGCTGGCCCAGTACCCTGGCGCTCTCTCCCCTTTGGCCGCTTTCGGAACCGTTACCGGCATGGTATTTCCCGTACTCATGTTCCCTGCGGCTATTTTATATGCCCTGGCAGAACTGCTGGTGCCGGAGCTTGCCCGATGCGCCGCAGGCGAAAGCAATATCCGCATCCGATATCTAGTTCGGAGAGGACTAAAGGTAGCATTGATTTACGGATGTATCTGTGGTGGAATTCTTTATATATGTGCAACGGATCTTTGTCTTTCTCTCTATGACAGTTCAATCGCCGGTCAGTTTCTGAGACTATACAGCATTCTTGCCCCAATGCTCTACTGCGATGCCATCACCGATGCCATGATTAAAGGGCTGGGTCAGCAAACCGCCTCAGTTCGATATAATATTCTCACATCGGCTATGGATGTAACTTTTCTTTACCTTCTGCTGCCCCGGTACGGCATGACCGGATATTTTGTCAGCTTCCTCATTACCCATCTGGTGAATTTCATTCTAAGTATCCGCAGACTCCTGAAAATAGCCAAAGTCCGTATCCCCCTTTCGCTGCCGGTTCTTACCTGCTGTGGAGCAATCGTGGCCGCAATGGTTTCAGGTTTTCTCCATGCTCCTGTTGCAAAGGTTTTCGCTTACCTGTTGATTCTCGGCAGTCTTTGGGTCTTATTGGGGGTTATCGGCAGCAAGGATCTGCTCTGGATTCGCGGCTTGCTCAAAAGAAAAGACCCGCCCTGATACGAGCGGGTCAATAATATCAAAAAGCTTTCAGCACTTCCAGAAGGAATTCCCAGGTGCGCTTGACGGAGGCAATGTCCAGCTTCTCCCGGTTGGTATGAATGTCGATGGCATTGGGTCCAATGGAAATGCAGTCCAGATCGGTGATCTTCTCAGCCAGAATGCCACATTCCAAACCGGCATGAATGGCGATCACGCTGGGATCTTTTCCATAGAGTTCCTGATACACCCGAACCATGGTATCCCGCAGGACAGAATCCTTCCGGTACTCCCAGGCAGGGTACACGCCCCGTTCGCTGTAATCGGCACCAAATCGGTCCGCGATGGCCCGCAGGCCCTCCAGCAGTACTTCCTTCTCCCGATTCACGGAACTTCGCACCGCAAAGGTAAGGGAAACATCCTCACTACCAAGGATCACAACGCCCAGATTCAGGCTGGTCTGCACCAGATCGTCAATGTCCTTGCTCCAGGCCATAATACCGTTGGGAACCGCGTTCAACAGTTCAATGACCTTCTTGCTGTCTTCCAGAGTCAGGGCCAGGCCGCCCATGGCGTCCAGATCATCCCCGTAGATCTTCACATTGGGCTCATCATACTGTTCCCGGATTTCCTGTTCCAGTGCAGCACAGACCTCATTGATCCGCTCAATGTTCATGCCCAGCAGCACCATACCGGCAGACGCGAATCTGGGGATGGCGTTATCTTTGGCACCGCCGGTAAGAGAAGTCAGGGCCAGAGGCATCAGTGCCTGCACCCGGCTCAACAGCTCTCCCATCACCTTGTTGGCATTGGCATAGGGACACTTAATCTGAATGCCGGAGTGACCGCCCCGGAGCCCCTCCACCGTCAGCTTCACACAGGGGCCCATAAAGAGTTTCCGCTGTACATTCATGCGAATGGTGGAGCGGCAGCCGCCGGCGCAGGAAACGGTAAAGACGCCCTCTTCCTCAGAGTCAATGTTAATCATCTTCCTGCCCTTCAGCATGGAAAGATCAATACCGGTGGCCCCTTCCAGACCCGTTTCCTCATCTACGGTAATGATCACTTCCAGAGGAGGATGGGCAATGGTGGGATCCGCCAGCAGGGCCAGTGCCAGAGCTACCATCACACCGTCGTCACCGCCCAGGCTGGTGCCGTTGGCAAAAACATAGGTGCCGTCATGGGTCACGTCCAGGCCGTCGGTATCCATATTGATGGGACAATCCGGGTCTTTTTCGCAGACCATATCCATGTGGCCCTGCAGAATCACAGGCTCATGATCTTCGTAACCGCAGGTACCTTCCCCAAACAGAATGATATTGTTCAGTTCATCCTGAATGTAGCGGATTCCGTGTTCCTTGGCAAAGGATACCAGGTAATCACTGATCTGCTTGGTGTTTCCGGATCCGTGGGGAATGGAACAGATTTTTTCAAAATAGGCAAATACGGCCTCAGGCTGCAGCCCGGCCAGTTTCACTGCATTCATATCGATCGCTCCTTTTCGGTTTTCATTATTGTAACATATCCGAAGTCAAAAGTCTACGAAAAAAGACCACGGGAAACCCGTGGTCTGATTTACGAATTACAGAAGAGCGAGAACCAGAGACAGGAGCACCCAGCCGGCAGCAACCCACTTGGTAGACTTAGCCAGGGTCTGGTCAAGGCCAGCCTTCTTATTCTTGCTCATGTAGGACTCGGAGTTACCGGACAGTGCACCGGACAGACCAGCCTCCTTGCCGGACTGCAGCAGAACAACAACGATCAGGCCCAGGCTCACGATGACCTCAAGAACAATCAGAATGATTTTAACAACTTCCATTTCAGTTAACCTCCCTCCGCAACGCTCGAAAGCCGAATATCCGGCAGCGAACCGAAGATGACATCACGCATACGCGTGGTTTTCACAATAGCCTGACTATCATAGCACATGATTTCGGAAAAAGCAAGTACAAAATCGATGTTTTTTTACTTTGTTACCCAGTTTCCGGTGGCAAGACAGGTCAAATATGCATTAATAAAGGGATCCAGCGCGCCATCCATCACGGCGTTCACATTGGAAGTCTCACAGCCAGTGCGGGTATCTTTCACCAGCGTATAGGGCATAAACACATAGTTACGGATCTGGCTGCCCCACTCGATCTTCTTCTGGACACCCTTGATGTCGGAAATCTTGTCCAGATGCTCCCGCTCTTTGATTTCCACCAGCTTGCTGCGGAGCATTCTCAAGCAGTTTTCCTTGTTCTGGAACTGGCTGCGCTCGGTCTGGCAGGCAACCACAATGCCGGTGGCCTTATGAATCAGACGCACCGCAGAGGAGGTCTTGTTGATGTGCTGACCGCCGGCACCGGAGGAGCGGTACACCTGCATTTCATAATCCTCAGGACGAATCTCCACATCCTGGCTGTCATCCTGGATATCGGGAATGACTTCGATGGCAGCAAAGGAGGTCTGGCGCCGCGCATTGGCATCAAAGGGAGACACACGCACCAGACGGTGAACGCCGTTTTCGCCCTTCAGGAAGCCGTAGGCATTTTCGCCCTCAATCAGAATATCCGCAGACTTCAGGCCGGCTTCTTCACCTTCCTGATAGTCCATGATCTTATAGGTATAACCGTGGGCTTCGGCCCAACGGGTATACATACGGTAAAGCATCTGGCACCAGTCCTGGGCCTCGGTACCGCCGGCACCGGCCTGGAAGCTGACCATGGCGTTGTTCTTGTCGTAGTTGCCGGTAAGCAATGTCTCAAGACGGCAGCGGGCCATGTCAGCACTGAGCTTTTCAAAGCCTTCCTTCAGTTCCGGCAGCATGGAATCATCGTCTTCTTCGGCAGCCATTTCGCAGATGGTCATCAGATCTTCCCAATCGGAGCACATCTGCTCATAGCGCTCAATCTTCAGCTCGGTCTGCTTGGCCTTCATCACGACTTTCTGGCTGTTCTCGGGATTGTCCCAGAAGCCGGGGGCTTCCTGCATAGCCTGCAGACGCTCCAGTTCATTGCGCAGACCTTCAATATTCAAAGAATCCGCCAAAGCCAGCAGCGTGGGGCGAATTTCCGTCAGTTTCTGCTTATAAACATCAAATTCAATATTCATGGATTCGATCTCTCATTTCCTGTAGTTTCAGTTTTGCCCATATATTATAGCCGAAAGAAGTGGTTCTGTAAAGTGGTAATCCTGGATTTTTCTGTACATTTCGGGGGTACAGGTGAACTTAGTGTTGACAGCGCGGCGATTATTCAGTAAAATAACGTAGCTGACGGATTTTCCTTTGTCTATGACCTGCTGTCCGCTTTTCCGTCAAATCAAATATCCGAATACGCCCCCGTAGCTCACCTGGATAGAGCGTGCGCCTCCTAAGCGCAAGGTAGTGAGTTCGAGTCTCGCCGGGGGTGCCAAAAGCCGTGATTTTCTTCGAAATCACGGCTTTATCCATGTATTACATTTTGAGATGCTTCAAAGAATCCAGAATGTGCACTCAGATAAAGAAGCATATATCGTTTAAGGCAACCGTAAAATTGCTTATCACCGGCGGAACCGTCTGAAAACGGGTATGTAAAAGCATCTTTGCTTGTCATGCGCGCCATAACCCATTACAATAACGGCGAGGTGATCCCAATGAGAGATATCGGAAAGAACATTAAACTAATCCGACAGTCAAAGGAAATGACACAGGAAGCCCTGGCCGATGCGCTCTATGTAACCCGGCAAACGGTTTCCAACTACGAAAACGGGCGATCCAGACCGGACCTGGATATGCTGCTGAAAATCGCCGAGATACTCGAAACGGACATTAACACCATCATCTATGGACCGCCCGTTCCGGAAAGCAAAAAGCAAGCCTACAAATGGGGCGCAGTTTCCGCAGGACTTCTTTTCATCGTCTGGGCCTTGTACTTTGTGATCATTGCCGCATTTCCCACCCATGGCACTTACGAAGGGCACGTTTTTGTGATCCGGGCCATGAACAAAGAAATCCTGTTCCCACTTGGAATGTTTCTGATGGGATGGACCTTGATGCACACCTTGGGCTTGTTCAGCGGTTTACGGCAGCTTCAAGGACAACAAATCAAAATTGGAAGGATCGTACTGCTTGTGATCGGCAGCATTGCCGTGCTTGTTCCGCTGCCTTACAACATCTGGCTCGTGATTGGCGTTGTGCGTTCTTTGGTATCATCGTCAGTTGCCATGACCTTCCCTTATATCCCCGTTTATCAGGAAGTATACTGGGGTATTATCTTTGTAATTTATAACGCATCCTTTGTGTACTCTATTATGGGCAGCCTGTTTTGGCTTTTCGGGATTCCAAAAACACAAAAGAAAGATAAAGAGAATTGAACGACACCGCAGGCCCAAAAGCCTGCGGTGTTTACTGTTCTGATTATAAGATCAGAAATGCTTAAATCGAATAAGCCGTATAATCTCTGAAAGCCTTTGCGGTGCGGTACAGATATACCAGCCTCATGATGCCAACTACGATCAGACCGATGGCGGCTGCAAGGGACACCAGCAATCCCAGTACGGGAATGATCATGGTCAGCAGGAGTCCTCCAAACACACCGGCATACATTCCAATGTACCATTTCCAGAATACTGTCCACTTTTCAGACAGATCATCATCCACACCTGAAAGCACAACGGAATGTGCTTCAAACTCCTGGTATTCCCCCACAAGGGATACGATGGTTGCAGGAATAGAAATCAAAAGAGTCCATGGCGGCAGCTCCCCGCCTCCGGAAACACAGGCAAGCAGCACATTTACAGCCCCGCAAATCAAACCGCATACACCGGCCGTCAGGTACCGCACCTCTTCTGTGGCCAGTTTCACCAAAATGAGTCCGTAGAGGGCGGAGCAGACAGCGCTCAAAATCTGACCGGGTACAAACACGGAAGGAATCGAGCCTGCAATATTCTCGTTTGTCATCAAAGAGGCAATGGTGCTGGAAATGATCAGCCAGAACAGAATCCAAAGCCACTTACCCAGCACTGGTGCGCGCTTAGCAATGGCTGCTTCTCTGGTCTTTTCAGCTTTGATGCTTTTCAAGCGGTATTCCGGCATGCGGTCCTTGCTGCGAAGCGTGCCGCAGTTCCCGTTGAAGCCACAGGTGCTGCACTCTTGATGACCCTTGCTTCTACAGCATTTCGCAAGTTCACAGTCGCCACCGTATTGCCTGCCGGGGCCGGCTTTACAACCGGAACAATTTAGTGCTTCTTTCTGTGCACATTCTACACAAGTCTTTCCACAATAGGTTTCTGCCATGATAATCCCTCCTTACAAAATTCTGTATCCGGACTCGCACAGGTTGCCCAGTACGACGACTACCAGATGCAGCGGCTGTACATCACCCCGGGTCTGACCTGCTTCTGGCAGATCCAGCCACACAGAAATGACCTAAGCTTCGACGAATGGATGGAGTTGGATATCCGCTACATACAGCAGAGAAGCTTCGCTACCGACTGGATAATCATTTTTAAGACTTTCGGCGCCGTGCTGGGTCTCAACGGCCAGTAACTGCCGGATTATCCCCAATAGGGCAGATGATCTGCTCCGATTCTACTGCATCAGCCCGGTAAGCAGAAAAGAAGATGATGAATGGAGAACGCTAAGATGAAATTTGAACACGCAGTGGATAAGTCGCTGATCCCCACAGTTAATATACTCGGCGTGAATATCGCGGCGATCGATATGGAATGGCTCTTGACGTTTACGACCCAAAATGTGCCACAGCTTTCCGGTGATTATATTACCGTTGCGAACGTCCATACGACTGTGACTGCATCAGAGAATGATGGGTATCGGGCGGTCCAGAACGGCGGCGTTATGGCAATTCCCGATGGCGGGCCTCTTTCGAGCGTGGGCAGAAGGCGCGGCGCGGATAAAATGGCCCGGACGACCGGCCCAAGCTATATGGGTGAGATGCTGAAAATATCTGCGGCGAACGGGTATAAGCACTACTTCTACGG
>JAZSLC010000079.1:0-3049 GCA_045535175.1 Faecousia sp. | reverse complement strand
ATATGATAACCGTCGATGTTGACCACATTATTCACAGGATGGGGTGTGGTCACCATGGCAGCCAGCTCGAAATCGATAAAGGCCTGATGGTTGCTGAAGATGATATAGGGCGGTTCGAGGCCTTCCATATCGATGGTTTCCAGGGTATATTTTTTGCCGACCAGGCAGATCTTTGACAATACCCAGATGACCCAAGTCCAGAATTTGGATTGGCGCAGGGGATATTTGGCGGTTTTATAGTGCTTTTTCCAGCGGTAATTGACTTGCATCCCTCGAAGTCCTCCCTGTCTGTGTTTATGGCGGGGCGATGTTTCATACCTTTGCAGTATACCACAGGAAGGGCGCCATTGCAACGGGCGAAGCATTTTTTTACTCTTTGGGGAAAATTTTGGGGAAAGCATCGATTTTTGGGTGTATCTATGGTATAATCATCAAAAAAGCGGGAGGGAACCGATATGAAACACCAAGACCTGATTTCCCAAATGACCCTGGAAGAAAAGGCGTCCCTGATGTCCGGTGCCAACTTCTGGAACACCAAGGCCGTGCCCCGGCTGGAGATTCCCGGAATGATGCTCACCGACGGACCCCACGGCCTGCGCAAGCAGGGGGGACAGGCGGACCATCTGGGGCTTAATAAGTCGATCCCTGCCACGTGCTATCCCAGTGCCGCCGGTCTGGCCAATACCTGGGACGAGGAACTACTGGAAAAAATGGGCCGGCACCTGGGCCTGGAAGCCGCCAGCGAAGGGGTCAGTGTGCTGCTGGGCCCCGGCGTCAACATCAAGCGCAGCCCTCTGTGCGGCCGGAATTTTGAATATTTCTCGGAAGATCCCTATCTTTCCGGCAAAATGGCGGCGGCCCTGATCCGGGGCATCCAGGAAAACGGCATCTCCGCCTGTGTCAAGCACTTTGCCGCCAACTCCCAGGAACTGCGGCGCATGACCAACGATTCGGTGGTGGATCAGCGGACATTGCGGGAGATTTATCTGCCCGCCTTTGAAATAGCGGTGAAGGAGGGGGGCGTCCGGTGCCTGATGACCTCCTACAACAAAGTCAACGGTACTTATGCCCATGAGCATCCCCAGCTGCTGCGGCAGATCCTCTACGGCGAGTGGGGCTATGAGGGGGTGGTGGTTTCCGATTGGGGCGGCAACAACGACCGGGTAGAGTCCCTGCGTCAGGGGGGCACTCTGGAAATGCCCTCCTCAAATGGCCAGACGGACCGGCACATTGTGGAAGCGGTCCGCAGCGGGAAGCTCCCGGAAGCGGTGCTGGACGAGCAGGTGGACCGGCTGCTGGAGCTGGTGTTTTCCACCCGGCCCCACGTCACCGGGAAGACCTACGACCGGCAGGCCCATCACCGGATGGCGGCCCAGGTGGCGCTGCAAAGTGCGGTGCTGCTGAAAAATGAGGGTCTGCTGCCCCTGAACCGGCAGCAGCGGATCGCCGTCATCGGCGATTTTGCCCGGAAGCCCCGGTATCAGGGAGCCGGCAGCTCCCGCATCAATCCCACGGCGTTGGAGGATGGGCTGAGCGCCCTGAAGGCCGCCGGGGCCAATGTGATGGGCTTCGCCCCCGGCTTCCGCCGGGGCGGCGGGAAGGACACCCTGCTGCTGCGTCAGGCCTGCAAACTGGCGGAAAAGGCGGAGGTTGTGGTGCTGTGGCTGGGCCTGGATGAAGGCGGCGAGGCGGAGGGTGTGGACCGGCCGGACCTGAAGCTGCCGGAAAACCAGCTGCAGCTGCTGAAGGCCCTGCAGGGGGTGAATCCCAACATTGTGGTGGTGCTCTCCTGCGGCTGCGCCGTGGAAATGAACTGGGACGAGGATGCCCGGGCCGTGATTCACGGCTATCTGGGCGGTCAGGCCGGTGCCCCGGCCATGGCCCAGCTGCTGCTGGGTGATGTGAGCCCCAGCGGCAAGCTGTCGGAAACCGTGCCCATGGCCTATGAAGAGGTGTCCTCTGCACCCTACTACCCCGGTATGGAAGCCACCAGCGAGTACCGGGAGGGCCTTTACGTGGGTTACCGCTATTTTGACACCGCCAAGGTGCCGGTGAAGTACCCCTTCGGCTACGGCCTCAGCTATACTTCTTTCCGGTACAGCGATCTGCAGGTCCTGGAGGACCGGGTGGTGCTGCGGGTCCGGAATACCGGGGCCGTTCCCGGCGGCGAAGTGGTGCAGCTCTATGTCCACGCCGAAACGGGCGGGATGTTCAGGCCGGAGCAGGAGCTGAAGGGCTTTGCCCGGGTGTTCCTGGAGCCGGGAGAAGAAAAGGAAGTGACCATCCCCCTCAGTGACCGGAGCTTCGCGGTTTGGAGCATCCGGGAAAATGCCTGGGTGGTGGAAGGGGGCAGCTATGAGCTGCGCATCGGTGCTTCCAGCCGGGATATCCGGCTGACGGCCCGGGTCCGGAAGGAAGGCAGCGCAGAGAACCCCTACCCCGGGGAGGTTTTCGCTCCCTATTACAGCGGCCGGGTGCTGCAGGTGGGGGACGATGCCTTTGCAGCCCTGCTGGGCCGGCCCATTCCCAATCCCAACTGGGACCGGAGCGCCCCCATCGGCTTCAACGATACCATTTCCCAGGGGGTGTATCTGAAGGGCGGCTTCGGCCGGTGGGTTTATAATGTCATTTCCTTCAGCCGGAAGGTGATGCTGGCGGCGGGAAAAAAGGAACTGGCCAACAGCACCATGTTTGTGATGAATATGCCCTGGCGGGGGGTGTCCCGGATGTCCGGGGTCATCAGCGATGAACAGATGATGGCCCTGCTGGATGTGATCAACCGGAAAAAGGGCGGCCTGCGAACCTTCCTGAAACGGACCTTCCATAAGTGAACAGAGCGGCCCGGTGGGAACCCACTGGGCTGTTTTGTTGGCGGCTTAAGCCAAATCAACCCCCGGTTCTACCGGGCGGAATAAAGACTTTAGTATATGAAAGAATAACCTCCAATGATAGAATGGTAAAGGTTTGGCGACCGCATTACCAGATATCAAAGGAGGTTATAAACATGGAGAAAAATACAGTAAATCACAGTGCGCATTCCACATGGAGA
>JAZSLC010000171.1:0-7176 GCA_045535175.1 Faecousia sp. | reverse complement strand
GTGAGCTCCTCGATGTAAATTCCGGGCATGGTGTAAATCTCCCGGATCTCCGGGCAATCGTTGTAGGACAGCAGAAACTTGCCCTGCGTGGAGAGAAGGGCATCTGCCAGCCGGGTATGGTCACCCCGGCCAAAACCGCCGCCCTCATAATAGCCTTCCGTATTGTAGTACGGAGGGTCGCAGTAGAAGAAAGTTTCCGGCAGGTTGTGTTGGCTGATCAGGTCCACGCAGTCCCGATTCTCAACCACCACATCCTGAAGCCGCTTTGATGCCGCATGGATTAAGGGAAAGTTTCGCCACATGGAGTGAGGCTGGCCGCCAAAACTGTCAACACCGGAGGCGTAACTGTATCGGATCAGGGCATAATAATAGGCCGCCCTCCGAACATCTGAGAGGTCGGCCTTACTGCGAAGCATTTTTTTCATGTACTCAAAATCCTGGCGGGAATTGAGCATGAAGCGAAGTTCCTGTTCCAGCTCATTGGCACAGTCCCGTACACAACAGAACAGGTTTACCAGGTTGCTGTTGAAATCATTGTAGATTTCGAAATCTTTGCCGGGAGGCTTATGGAACAGCACCCAGCCGGCGCCGCCGAAGACTTCGATGTATCGCTTATAATCCAGGGGGAAACGGGCGAGGATTTGGTCCCGGAGCGCCTTTTTGCCGCCGACCCAGGACATGAAACTGTTGATCGTATCACTCCTTCCGCAGATAGATTTTGCGTTTCAACTCACGGATGGCCAGTTCGCAGGCGGAGATCCGCTTGAGTTGGCAGATGCCCAGGACGATTGCAGACAGGCAAACGCCGAACAGGATTCCAATGATCAGCCACAGTGCTTCCATCAGGTGATCACCAGCCCTTCGGTGAAATCATCGTCCTGGTCATCCAGGGACGTGATATTCACATATTCACCGATGATGGAGAGGGCGGAGCCGTAGCTGTCGCACTGGTTGATGCGGGCACACATCTCCTGTGCCTGGTCTGCCAGTCCGTGTTCTCTGAGGGTCCGAGAAGCCATACCCATAAGGTTAAAGATATTTCCGTCCTGCCCAATGAAAGGACAATCCGGCTTTTCGTTGCTTTGCTGTACAGGCTGATCCCTTGCAAAACCGCCAAGACGGTTTTCTACATAGTCACTGAGCCATGTGCCGCCAAAGGTATGATGGGTGGCAATGCGCCACATAGCAAGCTTTCCAACATTCATCTTGGTGTCATCCTGCAGCGGGAACATGAGGCAGGTCAGGCCATCGTTTTTGAAGGTGTAGGCATGTTTGAAGCGGAAGCCGTTTTTCAGGATTCCTTCTTCGGTGAGGATATTGTTGATACCATCCACCCATTCGGTCAGGTCACCGCTGCAGCCTTGCAGGATGATGGCCTCCCGGTCATGCATGTGCCGAAGGTCTTCCGGCGTAATACAGTCGATCATCATAGATGCATTCCTTCTTTCTTGGTTTCGTTGTGGTCCGGTTCTCCGGCACCGCTATCTGCGCCGCTTTCATTGGAGCGGATGTTATGGGCTGACGGGGTCGGATCCGGAGTCCGGATGTGATGCGTGCCGGTCACATGGTTTGACATCCAATCCCTCCCATATCCTGTTCAGATGCCAGTTCCTCCATGGTCAGCTTCCGGAAAGAATCTTCCCCCGGGACGAGCCCTAGTCTTCTTCCGTTGTCCCACTCCACGTGGATGGTACCCATATCGTCCACCACACGGACAGTGCCGCGTGTGCCGGATTCAATGGGACGGGGATCGTTATCCATGGAGATAAGTTCCACCCTTGTGCCGGGCGCGTAGTTAAGCCGGGTCATTGCCACAGTTTGATCATTGTGTCTTGTCATTTTAATCCTCCTTTTCATGATTTTTATGGGCTGGTTTATACAATCACAGGCACCACCTCCTTTCCTGGGTATAAAACAAAAAAGGGCTGGCAGTTTGAATGAATCCAAAACTGCCAGCCCTCTACAAACTGGTTTTGAGCTTTAATTGTTACATTAGCATCTATATCCTGTAATACATTGTTCTCGCTTTCATGAAAATAATATGAAACTGTTAGCTAGGAACGTCTTTCATTCTTTGAAACTATACTTGAAAAAATGGATCATTTTTAGCATATTATTTTTTGAAAGAATGCGTTTACCGTGTCTAAAGTCGAAAATACTCGGTAGTCGATCTCCCGACTGATCCGATCCTGAGAGTTACCGTAGCCTGCCAGAGGTACCAGTTCAACCGGTGTAATGTCTGTTCTTCCAAAACCGATCTTAATCATAATGTTTTCTTTCCTCTGAATGAGATTGGTCAATCCTCTTGTTGAAGGCGGACTTTTGCTTGTAGTTGTATTTTTGTTTAATAGCCTTTTTTCAAAAATTCACGGTATTGCATTTCAAGCTTATTCAGATTCACGCACCATTCTGCCGGATCGATAAACGGATTGACGGCTGGATTTTCAATCATCCGCCGCCTTTTTTCCAGCGTGGAATTCTGTGCAGGGTGATTGCCGAGGGAAACATCCACCTGTCTGGATTTCAGATCAATTAATGTTTGAGCAAACTGTTCCTGCAGTTCCAAGGGTAACTCGTATTTTTTCAAAAAGTCACGGTAAAGCGTCAAGAATCCACTGCCACCAAAATACCCGACCTTATATGTCTTGCCGCCATCCGTAATATCAAAGAAAAATGAGGTGGTTCCCGGAGAATGGCCCGGGGACAGGACACACTCTATCTGTGTATTCCCAAGACTTATGATCTCACCGTCTTCAAATGTATGATCGATGACAGGAAGAAGTGCATAGGGATTGGGGTTCATATCAAGCAAGCCGGCCCTAGGCGTGTTTTTGAGCATTTCACAATCCGCTTTGCTCATGAAGCTTTTTGTACCGTATAAAGAGCGGAATTCATTACAAGCTCCAAAATGGTCAAAGTGTCCGTGAGACAAAATTAAATATTTTACATCAGCAGGATTAAAACCAAGAGACCATATGGATTGTATCAACAGATGAATGGTATGCTGATATCCGGCATCAAATAAGATGAGGCCTTCTCCCGTATCAATAAGATGGGCGCAAACCTGCTTGTCTCCCACATAATAAAGGTTCCCAAGGATTCTGAAGGGCTCTATATACACGCTGCTTGGATTTTGGTAAAACTCAATTCTTTTTTCTGCCAACAACGCATCAAGCTCAAAATATCCGATCTCATACATGCCCAGATCCGTTTTTGTTTTTTTCATTTCTCCCACCCTATCTTATTTATTGGAATAAGCGCAAATCAACTCGTATACCATTTTTCTTTCATTTTTCGTTGGCGAACTGATACTGATCAGCTCCAAAAACTCTTGGACGATACTACTTTGTTCCATCATCATTCTCCGTTTTTGTTTGATTGGCTGCTCTTGCGATTTCGCCGGTGATCTGCAGGAATTTGTCGATATCATCTGTTCCGTGGCAATGAAGCGGAGAAACTCTGATTACTCCTTCCACTCCCAGTGCTTCCACGATCCGCTTTGCATACATACTCCGGTTACTCCGGTCGCAGACAATGACACCACGCTTTTCATATTCTTGAACCGCGTCGGATACATCCATACCTGTAATACCAATGGCGACGATCAGATCGCGGCGAGTCAGTTCTAAGTCGTCGGCATAAACGCGGACACCGGGAATGTGCCGCAAACCGGGACACGGATCCGTTCCTTCAAGCAGGCGGTGAAGCAGAGCCCGCTCCTGCAGGTGGATCCGTTCCATTCCCTCCCGGTACAGCGCTGCGCGATGGGTAGCGCTACTGAATGTGGCACCGATCCGGCAGACATAATCGATCACAGCCTGCATCGCCGCAAAGTTACCCGGCGCAGGCGTTCCCAGCGCAAATACTGTTTGCTCCTTGCCCAGCAGCTTCCGGTGGGGAAGCTGCGCCATCCGATCGGAGACCCAGGCGAAGCCACAGCCCCGGACACCGAAGAATTTGTAGGGCGCGATGTTCATACCGTCTACCTGCAATTGCTCTACATTCAGCGCACAATGGGGCGCATGCTGGACTGCGTCGGCCAGGATGTAAAGATCCGGCTTCTTTGCCCTGGCCTTGTGGACGATGGCGCTGATATCCATGATGGCACCTGTCACATTTGAGGCGGACATGACGCTAAGCAGGCAGGTATTTTCATCCACCAGACTTGCTGCGGTATCCGGATCGATGGCGCCGGTGGCGGGATCTGCCGGGATCACCCGCAGCTCTTTCCCCGTTTTTTGGCAGTAGTAAGCAACTGCGTCAAAGGCGGAGGGGTGCTCCAAAACACTTACCACCGCATTGGTGCCAGGAATATTCTCCATGATAAGCTCAACCATGTGGAACATGGTCTGAGAAGCGGTCAATTCTGTGATCAGTGCACCGCTTTCTGTTCCGAATACGCAGGAAAGAATATCCCGCGTCCCCTCCTGCACCAAGCGGTTCATCTCCAGTGCCTGCCGATGAAATCTGTCCGGACAGTCCGGATACTGCTCTATGCGCGCCTTTGCCTCCACGGCAGCTTTCAGCCGCAAAGAACCGCCGGAGTTCTCAAAAAACAATCTAGCTGCACCGGTTGGATCATAATCCGCGTTATAAAACTCGTTTTTTAAGCAGCTTTGAAAAACTGCATCAAACAAAAGCCCTTTTGTATTTTCCATTGAGACATCTCCTTTTTGTTTATGTCATTATATTATAAGCGTTTAGAAACATAAATTGCTAAATATGCATTATTTATTGAAAAATCAGCAAAGTTATGCTATAATGAAAATATGAATACTGATTTTGAAAATACACTGACTTACAACGGAATATCCTTTCAGTGGAGCAATCGCCTGCCCATAGACGAACGTGAAATCCACCCTTATCACGAGATCCTTTTTGGTATGGATATAAATGCGGTGCTCTTTATGGAAAACCAGCAAAAGAAGCTGCGAGGCGATGTTCTGCTGCTGATCCCCAATGGGACATATCATCTCTTTTATATTCCGGACCGGGAAAAGTTCTCGAGACTAAAACTGTACTTTTCTGACGATGTGCTGCAGCGTACGCCCTGCGGCAGGCTTCTGTCGGATATTCGCATAATCGAAAGTATGGATGAGAACATTCTGTTTTTGCTGAAAAAACTCCGCAGCATTATGGAAGCAAGGCCTTGCGAAAAACAGGGATTTTATGCTTACAGCGTTTTTTTGATGCTTTTATCCGAATTGGATCAAAGC
The DNA here is from genome assembly GCA_045535175.1 of Faecousia sp. GTDB lineage: Bacteria > Bacillota > Clostridia > Oscillospirales > Oscillospiraceae > Faecousia. Next base: position 1,960 of record JAZSLC010000171.1, on the reverse strand, counting down.
CTTGGTAGAGAGTCAAAGCAGGAAGCAGACACCTATGGAGAATTGACGGAGCTTCTGCGCTATATTTCCGAAAATCTTTCCCGGGATCTGAGCGTTAAAGCATTATCCAAAAAAATGAACGTCTCTGCTTCCTCCGTTACACACCGGTTCAAAAAAACCCTGGGCATTTCTGTGCATCGGTACGTAACACAAAGGCGGTTGATCTATGGGCAGAAACTTATTCTTGCGGGAAACAAGCCCTCAAAGATCTATAGCGACTGCGGATATCAGGATTATTCGTCCTTTTACAAGGCATATTTGATGTTCTTCGGATATCCGCCCTCTTTGGAAGGCAAAGAAACATTTGATGTATAACAAAAAGCACCCGAGTGGGTGCTTTTTGTGTTGTACTTGTAAGGGAGACACCTGCACATCATGTCAGCACTATATATTTAGGAAAAAATATACCAGATAGTAAGATAGAGAAATTAGTTGATGTAGATAAGATACTAGGTGTGCATGTATGTTTGCAGACTTCAGCACACAATCGAGAATACTCATTAACACTCGGATTTAGGCCATTCATAAGAACTCTGATAACTCTTCCTCTTTAGTTTTTCAAATCGCGTTCTCATACATTCTCCGTTTTCACTCCAGCAAATAAAGCCATTGGCGGGAAACGGGCATCCCACACATAGTTCGGATCTGCTGCAAGTAGGTTTATTATCTATTTGCGGAGGATTGCAAAACGTTCGATATTCAAGTCCGTACCAATCCTTAGAACTACACATTTCTGAACCAGTCCCCTCTTGTTTTATTGAACATAATTTTCACTCCAATCAATTCTGAAATAAAAAAACATCTGAAAATAAAAAAGCCGGAGGATCTGAGAGCATTGCGCTCCCGGATCCTCCGGCCTGTTTGAAAAATAAATTGATAATTTTCTGAAAACTTGATAAAAAAAGCGGTGCCCTTTTCGGAAATTCACTCAGAATTCAAAAAAGGCACCGCTCATTTCGTTCCAGATGCTGAAAATCGCTGCATCTCTGGGGAGATATCTATTCTGTTGGGCTTGATATCTATGAAATGCAATAAATTCTTGTTCACATTTCAACCCAAAAGTTCTAACATTATTTCCGGAAAAATACGGACAAAATAGAAAATGCACACTCATCCGCCAACCTTTCAAAGTTGACATCTAAAGTGTGCATTAACTTTGGAGGTACCGGCCAGATTTGAACTGGCGAATGAGAGTTTTGCAGACTCTTGCCTTACCACTTGGCCACGGTACCGTTTATAAAAACAGGAACGCCAGTGCGTTCCTATTTTATTTTATTGGAGCGGGTGACGAGGCTCGAGTGCGTTTTTGCTTTGCAAAAACAGATGAGCCGCCGGGTCCCTACCCGTCGGCCAACAATCCACCGGATTGTTGGATCTAATCATTCGAGCCTTACGACTCGTAGTAAGAAAACTGGAGCGGGTGACGAGGCTCGAACTCGCTACCTCCACCTTGGCAAGGTGGCGCTCTACCGGATGAGCTACACCCGCATCTCGGTTCCAAAAGGAACCGTGGTGCCTCCGGTCGGAATCGAACCAACGACACGCGGATTTTCAGTCCGCTGCTCTACCTACTGAGCTACAGAGGCATATTGAGCAGAGCACTCGCCCTGCTCAGATGCATTGATTTTGGCGACCCGGAACGGACTCGAACCGTCGACCTCCAGCGTGACAGGCTGGCGTGCTAACCGACTGCACCACAGGGCCAGATTTTGGTGGGAACAACAGGGCTCGAACCTGTGACCCCATGCTTGTAAGGCATGTGCTCTCCCAGCTGAGCTATGCTCCCTTCGCTTTGCCGCAGAAGTCCGTTACCTCAGCGACGTGGTTCATTATACACAGTAACATAAGTTTTGTCAAGCACTTTTTTCGATTTTTTTACGAAGAATTTTCACTGGAAACGGGTGCATAGCTCAGCTGGGAG
>JAZSLC010000057.1:0-9588 GCA_045535175.1 Faecousia sp. | reverse complement strand
CCTTTCCTGTGGCTTCGCTATCGATCTTTAACGAGACCAGGGGAAAGGTGTCGATTATGTTTTCAAGATTCTCTATGTAATCCCGTAAAATCAGGAGCTGTCTCAAAATGAATGAGATAGCTCATCTTTCTGTATAAACCGTAGGGGAGGCGTTTCGCCTCCCAAGAACGTCGTGGATCAGGACGGGAAACCCGTCCTCTACGGCCATGTTTGATCCGTTTATTGCATGGATTGATTCATGATTTTCATTTTGAGACAGCGCTTTCGTTCAGGTACTGAAGTGCTTTTTCATTTCGGGGTGGGCTGTTTTCACTTCCTGGCGCAGTTCCGATGCGGGCATCCGCAGCACGCCGGAGCGAAGGCTGGACAACTGAATCAGCCCGTCCGAGGTGGCCACCCGAAGGTTGTAGTTGCTGCCGATCTCATGGACCAGCCCTTCGATGTAGCCGTCCGCCGTTTCTCCCTCGGGGGTGTACACCACCTGAATGTTGCCCACCTGGGTCTTTTCGCCGGGGTTGCCCTTGCGTTTGTAGCCGTCAAACACCAGCACCAGGCGGCATTTCCGGTAGCCCGCAAAACTGCTGAGCCGGTCGATAAGGGCCCTGCGGGCTGCATCCAGGTCCCCCCTGGCCAGCTCCGCCAGGTCTTCCCAGGCAAAGATGATGTTATAGCCGTCCACAATATAATACTGCTGCCGGGGCGGCCGGATGGTCAGCTTTTCCGAGGCAGGGCGGTTCTCAGGGGGCCGGTAGAGGGTGGTAGTCTGATCCCCGAACTCCCGCCGCAAAATGGCCTCCAGGGCCTTGTCATCCGGCTGCAGATTCCGGGTGATGATGGAAGGTTCCTGTTTCAGACCGCTGTCCAGATGCATATATTCCCGGACCTTGTCCCAACGCACATTGAATCCGGCCCCGTGGGCACAGAAAACGGAATCCGGCGTGTTCTCCGTATCCGCCACCGGGTCGTAACCCGCTGCCTCCACCACCGCTTGGGTATTGTGGCAGGCATCATAGCCATGGAGGGAAATCTGAAGCTGCCCCCGGCCCCGGGAATAGGCCGCCACCTGGTCGGCGTAGTCTCCCAATTCGGAAGCAGGAACTACACCCCGCAGCACCGACATGGCGCCCATGGCTTCCGGGGCATCAAAGCGCCCACCCATGGCCCGGATGTCAGTAATGGCCCGACCGATCTGCTCAGCCGGGAGCATCAGTTCAAAGTCATACCAAGGCTCCAGAAGGATGCTCTTTGCCTGCATCAGACCCTGACGGACTGCCCGGTAGGTGGCCTGCCGGAAATCGCCGCCCTCGGTATGCTTCACATGGGCCCGGCCCACCAGCAGGGTAATCTTCAGGTCCGTTACCGGGGCACCGGTGAGAACGCCCCGATGGACCTTCTCTTCCAGGTGGGTCAGGATCAGATTCTGATAATTCCCGTCCAGCACATCGGTGGGGCAAACCGTATCGAACACCAAACCGCTGCCCCGGGGGAGGGGCTCCAGCAGCAGGTGAACCTCCGCATAATGGCGCAGGGGCTCAAAGTGCCCCACACCCTCCACCGTGTTTTCGATGGTTTCTTTGTAATAAACGCGGCCCTGATCCAGGGTCACATCCAGGGAAAACCGCTCTGCAATCAGACTTTTCAGCACTTCCAGCTGAATTTTCCCCATAATTTGAATGTGGATCTGCTTCAGCCGGTCATCCCACAGCAGGTGCAGCTGAGGGTCCTCCTCTTCCAGCTGGCGCAGCTTTCCCAGGGCCGTAAAGGCGTCACAGCCCCCCGGCAGCCCCACCCGGTAAGTCATCACCGGCTCCAGAATGGCCCGGCTGTCCTCCGTCAGGGCCCCCAGGCCCTGTCCCGCGTAGGTACCGGTCAGGCCCGTCACCGCACAGATTCTGCCTGCCGCCACTTCCTCCACCGCAGTAAACTTATCGCCGGAGTAGAGCCGCAGCTGTACCGCCTTTTCTTCCAGGTCCTCCCCTTTCAGATTGCGATAGCGAATGGGGGTTCGAACCCGCAGGCTGCCGCCGGTGATCTTCATCCAGGTCAGCCGGTTTCCCTGAGGATCCCGGGAAATTTTGTAAATCCGGGCGGCGAAGGCTTTTTCCCGAATCGGCCGGGGACCGTACCGGTCCAGCACCTCCAGCAGTTCCCGAATTCCCGTCAGCTTCAGAGCAGAGCCGAAGCAGCAGGGAAACAGCTTCCTGGCCCGGATCAGCTCCTGCAGATTGGCATCGGTGACAGTGCCCGTTTCCAGATAGTTCTCCAGCAGTGCTTCATCGCACATGGCCGCATTTTCATAAACCGCTTCCGGATCCTCTCCGAAATCCACACAGCGGTCGGTGAGTTTCTCTTTCAGGTTCGCCATCAGGGCCTGCCGGTCCGTTCCGGGCAGATCCATTTTGTTGATAAACAGGAACACCGGCACATGATACCGTTCCAGCAGCCGCCACAGGGTCACCGTGTGGGCCTGAACGCCATCGGTACCGCTGATCACCAGCACCGCCCAGTCCAGAATAGGCAAAGTCCGCTCCGCCTCGGCAGAAAAATCCGCATGGCCGGGGGTGTCCACCAGGGTCAGCCCCAGATGCTCCGTTTCCAGCAGGGCCTGCTTGGAAAAAATGGTAATGCCCCGCTGCCGCTCCAGAAGATGGGTGTCCAGATAAGCATCCCCATGGTCCACCCGGCCCAGGGTCCGCCGGGTACCGGTGGTGTAGAGCAGCGCCTCCGAAAGGGTAGTCTTTCCCGCATCCACATGGGCCAGCAGGCCAGCACTAATATGAGTCTTTTTCGCCTGTTCACCCATGCCAGACACCCCCTTAAATGGTTTCATGCAGGGATTATAACATGAAAAAGGGCTTTCGTCGATAGGAGAAAGCCCTTTTAGGGCAAAATTCCAGTCTTGCCCGCCTATTGAAGATGCCGCTGGCAAAATCATAGCCACCACTAAAGTGGTGGTTATGATTTTTTGCCCAAAACGAGTTCCGGATATATCTCACAAAATATGTGTTCCTTCTGCCAGGGTCTTGCTGCTGCCGCTGTGCCGGAAGGTCGCTTTGACGGTTCCGGTGATGGTCACCTCAGTGCGGATACCGCCGTTCTGCCGTTCCCAGCGAACACGAATGCTGCCCTGGGGAAGCTTGACGGTGGCATCCACGAAGTTCAGTTCTTCCGCATACCAGGGCTCCACCCTGATCTCTTCCCCGATACGGATGCCTGCGAGCATACTATAGAAGATGGCGTCCACGCTTCCGAACATACAGTGGTTTCCGGAACCGGTTCCGTCCCAGCGCTCCGCCAGGGTTGTCCTGTCCCGGATCAGGTCCAGCCAGCTGGGATAGGTGTCCTGCAGCAGCAGCTTCATGGCCACATCCTGCCGGCCCTGATCCCGCAGCGCCTCCATGAGGTACCGGGTGCCAAGAATTCCGGTGGTCAGATGATAACCATGGCTGACCACATCCGCCACCAACCGGTCCGTCACCGCAGGCACATCCCCCTCCGGGATCAGCCCCAGCATCAGCGCCATGCTCAGGCTGAACTGGGTGTTATCGTCAAAACCCTTGGCTTCGGCATCGTAAAAGCGGTCCAGAATAGCCTGCTTTACCGCTTCTCTCAGGGCGGCATAGTGCGTTTCTTCCTCTTTGCGGCCCAGGACCCCAAGGATCTTCACCAGATTGGAGATATTATAATAGTAATACATGGTGGTGCCGGAAGCAGGGTCACCCCGGTTCCACCCTTCTGCCACAGACATCCAGTCCCCGTACCGGGTCTTTTCCTGGATGGGGCCGGTGGTCTTCAAAAACTCCACATAGCCCATCAGGGCCTCCACATGGCGCTCTAAAATGGCCTTATCCCGGTAGAAAAGATAGTAGTCCCACAAAATGATGGCATAGGCGGCGCTCCAATCCATGGCGTGACCGGTTCCATGCCAGGGTGCAATAAAGGGCACTGCTCCGGTTTCCGGGTTGCGGTTCAGCCGGATGTCCTCCAGCCACTTTTCATAGAAGCCCCTCATGTCGAAATTGTACAGGCAGGTGTGGTCCGTTACATGGGCGTCACCCAGCCAGCCCTTCCGCTCATCCCGCTGGGGGCAATCGATGGGAAAGCTCATCAGCGCCGCCTTCTGGGTCCGCAGGATCACCTGATGGAGCCTGTTCAGACCCGGATGATCACAGAGGAAGGTGCCCGTTTCTTCCAGCGCGGCATGCACCACGCAGGCGGCAATCTCCACTATCTCTGCATCCCCCTCTACGGTCACTTCCACGCCGGAAAAACCGTGCAGTGTAAACTGGGGCTCAAATTCCTGGACAGGCTTGCTGTTCAATATGTAAACATCCGTATTTTTGGCATTGCGGTTGGTACCGGTGTCCAGAGTGCCGTCCTCTGTAACCCGTTCTCCGTGCCGCAGAGTGATTTTTGCACCGCAGCATCCCTTCACACGGATCCGGGTCCAGCCGGGGATGTTTTCTCCAAAGTCATAGACCTTTTTCCCATCCGCTCCCTGGAAAACCCGCTCAGGCCGGATTTCCCGGAGCTTCTTAATGTGGAAAAAGGTGTTCTTTTCCACTGCTTCACCGGGTGCTTCCACTACCAGGGCGTTGTCCCAGCCGCTGTCATCGAACCCGGCGGTTTTCCACCCTTCCGGCTCCAGATTGCCGTCCCGGTGCTCGCCGTCAAACCAGCAGTTTTCAAAGATGGCACCCCGGGCACACTTCCAGGAGCCGTCAGTGGAGAGTTCCACCCCGGTGCCGTCGGCATAGCGCACCTTTAGCTGGACCGTCAGGCAGGGGTCTCCGTACCAGGCTCCCCGCCAGTCCCAGTATTTCACCGGAGGGGAATACTTTCCGTTTCCCACCTCCGCCGCAAGGGCATTGACCCCCTGCCGGACCATGGCCGTCACATCGAATTCGTCAAACAGGACCCGTTTCTGGTACATGGTTTCCAGAGGGGACAGCACCGCATCTCCCACCTGTTCGCCGTTGAGATAGAGCCGGTAAAAGCCCAGGCCGCAGACAGCCACCCTGGCTTCGGCAATTTCCGAACGCAGGGGGAATTCTTTTCGGAACAGAACACTGTGGTGCTCCGTCACAAAGCTGTCCTTCACGTCCTTTGCGGTGTTTTCAAAGCCGGGCCCCCCGATATACCAGCCCAGCTTCGGCGTATCGGTTTTTCCGATCCAAACAAAATCCTGTGTCATGGTTGCATCCTCCTTCAGGTGCGGTGATGGTTTGCCCTTTCAAAGGGCAGGATTTATAAAGATGGCGCCTGCGGGAGCAGGCGCCATGCAAGGGAAAACAGAAATTACTTCAGGCCGTAGTAGGCGTACAGGACCTCGATGTAGCGGTCCAGACCCATCTGGTCCAGCTGGTCCAGATATGCCTGCCACTGAGCATCGTCGTTGATGTCCTTGATGCCCATGATGAACTCGGTGTCAGAGACCTTGATGTACTCATCGATCAGAGCGCTCAGCTCGGAATACTCTGCCATGACATCCTCTTCTGCCCAAACGGTGTAGGGAGTATTGTGGGGCACATAGTAATCCTCGTAGTATTCGTGAGCACGGACCAGACGCCAGGTGTTGCCGGTTTCGGTGGTCTTCATAACGCCGTATCTGGATTCGGTGCTATCCTGCACAGGCAGACGGCCAATACTCCAGATATACTGGTTGACGTCCAGGTTGTTGGATTTCCACAGCGTCTGAACGGAGCGGTTTTCGCCCAGGTAATTCTCTGCATCGATCCACTCATAGGTCATGCCTTCCCAGCCGTACTTCTGCATCATGTCGCCCTCGGGACCCTGGAGCCAGTCCAGCAGCTCAAAGGCCTTCTCGGGATGCTCGCACTGGGTGGAAATGGCGCAGTTCAGCTGGATCTTCTGACCCCAGGCAGCCTGCTGATAGTCGCCCTTCAGAGGAGCCAGGGCTTCGATGTCGGTCCAGGCACGGACATTCTTGTCGATCTCGTTCTCACCGAACCAGTTGGGGTAGCAGCCAACCAGAGCCTCGGTGCCCACCTTGTTCAGCAGGGCCTTGAAGGTTGCCTGGTCCTGAATGTAGGTTTCCTCGGCAATCAGGCCTTCTGCATACAGGTCAGCGATATAAGCCAGACCCTTTCTCCAGCCGTCGGTAATGGCGCTGAAGTAGATCTCGCCGTCATCGGTGATGTAGTGGAAGTTATCGGTGTACAGTTCGAAGGGATTCATCAGGAAGCAGATGGGGTCGGTCTTTCTGCCGTTGTAGTAGCCCATCAGGGGGATCTCATCGGTGGGATCGCCGTTGCCGTTGACATCGTTGTCGCGGATGTCGATCAGATACTGCTTGAACTCCTCAGGAGTGGAGGGGGGAGTCTCCCAGCCCAGCTTCTCCATCCATTCCACAAAGTACCACATTTTGTACTCGGAGGTGGTGTGGACGGAAGCATCAGTGTACATAAAGGTGTAGATGTGGCCATCGGTGGAAGTGACATTGGCTCGGTAGCCGGGATTGGCTTCCAGCATCTTGTAGTACTCGGTGCCTTCCACGATATACTCGTCCAGAGGAAGGAATGCGCCGGCCTCAACACCCGCCATCACCTGGGCAGTTTTGTAGCGTCCGGTGAGGAACAGATCGGGATACTCATCGCCGCTCAGAATCAGATTCAGCTGGGTGGCTGCATCATCGGCGGTGGAGATCACCTGGAACTGCAGATCCACGTTGAACTTTTCTTCCAGGTAGGTGGTCATGTAGTTGTTGTCGTAATCAATACCCTCAAAGGCATTGATCAGACAGGTCAGAACCACAGGCTCTTCGGGTTCCGTGGGCTTGGGCTGGGTTTCCGGGGGCTGAGTGCCGCCCTGGGATGCGGGGGGATTGGTGGGGGTGGGCTTGTCGGTGTTGCAGGCAGCGAGCATGCTGAGCACCATGACAAACACCAACAGGAATGCTAGGGTTTTCTTCATTGTTTTTTCCTCCTTGGTAGTTTTTATTGCAAAAGGATGATTCCCATCCGGTTTGCTGTTTTCAGGCGCCTTATCCCTTGACGGAACCAATCATAACGCCCTTGACAAAATACTTCTGGACAAAGGGATAGGCAATCATAACCGGAAGGGTGGATACCACGATCACGGCGTATTTCATCACGTCCCGGCGCTCCTGCAGTTGCAGAAGAGCCTCAGTGTCCAGTTCTTCCAGAGCGGTGGAACCCATCACCAGCACCTCCCGCAGGATCAGTGCCAGGGGATACAGTTCCCGCTTGGTACCCATATACACCAGGGCATTGAAGTAGGAATTCCAGGAACCCACCGCCACGAACAGGGCGATCACCGCCAGAATGGGCTTGGACAGGGGCAGAATCATGGAGAATAAGTAACGGATATTGCCGCAGCCATCCAGCTGGGCCGATTCCCGAATCTCACCGGGAATGGATGTAGACATATAGGTGCGGACCATGATCATATTGTAAACACTCAGGGCACCGGGCAGGATCAGTGCCCAGCGGTTGCCCAACAGATGCAGATCCTTCATCAGCAGATAGTTAGGGATCAGTCCGCCGCCAAAATACATGGTGATCATGCAAAGGACCATAATGAAATTCCGGGCCTTGAACTCGGGCTGGGACAGGGGGTAGGCCATAAACACCGTTACAGTCAGGGAAACCACCACATCCAGTGCCATATTGATCAGGGAATTGGCATAACCAACCCAAAGTTCCTTGTACTGAAATACCGCCTTGTAGCCCTCCAGGGAAAGGCGCTTGGGGAACAGGTACAGCGTCACATTCTGGGATCCGGCAGCAAAAGAGGCCACCACCACATACAGCAGCGGATACAGTGTGACAATCAGCAGAAGCGCCATGATCACATGATCCACAGTCAGAAATGCTCTGTCCACCAGAGAAAGCTTGATTTTTTTCTTATTCATAACCCTATTCTCCCCTCCTGTCAAAACAGGCCGCTTCCGGACATCTTCTTCGAAATCCGGTTGGCAAGCACCAGCATAATCACGTTCACCACCGACACAAACAGATTCACGGCCGTGGAGTAGGAATACTGGGGAATCAGCGATTGGAGACCTTGCTTATACACATAGGTACTGATCACTTCGGAGGTAGCCAGATTCAGGCTGTTCTGCATCAGATAGATCTTTTCGTAGCCCACAGACAAAACGGAACCCAGACGCATGATCAGCATAATGGACACGGTGGGCAGAATACCCGGCAGGTCCACATGGCGGATTCGCTGGGGAATGGTGGCACCGTCAATGATGGCCGCCTCATGCAGCTCCGGGGAAACACTGGAAAGGGCCGCGATGTACATGATGGAATTGTAGCCCACATTCTGCCAAACGTTGGTCCACACATAAATATGGGGAAATGCCTTGGGGTTACCCATATAGTTCTGGGCCGGAATTCCCACCAGCTCCAGCAGCCGGTTCACCACACCGGACCGGGCATCCAGGAACTGAATGATCATACCCACAATGACCACAGTGGTAATGAAGTGGGGGGCGTAGGTGATCAGCTGCACTGTTTTTTGGAACCGCTTGTTGGGAATGTAGTTCAGCAGCATCGCCAGCATAATGGGCAGCGGGAAGGTCAGCAGGGAATACAGACTCAGGGAAATGGTGTTCCACATGATGTCTTTGAATTTGTAGTTGGTCAGGAACTTCTCAAAGTGCTTGAAGCCTACAAACTTGCTGCCCGTGATGCCGTGGGCAATCTTAAAGTCCCTGAAGGCAATCTGCACACCATACATGGGAACATACTTAAAAAGGATCAAAAAGGCCAGAGGCAGTATCACCAGAAGATAGAGCCCCCAGTTCAGCCGGAACTCCCGGCAAATACGATACCACAGTGTTTTCTTCTGCATAAGCACGGTTCCTTTCCCGAATCTCGCGGCCCGTCCTCCAAAAGGAGGGGGGCGATTTGTGTTTTCATTTTAGCATGGATGCCGGTTCCTTCACAGTGTCAATCTTTTCCGCCACGCCCAGCCCTTGGGATTTTGGGTATCTCATTATTCTATCCCAGTCTCATTTTTGGGGAATAATCCATTGTTCCGGTCGCAGATTCCCTGTAAAACCGGGGCACAATGCACAAAACGACGGCCGAAGCCGTCGTTTTGTTGTGGATTTTCTCTTATTCCTCCGATTCCGTACCGGTTCCCTTCTTCTTGTAGAACTTGGGGGACACGCCCGTCATCTTCTGAAAATTCCTGTAGAAGGTGTTGACGGATGCAAAGCCTGTAAGGGCTGCGATCTCTTTGTTGCTGTAATCTGTGGTTTCCAGATACTCTCTGGCCTTGTTGATACGGACCCGGAGCAGATAGACAGAGAAGCTCTCTCCCGTCTGCTCTTTTACAAATTTGCTCAGATAGTTTTCGGTGATGCCCACTTCCTGGCTGATTCTGTAGGCAGACAGCTCGCAATCCCCGAACCGTTCATGGATGATGGAAAGAACCTTCAGCTTCAGGCCTTCGTTATGGCTCTTTTTGTTCTGGGCAATGTAGTCGCAGATCCAGGCGGCATAGGCCTTGTAGGCAGAAATAATCTGGCCGCAGCGGAGGGATTCACTGTAAACCGGAATCTGCTGCTGGAAATCCTCACAGTTTAAGTACATC
>JAZSLC010000071.1:0-11220 GCA_045535175.1 Faecousia sp. | reverse complement strand
AACACTTGTCTTCCTAAGACCGCTTGGCCTCCGACTTGTGATCGATCAGGATAAGTGCGTAGCCTGCGGCCAGTGCCTGGTTTCCTGCCCCTTCGGCGCCATCGTGGACAAGGGTCAGATCTTCCAGGTGATCCAGTCCATCCTCAAGGGCGACCATGTGATCGCCATTGTGGCTCCCGCCTTTGTGGGGCAGTTCGGCAAGCACTCCACCCCCGGTAAATTCATCGCTGCCATGAAGCAGCTGGGCTTCAAGCGCATTGTGGAAGTGGCAGTGGGTGCCGATATGTGTACCATCGAAGAGGCCAGAGACTTTCTGGAGAAGGTGCCCAAGGAGCAGAAGTACATGGCTACTTCCTGCTGCCCGGCCTGGCACTCCATGATCTACAAGCTGTTCCCTGGCGAGGCAAAGAACATTTCCATGACCCTGACCCCCATGGTCTTTACGGCCCGGCTGATGAAGAAGAAGTACCCTGGCTGCAAGGTGGTCTTTGTTGGTCCCTGCGCCGCCAAGAAGCTGGAGGCCATCCGGGCCGACATTCGCTCCGATGTGGACTTTGTGCTGACCTTTGAGGAACTGCAGGGTATGTTCGAGGCCAAGGAGATCAACTTCGAGACCATCGAACCCATGTACGATCTGAACGAAGGCACTGCCACCGGCCGCGGCTTTGCGGTTGCAGGCGGTGTGGCCAAGGCTGTTACAGACCTGATTGCCCAGGAGCATCCCGATCTGGAAGTGAAAACCGCCCGTGCCGAAGGCCTGCGGGAATGCCGCAAGCTGATGCTTATGGCCAAGGCCGGCAAGTATAACGGCTACCTGCTGGAAGGCATGGCCTGTCCCGGCGGCTGTGTGGCCGGCGCCGGCACTTTGCTCCCTGTGGACCTGGCTGCCAAGGGAGTGGGCCGCTACCAGACGGAAACCGACCGGGTCAGCCCCCTGGACAGCGCCTACCGGGATACCGGCAAGAGCCTGGAAGACGACGAATAACCCCTGAAACAAGAAGCCTCCCGAACCAATGGGTTCGGGAGACTTTTATCTTTGATGATCAGTTGGCGTTGACGGCTTCTTCGGCAACCTCGGAGATTTCCACGGGGGCTTCAGGCTCCTGAGCAACAGGCACTTCATAGAAGGATGCCTGGTACAGGCCTACGAAAATGGTGCCAAACAGGGTGGCAGCCACGGTAGCAGCAAAGGTGACGATGCCAAACAGCACGCCGATGTAGGGGATGGAGGAGAATACGCCCAAAACCAGGAAAACCACAACCAGTCCGCCGGCAAAGCACAGGTCAGCCAGGAACATCTGGGTCTTCTTGCCCTCTGTCATTTTCATGGACAGCTTCAGGGCATCAAAGGCGGAAACTTCAGGCTGGGTCATTACAATATAGGGAACAAAACGGTAGGAATAACCTTTAATAATGGCCAGAACAGGTCCGGCAATGGGCACAAGGCCCCAGATCAGGACCCACAGGTCACGCCAGGCCATGGCACCGGCGATGCGCAGGGCATTTTTGTTGAAGGCGGCAAAGAGCTGCTTGGAGTTGACTTCCTTTTCCTGCAGACCGTCCAGATAAACCATAGCGGTGCCGCAGGTGAACAGGTAACCAACCGCTGCGCTCAGGGCGATGACGGGCATGGTGACAGCGCTGCCCACCATGGTCAGCAGAGTGCCCAGCAGGGAAAGACCCCAGAGCATAATGGGCTTTTTCAGGATGACACCAAGGGCACGCTTGTAATGGGAAATAAACATAGAACTACCTCTCTCACAAGATATTTGTGCTAAGCACAGATTTATCTTAACACGCAGAAAAAGACTTGTCAACGGGGGAAAACCGTTGCGGCGGAACGGGAAAAACGGGGGATTCAGGTTTTTTCGCGGGGGAGTTGCGTTTTCCGAATCGGTATGTTAAAATTATTTATTATGCGGAAAAGAAGGTGATGGGGTGGAATGGAACGACATTTACGACAGTGAACGCCGGCGGACCGGCCGTGTGCATCGCCGTGGGACCCGTTGGCGTCCCGGCGAATTCGGTCTGGTGGTGTGTGTCTGGGTATATGACGGCCAGGGCCGGGTTCTGCTGACCCGCCGCGCCCCGGGCAAGAGCTATGAGGGCACCTGGGAGAATTCCGGCGGTGCCGCCCAGGCAGGGGAGAGCAGTCTCCAGGCCATCACCAGAGAACTGTTTGAGGAAACGGGCATCCGGGCAAAGCCTGAGGAATTTGAACTGATCGCCACGGACCGGGATAAGAATACTTTCTTCGATTTCTACTGCCTGAAGCGCCGGACGGCCATCGAGGACATTGTGCTGCTCCCCGGGGAGACAGATGGGGCCCAGTGGGTGACTTTGGAACAGGTCCATGAAATGATTCGCCGGAAACAGATCTGCCGGGTTATTGCCACCCAGTTTCTCCGGCAGGAATCCGAACTGCGCAGGCGCACCGAAACAAACGGATAAAGGGAACGCAAAATTTTTTCTTGCAATTTCTGGGAGAGATGTGCTATAATGAAAAAAAGCGTTTTTCAGGTGCTCCGGCCTAAACGCTGTTGCCGGAGTCTGGAAGCGCCTTTTCTTTTTTGAAACATTCAAAAATGCAGGAGGATACCACAATGACCGAAATCAAGACGCTCCCTACCAAAAAAGGTAACGTGCCCCTTCGGGTGGCCAGCGGACATTTCGCCACCAACCACAGCCACATCAATTATTACATTGACATCACTTATCATAAGACCCGCCTGAGTGAGGCCCGGGCTGTGGCTCAGTATTTGGCCAGAAGTTATGCCACCTCCACCGCTGTGGATACCATCCTCTGCCTGGAAGGCACCACCGTGATCGGCACTTGTCTGGCCATGGAACTGAGCAATTCCGGTACCCGGAGCATCAACGAGCGCCATGACATCTGCGTGGTGGAGCCTGAGTATAATTCCAACAGCCAGATCATTTTCCGGGATAACATCCAGCCCATGATTACCAATAAGCGGGTGCTGGTTCTGATGGCCTCCGTCACCACCGGTAAGACAGCCAAGCGCAGCCTGGAAGCCATCGGCTATTACGGTGGTATCGTGGCCGGCGTTGCGGGATTGTACTCTGCCGTGGACGAGGTGGAAAGCAACCAGGTCAAGTCCGTTTACAGTGTGAAGGACCTGCCCGACTACCAGAGCTATGACTACCGTTCCTGCCCCTTCTGCAAGGCCGGCAGAAAGATCGATGCCCTGGTCAACAGCTTCGGCTATTCCAGTACCTAAAACTTCGTTAACGCAAGGTGCTGTCTCAAAATGCATATGTAGGGAATGACCTGTGTGTCATTCCCGGGAAAGTCTCTTAAATACGCAATCAGGAACGGCACACAGGCCGTTCCCTGGCTAAATATTTATCTCAGGGGCCGTCTCATTCATTTTGAGACGGCCCCTTTTTGCAGTCTGAAGCGGGGAACCGGCTCTGGGGATTCAAAAAAAGGGGATTGACAAAATCATATTGGCCGGTATAATTGTATACAATAATACAAGAATGAAAGGAGACCACTTCTATGATTGAAATTTCCTCCAAGACCAATCTGCTGGAGCAGAAGTCTTATAAATACTCTTTGCAGGATGTCCCCGAGCCGAATCTGCACCGGGAGATCTATTCCTACGGCATGGTGCCCAAGGTGACCTTCAACCACCGCCGGGTGCCGCTCAATATGCCGGAAGAGATTTGGATTACCGACACCTCCCTGCGGGACGGCCAGCAATCGGTGGAGCCCTACACGGTGGATCAGATTGTCAATATTTACAGGCTCCTTTCCAAACTGGGCGGACCCTATGGTATCATACGTCAGACGGAGTTCTTCATTTACAGCAAAAAAGACCGGCTGGCCCTGGAAAAATGCATGGAACTGGACCTGAAGTTCCCGGAGATCACCAGCTGGATCCGGGCCAGCAAGGAGGACTTCCGGCTGGTTCGGGACTTGGGAATCCGGGAAACCGGCATTCTGGTCAGCTGCAGTGACTACCATATCTTCAAAAAGATGAACATGACCCGGCGGCAGGCGGTGGATCACTATCTGGGTACCGTCAAGGATGCCTTCAATGCCGGTGTCATTCCCCGGTGCCATCTGGAGGATGTGACCCGGGCCGATTTCTACGGCTTCGTGGTGCCCTTTGTCAATGAACTGCAGGCACTGTCCCGGGAGGCGGGGATCCCTGTGAAGATCCGGGCCTGCGATACCATGGGCTACGGCGTTCCTTACACGGAAGCGGCCATGCCCAGAAGTGTGGCCGGCATCATCTACGGCCTGCAGCACTACTCCGATGTGCCCAGTGAGCATCTGGAATGGCACGGTCACAACGACTTCTATAAAGCCGTGGCCAACGCCTCCACCGCATGGCTCTACGGCGCCTGTGCCGTCAACTGCTCTCTGCTGGGCATCGGCGAGCGGACCGGTAACATCCCCCTGGAGGCCATGGTGTTTGAGTATGCATCCCTGCGGGGCTCCCTGGATGGTATGGACCCCACGGTGATCACCGAGATTGCAGACTACTTCAGCCATGAGATGGGCTATGAGATTCCGCCCATGACCCCCTTTGCGGGCCGCAGCTTTAACGCCACCCGGGCAGGTATTCATGCTGACGGGCTGATGAAGGATGAAGAGATCT
Source organism: Faecousia sp. (assembly GCA_045535175.1). Lineage (GTDB taxonomy): Bacteria > Bacillota > Clostridia > Oscillospirales > Oscillospiraceae > Faecousia. The sequence goes on along the minus strand of JAZSLC010000071.1, from coordinate 6,592 downwards.
ATACCATTTTTGATACGAAGAAACTGCTGAACCGGCCTGCCACCGTGCAGATCAGCAAGACCTCCGGCCTTGCGGGCATCGCTTACTGGATCAACACCAATTTCGGCCTTTCCGGTGAGGCTGCGGTGACCAAGCAGGATCCGTTGGTCCGGGAACTGCGGGACTGGGTGGATGCCCAGTATGAGGATGGCCGTCAGACCGTCATTTCCCACGGGGAACTGATGGAGCAGATCCGGGAACGCTGCCCCGGAAGATTTGAAGGACTTTGAGGAGGTACAGCCATGGCAGACTTTAAGACCGTTTCTTTGGCGGATCAGGTATTTGACAAGCTGGAAAACGATATCATTACCGGTGTCTACCCCCGGGGTGAGATTCTGACGGAACTGAAGCTGGTGGAACAGCTGGGGGTCAGCAGAACCCCCATCCGGGAGGCCCTGCGCAGATTGCAGCAGGAGCGGCTGATCGCCGAATCCGGAAAGGGCTCCGTGGTGCTGGGCATCACGGTGGAGGACCTGATGGACATTATGGACATCCGGCAGCGGATCGAGGGCCTGGCGGCCTGGTATGCCACCAAAAACTTGACCCCGGAGGGGCTTGAAAAGCTGCGCCACATCAGCCAGCTTCAGGATTTTTACTATTCCGTGGAAAATGTGGAGCAGCTGCGGCAGATGGATGACCGGTTCCACGATACCATTTATTTGCTCAGCGGCCGGACGGTGCTGTGTGATACGCTGCTGCCCCTTCACAGAAAAACCCAGCGCTACCGGAAGATTTCCATGGAGGACCGGAGCCGGCTGGAGAAATCCATCAATGAACACCGGGATATCTTCCAGGCCATCGCTTCCGGCGATGCGGACCTGGCGGCAGATCTGGTCACCCGGCATATCCAAAATGCCAAGGAAAGCATGATTGCGAGGTTGCGGTAATATGGGAAAGACACTTACGGAAAAAATCCTGGCGGCCCATTTGGTCAGCGGCTCGATGACAGCCGGAGGGGAAATCGGCCTGCGGATCGATCAGACCCTGACCCAGGACGCCACAGGCACCATGGCATATCTGGAATTTGAGGCCATGGGCATCCCCCGGGTCCGGACGGAACTGAGTGTGGCCTATGTGGACCACAATACCCTCCAGTGCGGCTTTGAAAACGCCGATGATCACCGGTATCTGCAGACTGTGGCGGCAAAGTACGGCGTTCGCTACTCCCGGCCCGGCAACGGCATTTGTCATCAGGTCCATCTGGAGCGGTTCGGTATTCCGGGGAAAACCCTGGTGGGCTCTGACAGCCATACCCCCACAGCGGGCGCTTTGGGAATGCTGGCCTTCGGTGCCGGCGGCATGGACGTGGCGGGGGCCATGGGCGGCGGCGCCTATTACATCACCATGCCCAAGGTCTTCCGGATCGAACTGACGGGGAAACTGGCCCCCAATGTGACCGCCAAAGACATTGCTCTGGAGCTGCTGCGGATTCTCAGCGTCAAGGGCGGCGTGGGTGCCGTGATGGAATGGGGCGGTGAAGGGATTCGCCACCTGACGGTCCCTCAGCGGGCCACCATTACCAATATGGGCGCCGAACTGGGCGCCACTACCTCGGTGTTTCCCTCGGATGAACAGACTCAGGCATTCCTGAAGGCCCAGGGCAGGGGAGATTGCTTCGTGGCCTTGTGTGCAGATGAGGATGCCCGATACGATCGGGTGATCCCCATTGACCTGTCTGCCCTGAAACCACTGGTGGCTTGTCCCCACAGCCCCGACAATGTGCGCCCGGCTGGGGAGCTTAGTGGGGTCAAGGTGGATCAGGTCTGCATCGGCTCCTGCACCAATTCCTCCCTGGCGGATCTGTTAAAGGTGGCTGCCATCCTGAAAGGAAAGACCGTGGCCCCCGGAGTGAGCCTTTCCATTTCTCCCGGTTCCCGGCAGGTGCTGTCAGCGCTGGCGAAATGCGGCGCTTTGACAGACATTCTGGCCAGCGGCGCCAGACTTCTGGAATGTGCCTGCGGTCCCTGCATCGGCATGGGCTTTTCGCCCAACTCCGGCGGCGTGAGCCTGCGGACCTTTAACCGCAATTTCCTGGGCCGCAGCGGTACTGCCGATGCCCAGGTTTACCTGGTGTCCCCGGAAACAGCGGCGGCTTCTGCCCTTACGGGGTTCGTTACCGATCCCACCACCCTGGAAGCGGTGGAGCCCATCCCCCTGCCGGAGCGGTTTGAGATTGATGACAGCGGTGTGCTGATGCCCCTGGATGAACAGGAAGCGGCGGCTGCAACCGTGCTGCGGGGTCCCAACATCAAGGAATTCCCCGTTACGCAGCCCATGCCGGACCGGCTGGAGGCAAAACTGGTTTTGAAGGTGGGAGACAACATCACCACCGACCACATTATGCCTGCGGGGGCCAAGATTCTGCCCTACCGGTCCAATATCCCCAAGCTGTCGGAGTTCTGCTTCCGGGTCTGTGATCCGGAGTTCCCCCGGCGGGCAAAGGAAGCGGGAACCGGCATCATTCTGGGCGGCAGCAATTACGGCCAGGGTTCCTCCCGGGAGCACGCGGCATTGGTGCCCATGTATCTGGGGATCCGCTGTGTCATCGCCAAAAGCTTTGCCCGGATCCATGCGGCCAACCTGATCAACGCCGGCATTCTGCCCCTGACCTTAGGGCAGGAGGCAGATTACGATGCCCTGGCAGAGGGTGCCAGGCTGACATTGCAGGACCTTTATGAGGGTATGGAGCAGGGGTGCATCACCGCCACGGATGAAAGCGGAAGAAGCTACACCCTGAACTGCAGCCTGACCCAGCGCCAGATGGCTGTTTTGAAGGCAGGCGGTCTGCTGAACTACACCAAGGAGGGCGGAAAATGATGAACATTGAAATGGCCTGTGAACAGTTTCGGACGTTGCTTGTAAAGCAGATGGAGCGGTCCCGGCGCATGGAATTGTCCCAAAAGCCGGAACCCAAGGAGGGTCCGGTGGTCATCGGCCTGGTTGACGGCGACGGCATCGGCTCCGTGATTATGGAGCAGGCCCGGCGGGTGATGGAAAAGCTGCTGGAACAGGAACTGGCGGCAGGGTCCGTGGTGCTTCGTCCCATTGAGGGTCTTACCATTGAGCGCCGGATGGCCCTGGGGCAGACCGTGCCGGAGGATGTGCTGGAGGCCATTCGCGGCTGTGATGTGCTGCTGAAGGGCCCCACCACCACCCCCATGGGCGGCACCCTGGAAAGCGCCAATGTGACGCTGCGCCGGGAACTGGATCTGTATGCCAATGTGCGCCCCGTGTCCATTCCCCAGGAGGGGATCGACTGGACCTTCTTCCGGGAAAATACGGAAGGTGAGTATGTGCTGGGCAGCAGCGGCGTGGAGCTTCCCGGCCTTGCCATGGACTTTAAGGTTACCACCGATGCCGGTACTCGGCGGATTGCCCGGTCTGCCTTCGAGTATGCCCGCAAAAACGGCAAGACCCGGGTGACCGTGGTCACCAAGGCCAACATTATGAAAAAGACAGACGGCAAGTTCACCGCCATCTGCCACGAAGTGGCCCGGGAGTACCCGGAAATCACGGTGGATGACCGCTACATTGACATTATGACGGCGGAACTGCTGGACCCCCGGATGCGTTCCGGTTTTCAGGTGGTGCTGCTGCCCAACCTCTACGGCGACATCCTGACGGATGAAGCGGCCCAGATTCAGGGGGGTGTGGGCACCGCCGGCAGCGCCAACATCGGTGACCGCTGGGCTATGTTCGAGGCCATTCACGGTTCCGCGCCCCGGCTGGTGGAGCAGGGGCTGGCGGAGTATGCCGACCCCAGAAGCATTCTGAAGGCCCTTTCTCTGCTGCTGCGGCACATCGGAATGGGCGGCAAGGCGGAAAAACTGGAAACAGCCATGAGCTGCTGCAAGCTCCGGGTTACCGGATCGCCGGAAAATGCCAGCTGCAGCGCCTATGCCGATGAACTACTGAGCAATCTGTAAATACAGCCCGGGGCACATTCTGTGCCCCGGGTGTTCGCCTGCAAGGGGCCCTGATGGCTTTTTCTTGACAAGGGGCAGGGGATACCATATAATAAAGTTACAGAAATATCCAAATGCGGAGGTGCCGGAGATGATTTGTTTTGTGGATCCCCAAGTCCCCGGCCGTGCTGCGCGCAACCTTCTGATATAAATGCGTAAAACCAAAGAAAGCACACAAACCGGGGAGCAATCCAACCGCTTTGTGTGCTTATTTTACTTTTTCGGGGAGTGCAATTTATGTTATGGAGAAGAAAGAAACTGACATATGAAATCTCCGTTCCACCAATCGTTAAGCCGTTTGATCAAATGAGCAAAAAGGATGCGCAGGAGTACTTTGATTGGTACAAAAGTACAATGCAGGAGCGAATTGCGTATTTGGGAACGGTGTCGAAAGTGGATCTCGATTACTCTCCGGCATCGTTGCGCCGGCTGTGGGCGTGGTTTTTGAGGCGTGGAGAAGTCGAGATCACACCGAAGGAAAAACTCGCAAATCTGGAAGAACAGCTCCGCGCGGCCAACAGTCCTTTTGTAAAAGAGGTTCTTGCGGATAACGAGAAGCAGTTGACTTTTGAAACAGAGATCATTGTCCAGGATATTGCACGGTATTTTGGTGAGGTATTTATTAAGAATAATCCCTCTTTGTATTGGGGCTATTACTCGCGGCCGAAGAATGATGCGTTTGTAAATCAACCGGTTCTGATGGGGATTCCCAACCGGGTTTTTCCGGAGAAGGCGGGGGTCCCTTTGCCGGTGATTCATATGGTTAGAGTTAGGGCCTTAAGACTGATAAAGGGTAATTCGTCCTCTAATGATCTATACGAATTGTATGAGATGAATAAAACGTGACCAGGACACAGGACAGAGAACTGTCCCCTGTCTTTCTTTTTTCGGTGCTTTTCAATCTGTCAGAATAATATTTGAAATAACAAAAAAATTTTGAAACCGGTGTCCAAAATCGGTTCCTTCGTTCGTTATTGATGGTAACAAGGGAAAGGAGAATTCTGACTATGAAAAAACAATTATCTATACTAATAGTCGTAGTCCTGATATTGGCAGTGTTTTCTTCCTGTTCTGAAAGCACATTTAGGGCGAATGATGTATCAGTATCTGTTACGTCAAATGGTTTTTCTTACGCAAACAGTAAGCAGGATTGTATGGGCATCGAGATGCAGGTGATCGACGAAAGCCTATATCTTTATATGCCCAGACAGGATGCTTACCTTGAACCCTCTATCTTTGTTTTTGGTAAAAACAGTGTTTCCAAAATGGAAAATGTTTTGATTACCAACCGATTCAAAACATTATGGAACGATCATCTTCGGGGTTTTGGAAATGGATACATGTACATAGAAAGAAATCCCGGAAAAGCGACGGAAATACATTACCCCAAAAAAGCGGAGTTGATTTGCTATGATCTTGTTACCGGGGAAATGTCAACTCTGTTATCTACGGAGGATGCATCCAGCCTGAATACTGCTTTTGATGAAAATGGCGGGTTCTACTGTTCCATTCTTGAAAATAATTCCGGAAAAGAGAAGCGGTATCAGGGCATCCAGGGAAACCGGCTTATGGAGCAAATGGTAAAAAAGCCGGATTTACGGTCCGGTACTGTCTCAGAAGTCCTGAAAGCATACAATGAGCATACACAAATGCTTTCGGATCGTCAATTAGATTGCGCACTGGACGCTTTCGAAGCATTTGACATTAACAGTGAATGTATTCTTTATCCTTGCTCCAGTGGATGGCTGGTTTACTTGAACCACAACACAATGCCTTTGTGTCTCGTTTCTTCCGATGGTTCGGTTTCAAAAGTTTTCGAGATTGAGTGTTTTGCATCCATTTGTAGTTTTAATATCTATGGAGACCAGGCGTACTTTTCTTTCAGGCGTTATGAGAAATGGGATGATAGTATGCAGTATTACTTGGAGCCCTACGAGAATGACACCATTTCCGGCACTTATCGGATTGATCTGACTGATTTTAGCACGACTAAAATTAGCGATAACAGTTATCGAGGATTATTCATTTTTGACGATAGTTCGGTATTTGCAGTTGACAAGGATTATGGTGTATATCAGCTTGATGCAAACGGTAATCTGATGAATACGTTGGTAAATCCTCGATAAATCAGTTCCGAGGACGGGGGACGGTTGGTGCGAACCCTGAGGAAAAGTTGCTGGACGGGGGACGGTTCTCTGTCTTGGAAAGTCAGAATGAGAGCCGAAAACGAAGTATAAAAATGATACACGACAAAGGTTATCCATTCGGCAAATCAGTAGATTGACAGGTATTCGTAAAGGAGTGGTCGAAAAATGCCTGAAGTAAATTGTAGAAACACAAGACGGGGGACGGTTCTCTGTCTTGAGTCGAAAAGTTGCGGGAATATACGAAAATGTTGTATAACAGGACGGGGGACGGTTCTCTGTCTTGGAAAGTCAGAATGAGAACCGAAAACGAAGTATAAAAATGATACACGACAAAGGTTATCCATTCGGCAAATCAGTGGATTGAAAGGTATTCGTAATAGGAGTGATCGAAAATGCCTGAAGTAAATTGTAGAAACAGAACAAAGACAGAGAACCGTTCCC
>JAZSLC010000110.1:0-13633 GCA_045535175.1 Faecousia sp. | reverse complement strand
CACCGGCAGTTGCCGGTGGGCCTTCTGTTTTTAGCTGTTCTGGATCTGCTGCTTGTTGAACTGGAGGGTATAAAGCTGATAATACTTTCCCTTCTTGTGCAGCAGCTGCTGATGGTTGCCCTGCTCCACGATCTTACCCTTGGACAGCAGGATAATGTTGTCCGCGTGCTGGATGGTGGAAAGCCGGTGGGCCACGATCAGCATAGTGCCGATGTTCTTCATCTTTTCCAGAGAATCCTGGATCAGCAGCTCCGTTTCGGTGTCGATATTGGCGGTGGCTTCGTCCAGAATCATCACGGAAGGCTTGTGGAGTATGGTTCTGGCAAAGCTCAACAGCTGGCGCTGGCCGGCGGAGAAGTTATTACCCCGCTCCCGCACCACTTCGTCCAGGCCGCTTTCCAGCTTCCCGATGAAGGAATCCGCATTCACATAGCGGCAGGCTTCCCAGACTTCTTCATCGGTAACACCCTCCTTGCGCAGCACAATATTGCTGCGGATGTCACCGGCAAAGAGGAACACATCCTGAAGCATCTGGCCAAAGTGCCGGCGCAGAGAAGAAATTTTGATCTTCCTGATGTCAATGCCGTCAATGAGGATCTGGCCTTTCTGGATATCGTAGTTGCGGCAAATCAGGCTCAGAATGGTGGTCTTGCCGGAACCGGTGGAGCCCACAAAGGCCACGGTCTGCTTAGGCAGCACATGGAAACTGACACCCTGCAGCACCCACTCGCCGGGCTTATAGGCAAACCAGACGTCCTTAAACTCGATCTCGCCCTTGGTTTCGGGCAGGTCCATGGCGTCCTCTTCGTCCACCACTTCGGGAACCATGTCCAGAATGGTAAAGATCTTTTCGGAGGATGCGAAGGACTTCTGCAGCATATCAAACTGCTCTGCCAGAGTCTGGATGGGGTTAAAGAACCGGGAGATGTACATATAGAACGCGATCACCAGGCTGCTGTCCACCGTCTGGCCCAGAAGCTCCGTATCCTGGATGTAGCCCTTGGCGCCGAAGTAGAACAGGCACATCTGGGTGGACACAAAGAGCATATACACCATGGGGCGGAACACACCGAACACATACATCCGGTTGTATTTTGCCTTTTTCAGTTTCCGGCTGCGTTCAACGAAATCATCCATCTTCTGCGCTTCCCGGTTGAAGATCTGAGTCACCTTCATGCCGGAGAGGTTCTCGCTGAGGTAGGTATTGATATCGGTGGTGGCATTGGTAACTGCCCGGTGGACCCGGCGGGAAAAATGCCTGAAAATCACCGTAAACAGCACCACAAAGGGCACAAAGGCCAGCACCACCAGGGTCAGGGCATAGTTCAGCACCAGCATGGCACCCAGCACACCGATGATGACCATGGAGTTTTTGGCCAGGGTCACGATGATGTTGGTGAACATATAGCTGATGGAGTTGGGGTCATTGGTAACACGGGTCACCAGCTTGCCCACGGGGATGTTGTTCAGCTGATTATGGCTCAGTTTTTCAACCTGGGTAAAGACATCCAGACGAATCTGGGACAGGATCTTCTGACCCGTTTTCTGAAGGATCATAGCCTGCAGGTAGGTGCACAGCAGACTCACCAGCAGGATGCCGGCGTAGATGCCCACCATGGCGAAGAGGTAGCTCAGCTGGAAATCGCCCTTCAGAGTTTCCTGAATGTGGCTGATCAGCAGCGGAGACACCAGATCATAGCAAATGGAGAAGACCATCACGATAAAGACCACCACAAAGTTCTTCCAGTAGGGCTTTGCGTAGGCCAGCAGACGAGACACGATCTCCGAGTCCTTCATCTTTCGGTCGTGGTCATCACCGGGGTCCTTGCTTTTACGCAGGGCTGCATAAGCGAGAAGGAACACCAGGGCAAAGGTGCCCACCATGGCTGCCACCAGAAGGATGGGCAGGAACTCCCGAACAAACTCAATCATTGCCGGCACCTCCCTCTTCTTCCAGCTTCTGCAGGTCCACCATCTTGCGGTAGTCGGGGCAGCTTTCATACAGATCCGCGTGGGTACCCACTGCCACCAGCCGTCCCTCGTCAATGAACAGAATCTTATCCATCTTCTCGATGGTGGAGATTCTGTGGGCGATCAGAATAGTGGTTTTACCGGCCCGGGTCTCCCGCAGATTTCTCAGAATGGTGGCCTCCGTCTTGGTATCCACAGCGGAAACGCTGTCATCCAGAATCAGGATGGGGGCATCCTTCAACAGGGCACGGGCGATGGAAATACACTGCTTCTGGCCACCGGACACGGTAACACCCCGTTCGCCCAGCACGGTGCCGTAGCCCTGGCTGAACTCCCGGATGTTGCTGTCCACGTCCGCCAGACGGGCCGCATTGGTCACCGCCTGGGGATTGAGGCCGCTGACACCGAAGGCGATGTTGTTCTCAATGGTATCAGAGAACAGGAAGTTATCCTGGGGCACATAGGCGCAGCTTTCCCGGACGGACCGGATGGACACCGTATTAACGTCCCGGCCGTCCACAAACACCGTACCGTCAGGCACATTGTAAGTACGCAGCAGCAGATCCACCAGGGTGGTCTTGCCGGAGCCGGTGCGGCCCACCAGGCCCACACTTTCGCCGGCGTTGATGGTAAAGGAGATATGCTCCAGCGCATCCAGTTCTCCATCGGGATACCGGAAGGTCAGGTCCCGGAACTCGATGTGACCCTTCACATCCTTCAGTTCCTCCACCTCTTCCCGGTCCTTCACAGTCACTTCCGCATCCAGCAGCTGGCTGATTCGGTTCAGGGATGCCTTGCCCCGGCTGGACATATCGATCAGTTCGGAAACCGCCATAATGGGCCAGATCACCGCATTGAAGTAGCCGATGAACTCCAGCAGCTGACCGGCACTGAACCGGTCCATGTACACCAGGTAACCACCGTAACCCAGAATGACACAAATCACGCTTTCCACGAACAAAGTCACCAGAATCCGCATCAGCACCGCTGCTTTGGTATGGTCCATGTTGGCTTTTTCGTTTTCCACGTTCAGCTTCTTGAAGGCCATCAGTTCCAGTGCTTCCTTCACGAAGGCCTTGATGACGGCAATCCCGGAGAAGCTCTCCTGAGAGAAGTCAGAGAGTCTGGAAAAGGCCTCCTGGCGAATGTCCCATTTCTTCATCATGTAGCGGCCCACCACCGTGGCAGAAGCCAGCAGAAAGGCCATGGGGATCATGCACAGCACGGTCATCAGCGGATCCATCTTCCACATATTGATCACCGCCAGAATACCCAGCAGCAGGGCATCAAAGAACATCATAACGCCCCAGCCGAAGCACTCCTGCACCGTGTCCAGATCGTTGGTGAACAGGCTCATCAGGTCGCCCACCTTGTTGACCTGGTAGTATTCCCGGCTCAGATCCTTGGCGTGGCTGAACATCCGGTTACGGAGATCCTCCTCCAACCGGGTGGAGCTTCCGAAGAAGCAAATACGCCACAAAAACCGTCCCGTAATCATGGCCACGATCACGCCGACCATGGGCAGACAGATCTTATCCAGCAAAAAGTCCATGTCGAATTCCGACAGAACGCCGCTCAGGTCCTGCACCTGCAGCCCGCTCATGCCGTCCACGACCATTCGGTACAGCTTGGGAGTCACCAGCTGCAGCGAATCCACCATCACCAGAGCCGCCAGACCCAGCAAAAGCCAGGGCAGGTACTTCAGATAATAGCGGTTGATGTGCTTACCGAATATCATCGGGCTCATCCTCCTTATTTTCGTATCGTAACCGCTATTGTAGCACATTTGTCCGCAAAATGGAAGGGGCTTATCACTTATTTTTGCATCTGATGGGCGGTTCTGGATACTTTCCGGTTTTTTTCGTTGCACCTGGGGATAATCTATGATATAATGCAGAAAATCCCCTTTTTCGGAGTGTCCCATGTTCATTGATTACCTGATTTGTTTTTTCATATCCATGGTTCCCATCGTCGAGCTGCGGGGTGCCATGGTCTATGCGGTGGTGGGTACCGGACTTCCGGAAATTCCGGCACTGATCGTGTGCATCTTAGGCAATATGCTACCGGTACCTTTCATCTACTTTTTTGCCCGGAAGGTCCTTCTGTGGGGTGCCAATAAAAAATACATCGGATCATTCTTCCGCTTCTGCCTGGAAAAGGGCGAAAAAGCCGGACAGAAACTGGTATCCAAGGCCGGCCGCGGGGGCCTGTTTGTGGCGCTGATGCTGTTTGTGGGCATTCCCCTGCCCGGTACCGGTGCCTGGACCGGCACTTTGGGTGCCAGTTTCCTGAAGATGGGCATCCGCTCCACCACCCTGGCAGTTTCCCTGGGCGTGGTAATTGCCGGCGTAATTATGACAGTCCTGAGCCTGCTGGGGCTCCACATTTTCGGATATTAACGGAGGTATACATTATGGAAAACTGCCTGTTCTGCAAAATCATCGCCGGGGACATCCCCTCCACCAAGGTATATGAAGACGAAACCGTCCTGGCCTTCCGGGACATTGCCCCCCAGGCGCCCACCCATATCCTGGTGATCCCCAAGGCACACATCGGTTCCGTGGCCGAAGTCACCGGCGAAAACAGCGCCGTTGTGGCCCACATTTTCGAGGTCATCGCCCAGATCGCCAAGAGCGAAGGTCTGACCGAGGGCTACCGGGTGGTTTCCAACTGCGGCCCCCATGCCGGCCAGACCGTTCACCACCTGCATTTCCACATTCTGGGCGGCAAGCAGCTTTCTTTGGAAATGGCTTGACAACGCCGGAATTCGTGGTATCATATCCATAGATCGCAAAACAAATCCATCTTCGGGGTGCCGGACGCTTCCGGCTGAGATCAGGCATTGATCGTGCCTTGACCCGTGAACCTGATACGGTCAGTACCGTCGTAGGAAAAGATGTTGCTCTGGATAGCTTTATCGCATTGCACGCCTTTGACGGGTTTGCAATGCGATATTTTTGTACCCGGCCTTGAAAACAAACTTTGGTGCCCGGGTCTTAATGGGTTGCCTGTCAACAGGTGCCCTGCTGAAAGGAGCAAGAATTATGTCAACCAACCAAGTAAGAGCAAAAACCCTCAATACCAGGCGTCTTGTGGAAAGCGCCATGCTGCTGGCTGTGGCCATCGTGCTGGAATTCCTGGCAAAAATGATCATTCCCGAACAGCCCTACGGCGGCCAGATTACCTTTGTCAGTATGCTGCCTGTGGTACTGATTTCCTACCGTCACGGTCCAAAGTGGGGCTTCGTGGCAGCCTTCGCCTATGCCCTGCTGGAAATGGCCATCGGTATGAAAACCGTGTCTGCTGCCTTCCTTCCCGGCTATTTCGGCGACGGTGCCATGATCGGAAACGCCCTGCTCATGTGCCTGCTGGACTATATTGTGGCCTTTACCATCCTGGGCCTGGGCGGCATTTTCCGCAACCGGATCAAAAAGCCCGGCATTTCCCTGATGTGCGGCAGCCTGGTAGCCCTGGGTGCCCGGTATGTAGCACACATTTTGTCCGGCTACATTCTGTTTGCCAGCTATGCTGAGTGGTATTTTACCCAGGAAGGTTTCCCCGCATGGGGCACCCAACTGGTGGAAGCTTTAAGCCCCCAGGTGTTGGGCTGGGTCTACTCCATTGTATATAACGGTATGTATATGATTCCTGAAATGGTCTTCACCGCCATCGTTGCCGTGATTCTTGCCCGGGTTCCTCAGATCGTAAAGAAAGTCAGCTGAAATAACCGGGAAGCCGTGCCACATTCCGATTGAATTTCCCGGCAAACTGTGGTAAAATACCCGAAAACCCGGGAATCGAGGCACTCCATGAAAAAGCTTTACGAAAAACACAAGGAACTGATCCACTATATTTTCTTCGGCGGTGCCACCACTGCCGTCAACTGGGTGGTGTACGCCCTGCTGGTGGAGCTGCTTCATGCGGACATCACCCTCAGCAACGCCATTGCATGGGTGGCTGCCGTCACTTTTGCCTTTATCACCAATAAGCTGTTTGTGTTTGAAAGTAAATCCTTTGCCCCCAGGGTGATTCTCCCGGAAATGGCCACCTTCCTGGGCTCCCGGGTGGTTTCCGGCCTGCTGGAAATCTGGGGCCCCAAACTGCTGATGAACGCCGGATTGGCTCAGCCCCTCTTTGGCATTGACGGCTTCGCCGCCAAGCTGGTGGTAAGCGTGGGAGTCATCATCCTCAATTACATTCTCTCCAAGCTCATCGTCTTCCGCAAAAAATAAGCTGTCAGCCTGCACCCCCAAAGGTGCAGGCTGTTTTTTATATTAACAAAAGGCAAGATACCCCAAACCTCTTCCCCATGCTAAAATGGGAAACGAGGTGAAAAGGTATGTATTTTCTCGTTTCGCTGCTGGGGCTTTCGGCCGCCGCAGCCATGTTTCTTCTTTCCCGTCAGGAAATGCGCCTGCGGCAGGAGGAGGCCATCCGCCGCATCAATACCACCCTGATTCTGAAGCTGCCCCGGCCCATGACTCTCCAGGGTCCCGGTTTCACCCCCGGCACCCGGCAGCAGGAGGTTCCCTTCCCCCTGTGGAGCTGCAGCTATATGCTGGGCCGCCGGCGCATCCGCTGTGACCTGAATCTGAGCCCCTTTGACCCGCTGAAAACCTTGTCCCGGGAACACGCTCTGCTGACCTTTGACGGCAGCACATTCCGGATCACCCCGGTTTTGAATCACAAAACAGGCCGGTTTTCCGTGATCACCGTCAACGGCACCCCGGTAGGTCCCGACGGTCAGGCCATCGGTTACGAGGACATGGTGGGTCTTGGAAGCGCTCTGCAGTTTTATCTGACCCCCGCCACCGAACAAGGAGGATGCCAATGATTCCTGTCTTTTTGAAACGCCCGGGTGTCCGGAAGCTGCTTGTTGCGGTGCTGGTATTGGGGTTCCTGCTGAGCCTCATGGCCATGGTCACCGGTCAGGCCCGGGATCTGGAGCCCTATGCTCAGCGAATGAAGGCTTACCGGTCTGCCATGCTCTTCGGGATGGGCTTTTTCCTGCTGGCGGCCCTGTACAGCATCTGTTCCGGAGCCAATATTCTCACCTTCTGCACTGCGGTCACCGTGCTATATGCCATCGGTGTCAGCTTTCAGATTCTCTTTGCCGGCTACGAAAAGCAGCTGCTGCTCCAGGCCGGCAGCCTGGTGACCGCCTGTTTGGTCTTCCTGGTCTGGCGCCGCAACCGGGACATCTCCGACGCCTGGTACATCGCCCTGGTGGTCGCAGCCCTGGTGCTGCTGATGCTGCAGCTTTTCTTTACAAAAGAACTGAACGGCGCCCGGCTTTGGGTGCGCATCGGCAGTTTCAGCCTGCAGCCCGGTGAGTTCATCAAGCCGGTACTGGTGCTTTTGGGTGCCGGTTCCTACCGCAAGAGCGGCCGCTCCTTCCTGTATTTTGTCATCACCCTGCTCAGCACCGCCATTTTCGTGCTGTTCAAGGACCTGGGCACCGCCGTGGTGCTGTTCTGCTCTCTGGTGCTGGTCACCTATCTGACTTTCGACAGCGAACTGCTGAGTCTGGGCCTCATTGGCATCGCCCTGGCGGCATTTATCGGAGTACTGATGGTCAGCAGCTACGCCCGCACCCGTTTCGGCAACTGGGGAAATGTAATGGAGATTCCCGGCAGCCAGCAAAGCAATTACATCAAAGGAGTTCTCTTCGGCGGATTTTCCGGTTTGGGCCTGCCCCATGCCCACATTATGACCGGGACCGACCGGTTCGTATCCACGGACGCCTCCCTGGCGGCGGTTTTAGGGGTCTACGGCACCCCCATGCTGCTGCTTACCATGCTTTGCTATGGGCTTTTGATCCTTCAGGCTGCCCATAACCGCAGTGTCTTCCCTGCCAATCACCTGGTACTGTGCCAGGTGGGCGTGATGATCTTCATCAACACCATGCTGAACCTGTGCGGAAGCCTGGACCTGCTGCCCTTTACCGGTGTCACCGCTCCCCTGATCTCCTACGGCGGCAGCTCCGCCCTGTCCTTCGGGGCCATGCTGGGGCTCCAGGCCGCCGCCCTGAATCCTGCCATTCACCCCCCAAAAAGGAGGCATCTATGTACCGCAGCGAAAAACTGAAGCGGGCTTTGATCCTGATCATGGTCTGTTTGATGATCCTGTCCGTCCCCGCCTGTCTGATCCGGGTGTATAACGCCCGGGATCATCTGACGCTCCGGGATCTGATCCGGGCCACCGGCAAAACCGGTACCATCACCGCCGCCCAAGGCGATGTGCTGTTTGACGGAACCGCCCACGGCAAGGACATTGTGGGCAATCTGATCGGCAGCTCCGCCGTCACCCCCAACACCATAGCTGTCAAGTATTCCGCCGATCTGGTTCCGGACTTTTCCGTACTTCGGGGCATCCGGGGGCTGGAGGATATGGAAGGTTTGGTCTTGGAAACCACGCTGCTGCCCCTGGCTTCCCAAAAAGCCATTGCCGATGCCTTCTCCGGCAAGAACGGCGCCTGCTTTTCATACAACTATGAAACGGGCGCGGTTCTTTGTATGCTGTCCCTCCCCTCGGCAACGGAAGATGACGGCACCGCCACCGACGGTGCCCTGATGAACCGGTGCCTGCGGTCGGTCTACATTCCCGGCTCCACCATGAAGGTCATCACCGCCCTTTGTGCCCTGACCCAAAACCCCGGTTTGGAACACTTCACATACACCTGTGAAGGCAGCCGGAACCTCCCTGACGGCAACACGGTCAAGTGTATGGGTAGCACAGCCCACGGGCAGCTGGATCTGCAAAACGCCCTGGGCCGGTCCTGTAACTGCTATTTCAGCGCCCTGGCCCAGGAACTGAATGTGGCCACCGCCAACGCGACCCTGCAGGAGTTGGGCTTCGGAGCCACCGGAAACACCCTGGACCGGCTCACCAGAACCGGTTCCTCCACCGCATTCGAAAACAATTCCACCCACAGCAGCCTTTGGAGCATGGTGGGTCAGGGCAAATCCGCAGTGTCCCTCATTGATTTTGCCATGATCGCCGGTGCCATCGCCTCCGGGGGCCAGGCCGCCCAGCCCTACGTGGTGGACAGCATCCGGGACCCCGGCGACGGCTCCGCCACATACCTGGCTGAACCCCAGGTCAATCAGCTGGCATCCGAGCCTGCCTCCCGACAGATGTACCGGCTTTGGGTGGACGCCACCGACCGCTACTACCGCACCGGCCAAAGTGCCCTTTCCGCCCGGATCACCGCCGCCAAATCCGGCACCGCCCAGCAGGGCAACGGCACCCAAAACCGCCTGCTTCTGGGGTTCATGGAAGGCTACAAGGTGGCCTTTATGATCGTGGTGGAGGACGTGCCCAACAACGATCCCACCCCGGCCCGGGTAGCCAACGCCCTGGCCCAGGAGCTCTCCAAATAAAACGCAGCAGCCTGTAAATCACAGGCTGCTGTTTTTATTTGGAAAAGGGACACCGGGAATCACTTGGCATCTTCCCTGTCCCCTGCAGGGATATAAAATACCGTGTTCACAAGCCGCACCATGCCCACCGTGCTGTTGTCAGAGGTGGACGGGCAGCTCAGTTCCAGGAAACTGCCGTCTGCCGTAAGCCCCAGCATGGCGGAGCCGCCGCCATCGGCGTTCATCAGCTGCCGGATATCCGGCACCAGGGCCCGGGCAATATGGCACATCTGGGAATAATCGGCACCGGAGGACCGCCAGGTCCGCCCGGAAAACACCAGAATCACCAGGTCCCCATCTGCCGTGGTTCCGATGGCCGTGCGAGGATGCTTGGCCGGCAGATGCAGGGCCGATTCCTGGGTCTGCCGGGACAGGGGCGACATCCAGCCCTCCCGGTCAAACCAGGGCTCCATTTCCCCGTCACAAATGGCCTTCCCGTCCATCATCAAAGACAGTCCGCCGCCAAAGGCCCACCGGACCCCGACCCAGGTTTCATGGGAAATGCCTTCCGGAGGATCCAGTTCGGTGGTAAGCTCCAACCCGGAAACATCGTAATAGCCCTCCTGCAGGGGCTGCAGGTTGGCCAGCAGATCTTCTGCCCGGTCTTCTCTCAGAGAGATCACCACACCGGCACTGGGAAGGATCACATCACCGGCCCGGACACACACGATCCGGTCCTGCAGTACCACCAGGTTCACCCGGCCTGCCCCCACCGCCTTGCGGTAGGTTTCACGGTTTTCCTCCCGGTCCTCCCGGGATCCATAGGGCGTATAGATCAGCACCGGTGCCTGGGGGTCCTCTGCGTTCACCCGGTCGGCGGTCCATTCATAGGTGTGGGTGCCGGCCGTGATCCGGCCGCCTCCCAGCCCAAAATTAAAGAACAGAAACCGGCCATCTTCGTCCATGGCAATGCACATCTTCCGAAACAGGGGGAAGGTTTCCACCCGTTTACCCTCCCGGTAACAGAGCATATAGTCCAGATGGCCCGATGCGGCATCCGCCTGCTCCAGAGGCCGGTCCGCCCGCAAGTGGTTATAAAGGCGTCCCAGCTTTCCGGTCATGAAAAACAGGAAGTTGGAAACGATCCCCGTCCCCGGCAGATTCTCTTCCCGGAAATACTGTCTGGGGGAAACCCCCTTGGGAAGCCGGATCACCCGGGCCTCTTTGCTTCTGCGGATCCGGACCCCATGCACCAGGATCCCGGGCTGTTTTTTCCCGGAGTCATAGCAAATGGGGGTCTGGGTCAGTTGCTCGTCAAAATAGCCGCTGAAATAGGAAATGTTGGGAAATCCCTCCAAATACTCCTGAATCGCCTGCTCCCGCAGGCTGTCAAATTGAGAAAAGTCCTCAATTCCCTGTTTGATCGAGAAGGGCAAACGGGACGCTCCTCCATCATTCTCATACACATTGAGGAACCACCGGGGATACTCGGCATAGAGCCGGGCAGGTGTTTTCCCGTAAACGTCCAGCCCGTAAACCTTGGAAAGCCCGGCCAGGTGCCAGTAGCTGACCCGGGTCTGCCTGTCCAGAGGGACCCAGGGCGTCAGGTCCAGGCCCCTGGGCACATAGACCCGGCAGCCGCGGACCATTCCCAGCTGATTGGTCAGGGCCTGGGCCAGATACCCCCGGGGAATGGCAGTAACCACCGCATCCCGGTTCAGCCCCCGGCAATGGAGAAGCCCATCTTCTCCGTAAAACAGCACCAGGGTGTTCTCCGGCAGGTCTTCCCCGCCTGTCCGGTAGGAAACCTCCCGGTCAGGTAACCTGCCACAGAAAAAGGACGCGGTGGGCAGCAGTTCTCCCGGCGCTTCGCCCACCGCCACAAAGCACTTTTTGCCCCGGGCCGCATCCAGGTCCCGGCGCATCAGGGAAAACAGCTCCGCCTGTGCCAACACAAACAGCACTCCTTCGGCTTTTTCCAGCAGGGCGTCCATGATCTCCTTTTGGTCGATGCCTCCCCGGGCATCAAAATTGCAGCCTTCCTCCGCCTGCAGCTCCCGGATTTTCTCTAGGACATCGGCACCAAAGACTTCCCGCCGCACCTGATGGATGTGGCTGTAGATCCGTTCCGGGGACCAAAAGTCGATCTTTTCGGGAGGAAGCAGTTCCTGAACCAGGCGCTCCCGGTACCGGGCCACCTGCTGCAGACACACAATCCCTTCCCGAAGCATCCGCTCCGCCAGGGCATCCGATGCATTGACCGCATTCTGCCGTCCCACCGTAATATCCACATCCCGGTAACGGTAAAAGGAATACAGCACATCTCCTCTGTAATCCTTTCGCAGATACCCCAGGGACCGGTCTGCCATTGCAAACATATTCCAGCGTTCCATTTCGCTTTCTCCCTTCCACTTCATGGAAATGATTATAGCACGGTCCTTCCCGGGCTGCAACTTCCTTTTTTATAGCAAATGGGCCGCGGAAAACCGCGGCCCATCAAAGTTCAGAGGGATTTACTTTTTGGCAGCTTTCTGCTTGCGGCCCAGTTCATCGTATTCCTTGGGCAGCAGCTTGCAGGCGAAGATGGCCAGCACGCAGAAAATGATCACCAGATAAGTCATGGCATGGGCGCCGAACAGGTCGTTGCCGTTGACGGACACGTCACGCAGGTTGACCCAGATCAGGCTGGGGCCAATGGCTGCCACCAGGGAGTTGACGATGCCCTGCACCGCAAAGTACATGGAAGGATGGCTCCGGCCGGTGCGCTTCTTTTCCTCGGCAGCAATCTGGGTGGGCATGGCGGTGGGTGCGGAGAAGAATGCACCGACGCCGTAGCTGGAAATCACGCCACCGGTGGCGCCCAGCATCAGGCGAACCATGGTGTCGGGGATCCACTGCACATAGGCGATGCACATAAACAGCATACCAACCGCGAAGGAAGCCAGAGCGGTCTGGAAAGCGAAGCGGTAGCCCTTGGCGGCCATTACCTTCCGGTAGAGAATCAGCATAATGGGAACGGGAGCAAAGGCGGTGGTGTTGATGATGGCAATCTGGAAGCCGCTGAGGCCCATGGGACCGCTGATCAGCACGTTCTGGCCGGAGAGGAACATCTGCAGGCCCAGGTTGAAGCAGCCATGGATCACAAGCCAGGCACGGAATGCATTGTTGCCCAGGGACATCTTCAGGCCTTCCACCATACCGATGGGCTTTTCCTCCACAGCCTGACCGGCATTCTCGCCGTACTTGGCCACGGCGCCGGGCATGGTGGAGTTTTCCTTGATCAGGAACAGGGCAATCAGCATGGTCAGGGACAGGGGTGCCATAAACAAGCCAATCTGCCGGATATTGATGTCAAAGCCAATAAACACAGGAATCAGGGCGTAGGCGATGGAATACTGGATGGTATCAAAGGCAGCTTTGAAGTTATTGAGGGTAATGCGGTCGTTGTCGGTAGCGGTAATCTCCGCATAGGTGCCAAAGAGGGCGTTGATGGCCAAGGTAAAGAAAGAAACAAACACCGTCAGCAGAACGCCGAACCAGATGCTGTTGGCCACACTGTTCTCTTCCAGGGTAATGGGGAAGCAGAACAGGATGTAGGCCAGGGTCATCACCACGGTGCCTACCAGGATGGCAGGACGGCGCTTGCCCCAGGGGGTTTTCAGGTTCTGTACCAGGGTGGCTACGGGGACTTCCACCAAGCCGTCCATAATGGAAGAAATGGCCTTCAGCACGCTGAACAGACCCACGGCAATGATGGTTTTGGCGGCAAAGGTCCAGTTTTCCACATCTGCGCCGAAGCCGGCAACCTGCAGGGCATCCACCAGATAAACGCTGATAATGGTGCTGAGCATACAGGGGCCGAAGGACGCGAAGGCGAAAAGGGGAATTTGCCATCTTTTCAGTTTCTTCATAATGATCCTCCTGTTTTATTTCTTCTTATGAAAAAATGCCATAGCATTTCATCAACGCAATCATTCGAACAGGTCGTTGTCCCGGAACTGCAGCGCATACAGCTGCTTATATGTACCGCCCTGGGCCATCAGTTGCTCATGGGTGCCCCGCTCAGTGATTCTGCCTTCCATCACCACGGCGATCTCGTCGGCATTTCGGATGGTGGACAGCCGGTGGGCCACCACCAGGGTGGTGCGGCCTTTGCACAGCTCATCCAGGGCCTGCTGAATCAGCACCTCGGTGGTGTTGTCCAGGGCGCTGGTGGCCTCGTCCAGAATCAGAATGGCAGGGTCTTTCAGGAACACCCGGGCGATGGACAGACGCTGCTCCTGTCCGCCGGAGAGCTTCAC
>JAZSLC010000159.1:0-14251 GCA_045535175.1 Faecousia sp. | reverse complement strand
CTTGAAATCGTATATTCAGCCTTTGGGCTTGATATATAAACTTTTATTCTTACATATCAGGAGGAACAAACCATGAGTGTATTAACCGATCTGATTTATGGCGGCTCCAACGCTGTTGCGGGCCTGACCGAAGGTGCCGTGAATGAGGCCATTGCCAAGTACGGCGCAGACAAGGAAATTGCTTTCCCCGATACTGCTTATTGTTTCCCTACCATTTATGCTGCCACCGGTGTGAAGGTTAAGACCCTGGGCGACCTGCCTGCCTGCGTGGGTGTTCTGAAGAGCCTGATTACCAATCAGGAAGACCTGGGCCAGGCTCTGAATGCCGGACTTGCCACCGCTGTGGGCGCTGAGATTCTGGAAGGCCTGAAGTATGTGGACGGCACCGATCCCTATGCCGATGAGGCCGGTATTGGCTTCGTGCCCGACCCCATTATCCGCAGCTTGGGTGTTCCCCTGGTTACCGGCGATATCCCCGGCGTTGCTGTGGTGCTGGGCAAGGCTGATAAGGGTGAGGACGTCTGTGCCGTGGTGAAGGATTACCAGTCCAAGGGCATCCTGACCTTCCTGGTGGGCGAAGTCATCGATCAGTGCGCCGAAGGCGGCGTGAAGATGGGCCTGGAGTACCGCGTGGTGCCTCTGGGTCATGCTGTGACCTCCGTGATTCATGTTGTGACCGTGGCCATCCGTGCAGCTCTGATCTTCGGCAATGTGCAGCCCGGCGATCTGGGTGGCCTGCTGGCTTACACCAAGAACCGCGTTCCCGCATTTGTCAACACCTTTGGTGCCATTGACGCCGTGGTGGTTTCCGCCGGTGCCGGCGCCATTGCGCTGGGCTTCCCCGTGATCGTGGACATCGACCTGGGCGAGAATCAGGTTCCCGGGGCGCTGGTCTCCGTTTGCGACCATGCCGAGACCGTCAAGACCTCCCTGGAACTGCGGGAGATCAAGATCAAGGTAACCGAGCTGCCCATCCCCGTGGCCTTTGCCGCTGCCTTTGAGGGCGAAATCATCCGTAAGGCCGATATGCACAATGAGTGCTGGTCCAGCAAGAACCCCACCGCAGAGCTGGTGGTGATGAAGGAGCTGGCTGAGGTGGAGGATCACAAGATCACCATCATCGGACCCGACCTGGATCAGGCCAAGGATCTGGCCCTGGTTACCTTCGTGGAAGTGGCCGGCAAGAAGATGCAGGTGGACTTTGAGTCCGTTATTGAGCGCAAGTTCCACGCCTGGTTTAACTACATGGAAGGCGTGATGCACACCGGTCAGCGCAATCAGGTTCGCGTCCGTGTTTCCAACGCCGCCTTTGAGGCCGGCCTGCGGCTGAAGGACTTCGCCGAAGTGCTGTACGTCATGGTGAAGAACGAGTTTGACGCCGTTGTGGACAAGTGCCAGGTGACCATCATCACCGATGCAGCCGAGGCCGGCAAGTTCCGCGATGAGATCGCCATGCCCCGCTATGCCCAGCGCGACGACCGCCTGGCTTCCATGACCGACGAATCCGTGGACCGCTACTACACCTGCATCCTGTGCCAGAGCTTTGCTCCCGCCCACTGCTGCGTGGTTACCCCTGAACGTCTGGGCCTGTGCGGTGCCGTTTCCTGGCTGGACGCCAAGGCCACCAACGAGCTGGATCCCAACGGTCCCTGTCAGCCCATCTTCAAGGAAGGCTGCACCGATGAGCGCACCGGCCGTTTCGCCACTGTGGATAAGGCCATTGCCGATGCCACCCATGGCGCTGTGGAAACCGTGACATTGTACTCCATCCTGGAGGATCCCATGACCTCCTGCGGCTGCTTCGAATGCATCTGCGGCATCGAGCCCATGTCCAACGGCGTCATCGTGGTGAACCGGGAATTCAAGGGCATGACTCCTTCCGGCATGACCTTCGGCGAGCTGGCATCCTGCACCGGCGGCGGGGTCCAGACCCCCGGTTACATGGGCCATGGCCGTCACTTCATTTCCTCCAGGAAGTTCGTCAGCGCCGAAGGCGGCGTGGGCCGTATCGTTTGGATGCCCAAGGAGCTGAAGGACGACGTGGCAGAGCGCCTCAATGCCACCGCCAAGGAACTGCTGGGAATCGACAACTTTGTGGACCTGATTGCCGACGAAACCATCACCACCGATTGCGAAGAGCTGTACGCCTGGCTCACCGAGAAGAACCACCCCGTCCTGGGTATGGAGCCTCTGATGTAATGTCGGCAGGGCCGACTGCCCGATCTTTCTGAAACCTTTCGCAGGGGCCGAAGCCCTCTTCGGCCCCTGCCTTTCTAAAGAAAGGAAATTGCCATGAATACCTGCTTTGAAAATAACACTATCAGCACGTATGAACAGAACCTGGAATGGGCTCGGTTTATCTATTCCAAAAATGTTCGCAATAACGTGATCATTTGGTCTGTCCTCGCGCTGTTTTTGCTGGTTCTGTGGATTTGGGATGATAACTGGGCGGCACCCCTCGCAATAGGATATGCGGTATTTGTGATCGTCCGGACCATAAACTTGCCTCGTAACCGTGCTAAAAAGTACTATGAGCGCAAGCTTGCCTACTACGACGGGACGATGCCCCCTGCCACATATTTATTCTTTGAAGACCACTTTCGGCTTACGGATGTGGATTCCAGCCGGACCGCATACTATGCCAAAATCGAAAAAGTGGAATTTCTCAAGTCTTGTTTTGCAATCACTTTGATGGATGGAGATACGTATCTGGTTGCCAACAGCGGATTTACCAAGGGTACGCTGGCGGAGTTCCGGGAATTCATTCGCAACAAGTGTCCTCGTCTGAATCTGCCTGAGTGGCAATGGTAATTCGCCGCATCCGGCTGTCCGGTGGCTTCATCGAAAACTATCCTGAAAGGAAAACAACCCATGAAAGTAACCTTCCAAATTGAAGGCGGCAGTGCTGTCGTCATTGAATGTAACTCCGGCGACAATCTGCTGGAGGTGGCCCGCCGTGCCAACGTGGCCATCGATGCACCCTGCTCCGGCAACGGCTCCTGCGGCAAGTGCCGTGTGAAGCTCATTGAAGGAGAGCTGGAAACCATCAAATCCCGGCACATTTCTGACGAAGAATTTTCCGAGGGCTGGCGGCTGAGCTGTAACTCCAAGGTGCTCAGCGATGTGATTGTCCTCGTTCCTGATATTGCCTCGGCCTACCAGTCCCGTATGAAGACCGCCGACCTGAGTTCCCCTCAGGAAGTGGCGATCTTTACCCAATGCAAAGAGGGGTTGCTGGCCAGTGGCATTGTGTTTGACAACAACTTCCTGGCCCTGGATGTGGTGATGAGCGAGCCCACCCTGGATGATACTATGCCCGACAATGAGCGTCTGGTTTGGGGGATCAAGGAACAGCTGGAAGTGGAGAATGTGGTGATTCCCTTCCACGTGATGACCAGACTGGCCATGACGTTGCGGGAGCACAACTTCCACGTCTGCGTCAAGGGTGAATTCTTTGGGGACAGGTTTGTCTGCATGGAGGTTTGCGCGCCCGAAGACGACCGGCTGGTGGGCTGCGCCATTGACATCGGTACTACCACTGTTTCCATGGTTCTGTGCGACCTGAAAACCGGTGAGCTGATGGCCAAGGGCTCCTCCGGCAACGGCCAGATCCGCTACGGCGCCGACGTGATCAACCGCATCATTGAGCAGGGCCGGCCCGGTGGCCGGAAGAAGCTCCAGGATGCCATCATCAAAGAAACCCTGACTCCCATCATTGCCAACCTGTGCAAGAGCGCCGGCATTGATTGCCGCAGCATTCTGCGGCTGTGCATCGGAGCCAACACCACCATGAACCACCTTTTGATCGGCGTGGATGCCCAGAGCGTCCGCATGGAGCCCTACATTCCCAGCTTCTTCGGTTGGGAGGACCTGAAGGCAGGGGACCTGAAGCTGCCTGCCAACCCCCTGGCTCCGGTGCTGATTGCCCCCAACATCGGCTCCTACGTGGGCGGTGACATCACCTCCGGTACCCTGGCTGCCGGCTTCTGGGACAAGGAGGAGATGAGCCTGTTCATTGACCTGGGCACCAACGGCGAACTGGTGTTCGGCAACCGGGATTTTCTGATGAGCTGCGCCTGCTCTGCGGGCCCTGCCTTTGAGGGCGGTGATATTTCCTGCGGTATGCGCGCCACCGACGGCGCCATCGAGGCCTGTGTCATTGACAAGGTGACCATGGAGCCCACCCTGACTGTTGTGGGTGAGGCCGGCCAGCGGCCCGTTGGTATCTGCGGCAGCGGCATCATTGATATCATTTCCGAGCTGTTCCGCTGCGGCATCATCAACGCCAAGGGCCTGTTTCAGCGGGAGGGCCGCCGGGTGCTGCGGGATGCCCACAATATGGGCCGCTATGTAATCGCCTTCCCCGAGGAAAGCGAAACCGGTCGGGAAGTGTCCATCAATGAAGTGGACATCGATAACTTCATCCGGGCCAAGGGCGCCATTTTCTCCGCCATTGACACATTGCTGAGTTCCGTGGACATGACCGTGGATATGATCGACACTGTCTACGTGGCCGGCGGCATCGGTTCCGGTATCAATATGAAAAACGCCGTCAACATCGGTATGTTCCCGGATGTGGAGCTGGAAAAGTTCAAGTACATCGGCAATTCCTCCCTCACCGGTGCCTATGCCATGGTGATGAGCGATATGGCCAATGAAAAGTGTGCCGAAGTGGGAGCAAACATGACCTATCTGGAGCTTTCCACCTACCCCGGCTATATGGACAGCTTTGTGGCCGCCTGCTTCCTGCCCCATACCGATGCCCGGCTGTTCCCCAACAGCATTCAGGAGGTCTGATATGTTCCTGAGCAAGCAGCATCATATTGCCATCATCTGTTCCGACTGGAACCGGGCAAAGGAATTCTATGTGGATAAGCTGGGTTTTGAAGTGATCCGTGAAGTCTATCGACCGGAGTTTCAGGATTATCTGCGGATGCTCCGCCAGGGTGATACGGTGCTGGAGATCTTCATCAAACCCGATTACCCAGAGCGGGTGACCAATCCTGAGGCCAAGGGTCTGCGACATCTGGCGTTCCATGTGGAAAAACTGGAGCCTGCAGTGCAGTGGCTGAATGACATGGGGATCCAAACGGAGCCCATCCGGGAGGATAAAGCCAACGGCGGACGGTTTGTCTTTTTCAAAGACCCCGATGGCCTGCCCCTGGAATTACACGAATAAAGAGGAAACACCATGCAAATTGAGAACCATAAAGAAGAAGTGCCCTTTTCCTACTACGAGGGGCTGTTCCGGAACCTGGATCCCCAGGAGGCTCTGGGCCGGCTCAGCAGCATCAAGTGGGATGGAAAAGAGTTTTATGTAAACCTCTTGGGCCGGGAATACGCGGTTTCCCACCCGGAATATGCCCTGCGGGCTCTGGATGGAGGCAAACTGCCGCCTCTGCCCACCCAGACCTTCCTGCTGCGCTACCTGCTGGAAAGCCGGGATGCAGCCTGGAAAGGGGAGTGGAAGACCTTCCGGGAAATGCCCTGGGGTGAAATGTACATTAAGCCCTACACCGGCCGGGTGCTGACCCGGGCTGCCTTCACTTTCGGTACCCGCATCGCGGCTTTCCGCAAGGGGGCCGAGGCCCTGGGCGGTCTGCCGGTGCCCCATGGGGATGCAGGCTACGAGTTTAACCTGATCGGCGATTACCGGATGCGGATCCTGGTCTGGGAAGGGGACGACGAGTTTCCGCCCAATGCCCAGGTGCTGTATACTGACAACTTTGCCGAGGGTTTTGCGGCCGAGGACCGTGTGGTGGCGGGAGATATCCTCATTTCCTATATTAAGGGTGCCATGTAATCCTCCCAACTGAAACCTTCCGGGGCGGCTTTTGGGCTGCTCCGGATTTTGTTCTGGGTGGCGCATTGCAATTTGCCCTGAGGGGTGGTAGAATCAGTACCAGAAAGAGATTTTGGAGGTAGAATCTATGGAAATTTGCGGATATTCCATCTGGGCAGTACTGCTGATTTGCGGTGGTGTGTTTTTGGCAGGGGTTATGGATGCTATCGGCGGCGGTGGCGGGATTATCTCCGTCCCCGTATACCTGCTGGCGGGACTTCCCACCCATTATGCCTTGGGGACCAACAAGTTGTCCTCCTGCCTGGGGACGGCGGCATCCACCTATCGGTTCCTGCGAAGCGGCTATGTGGATTGGGCGCTGGGAATTCCTTCGGTGCTGCTGGCACTGGTGGGATCCCATCTGGGTACCCGGATGCAGCTTCTGGTGGATGAAACATACCTGAAATATATGCTGCTGGTGGTGCTTCCCGTGGTGGCGATCATTCTGCTTCGGAAAAAGAGCTTTCCCGAAACCCGGATCGAGATGGATCCCTGGAAGCGGCGGGGCATTGTCTGGGGCGCATCGCTGCTGATCGGTGCCTACGACGGCTTTTACGGGCCGGGAACCGGCACCTTCCTGCTGCTGATCTTCTGCCATCTGGCGGGGCTTGACCTGCGCACCGCTTCCGGAAACGTAAAGCTGGTGAACCTTTCCTCCAATGTGGGAGCGGTGCTGACTTCCCTGGCGGCAGGGAAGGTGCTGGTGCCCATTGGCCTGATCGTGGCGGTATTTTCCTTCGCGGGGCACTATGTGGGTGCCGGGCTGACTATCAAAAACGGCTCCAAAATCGTCCGGCCCGTGATTCTGACGGTGCTGGGACTGCTGTGTGCGAAAGTGATTCTGGAGCTGGCCGGCATTGCATAAGGAGAAATGTTAACGGCTTGACTTGGGCAATGTTGTCCATTATGATAGACCTAACAACACTTAGAAAGGATGAAGATTATGGAACAGGAGCAGATGCACGATCAGCCCCGGATTGATCTGGAACTGGAAGTCACCCCTGTTATCAACTATGCCCTCCATCAGAACGGAGCCCGATTGGTCCACAGCATTACGCTGGTGAACCGCACAAGCGCAGAATGGTCGGATTTGGAACTGAAGATCAGTTCCACCCCCGGTTTTTCCGTGCCCACCACCAAGTATATTACCATGCTTGGGGCCGATGCCCGGTTTAGTCTGTCTGATTGCGCTGTGAGTCTGGATGGTGCGTTTCTTGGATCGCTGACGGAAAAGGTGACCGGCGCCCTGCAGTTTTCTCTGGAGCATCAGGGGACCGTCCTTTGTACCCGGGATGTGGAGATTACGGCCCTGGCCTTTGACCAGTGGACCGGCTACGGCTCTTACCCGGAGCTGCTGACCGCTTTTGTTACGCCCAATCACCCTGCCATTGCCAAGGTCATTGCCCGGGCTGCGGAACTGCTGAAGCAGTGGGGCCTGAGCCCTGCCCTGGATGGGTACATGAGCGAAGATCCCAACCGGGTGATGAAAATGGCCGGTGCCGTATTTGGCGCCCTGCAGGAGCAGGGCATCGTATATGCGGTTCCCCCGGCCAGCTATGACAATCAGGGCCAGCGGGTGCGGCTGTGCGATACGGTGCTGTCCCAGAAAATGGGCACCTGTTTGGATCTGACACTGCTCTATGCCGGATGTTTGGAGGCCATGGGACTGCATCCCCTGCTGATTCTGAAGCGGGGCCACATCTTTGCAGGCGTGTGGCTGGAGGAGAAGACCTTCCCCGATGCGGTGATCGATGACCGGTCCGCCATTACCAAGCGCATGGCCAAGGGTGTCAACGAAATTGCCGTGGTGGAATGCACTCTCTTTACCGATGGAAACAGCTGCGCCTTTGACGGGGCCAGAAAGAGCGCCGAAGAGCAGCTGCTGGAGCCCATTGAGATGATCATCGACGTGCAGCGGGCCCGGCTCAGCGGCATCACGCCCCTGCCCCAGCGGGTTCCCACTGAGGGTGGATGGACTGTGGTGCCCCAGGAGGATCCCGCCGACGTGGTGAGCCAGGAGCCGGAAGAGATGGTCGACACCGTTGCCACCGATGACAACGCGGAGCCCGGTGCCCTGCCCAAGGTGAGTCAGTGGGAGCGCAAACTCCTGGATCTGGGCCTGCGCAATCAGCTGATCAACCTGCGATTGAGCAAGTCCACGGTGCCCATTTTGACCACCTCTCTGGATGAACTGGAAGATTGTCTCCAGGAGGGCCGGGAATTCTCCGTTTTGCCCAGACCCCAGGATTGGAATCTGCCCAAAGAGCGGCTGGATTTTGACCATTTCCACGAACTGGGCGAGTATACTGCGGTGCTTCGGTCCGAGTTCCAGAACGGCCGTCTGCGCACTGCTTATACCGAGGCGGAGCTTTCCGCTGCGCTGAAGAATCTGTACCGTACCGCAAAGACCAGCCTGGAAGAAAACGGTGCCAACACCCTTTACCTGGCCCTGGGTCTGCTGCGCTGGTATGAAACCGACCGGTCCACCAAGGCCCGGTATGCCCCTGTGGTGCTGGTGCCTGTGGACATCGTCCGCAAGGCCGCTGCCAAGGGCTATGTGATTCGCCTGCGGGAAGACGAGGCCCACATGAACATCACCATCCTGGAGAAGCTGAAGCAGGACTTCGGCATCCAGGTAAACGGGCTGGATCCCTTGCCTGTGGATGAGAAGGGCATTGACATCCGCAAGGTGATGACCGTTTTGCGGCAGGCGGTTATGGACAAGAAGCGCTGGGACACTTTGGAGTCGGCCTATCTGGGCATTTTCTCCTTCTCCCAGTTTGTGATGTGGAATGATCTGCGCAGCCGCATCGGTGATTTGGAGCGCAACAAAATCGTGAAGAGCCTGATGGAAGGCCGTCTTACCTGGCAGGGCGTGGATATGTCCGAGCCCGGTGCCATTGGGGAGAACGCAGTGCTGCTGCCCCTCAGTGCCGATGCTTCCCAGCTCTTTGCCATTAAGGCAGCGGCTGCAGGGGAAAGCTTTGTGCTTCATGGCCCTCCCGGCAGCGGCAAATCCCAGACCATTACGGCCCTGATTGCCAATGCCCTGGCCAGTGGCCAGAGCCTGCTGTTTGTGGCAGAGAAAATGGCTGCCCTGGCAGTGGTTCAGAAGCGTCTGGAACAGATCGGCCTGGGTCCCTTCTGTCTGGAACTGCACTCCAACAAGGCCAAAAAGCGGGATGTTCTGGAGCAGCTGCGCCGGGTGATGGAGATTGGCCGCCAGGCCAGCTCCCGCCAGTTTATGGATAAGGCCGAGGAAATTGCGGCCCTGCGCCGGGATCTGGACCAGTATGTCCAGGCCCTGCACCGGATGCAGCTCTGCGGCAAGACCCTTTATGAATTGATCGGTGATTATGAGGCCGTAGCAAATGCCCCTGAGATGGCGCCCTTCACCTCCGAACAGCTGGAACAGGTGGACGAGGGCACCTGGAGCCGCCAGCAGACCATTTTGCAGCGGCTGGTTGCGGCAGGCCGGTATGTGGGACGTCCCCAGGGCCATCCCCTGACGGCTGTGGGTGTGGCCCAGTATTCTCAGCGGCTGCGCATGGCCCTTCCCAAGGTGCTGGGTGCTTTCATTCAGGCCCTGGAAGCCCTGGAAGAGGTGCTGGAAGGAACTGAAGATGCCCCCGAAACCCTGGAAGAGATCCGCAACCTGGTGCAGATTGCCCAGGAACTGGGCAAATGGAGCGGGTGGCCTGACCAGTGGCGGGAAGCAGATGATCTGCGGGCGTACCTTGTGGGCGTGCGGAATATGGCCGCTGCCTGCAAGCGGGCAGAGCAGCTGCGTCAGGAGCTGAGCAAGGATTGGAACGACCTGTTCCTGCGCCAGGACGGCCAGGAACTGATGAGCCGGTACAACGAGGCTGCAGCCGAGTGGTTCCTGCCCAGAATGATCGCCATGAACGGCCTGGTGCGCCGGATGGCACCTCTGGCCAAGTCCCCGGTCCGCAAAGAGCAGCTCTTTGGAGCCTTCACATTGCTGTGCGACTATCAGAAGGCCCGCAAAGAGGCGGACGAGCTGATCGCCCGGTTTGGCGCAGGTATGGAAATGCTCACTGCAGAAGGGACGACCGATTGGGATCAGGTGATTCGCTGGGCATCTGAGGCCGCAGCCAGCGCAGACCGGTTGGAAAAGGAACTCTCTGCTGATGTCAGGCAGCGTCAGAAGGCCTGGACCCTGGGGCAGTCCCTGGTGGATGCCTGGAATCAGGTTCAGGAAACCCGGGAGAGCGCCGGGGAGCTGCTGCAGCTTACCTTTGACGACCGTGCCGATCATTGGATCTCGGCCCAGCTGCAGCTGTGCCGCACCATTCTTGCCGGTGCCGATGGCCTGAAGGAGTGGGTGGCATGGAATGCGGTGGCCCTGGAAGCCTGGGAAGCCGGCCTTGGAACCGTGCTGGATGCCTACCGGGGCGGCATGGCCCATGAAGAGGTGCTGCCCGCCTGGCAGAAGATGCTCAGCCGGGAACTGGCCATGGTGGCCATTGATCAGAGCCATGTGCTGAACACCTTTGCCGGTGCGGTCTTTAACGAGAAGATCGCCCAGTTTGCCCGGATGGACCGGGAAATGACGGAACTGACCCGGAAGGAAATCTTCTGCCGCCTGGCAGCCAAGCTGCCCGACTTCCCCAAGGAAGCCGCCCAGAGCTCCGAAGTGGGTATTCTGCAGCGGGCCATCCGCAGCGGCGGCAGAGGCATGAGTCTGCGCAAGCTCTTTGACCAGATCCCCAACCTGCTGGAGCGGATGTGTCCCTGTATGCTGATGAGCCCCATTTCTGCGGCCCAGTATCTGGACCCCAAGCGCAAGCCTTTTGATCTGGTGGTCTTTGACGAAGCCTCTCAGCTGCCTACCTGTAAGGCTGTGGGAGCCCTGGCCCGAGGCAATAACGCGGTGATTGTGGGCGACCCCAAGCAGATGCCGCCCACCACCTTCTTTGCCACCAACACCGTGGACGAAGACCATCTGGATACTGAAGACCTGGAAAGCATTCTGGATGACTGCCTGGCCCTGAACATGCCCCAGACCCATCTGCGCTGGCATTACCGCAGCCGCCATGAGAGTCTGATCGCCTTCAGCAACAGCCGTTTCTATGACGGCCGGCTGCTGACCTTCCCCTCGGTCAACGACCGGGAGTCCAAGGTGCGGCTCATTCCGGTGGAGGGTGTGTTTGAGCGGAGCAAGAACCGCCAGAACCGGGCCGAGGCCCAGGCGGTGGTGGATGAAATCCTGCGCCGCTTCCGGGAGCCTGCCCTGCACGACTTCAGCATCGGCGTGGTGACCTTCAACATCCATCAGCAGGAACTGATCGATGATCTGCTGACCGCTGAATGTGCCGGGAATCCGGAACTGGAAAAGTGGCTGTATGACCGGGAAGAACCGGTGTTTGTGAAGAACCTGGAAAATGTCCAGGGTGACGAACGGGATGTGATTCTGTTCTCCATCGGCTACGGACCTGACGAACAGGGCAGAGTGTACATGAACTTCGGTCCTCTCAACAGAGAGGGAGGCTGGCGCCGGCTGAACGTGGCCATTTCCCGCTCCAAGCAGGAAATGATGGTATTCTCCACCCTGCGGCCCGAGCAGATTGACCTGAGCCGTACCGGTGCTGAGGGTGTGGCTGCCCTGAAGGCCTTCCTGGAATACGCCTCCGGCAAGGAACTGCCTCAGACCGCCCAGACGGCCCTCTTTGGCCGGGTGAGCCCCAGCGGCATTGCTGCATCCATCTGCCGGTTCCTGGAGGAGAAGGGCTACCGGACCCACCGGAATGTGGGGCGCAGCGAGTACCGGATCGATGTGGGCGTGGTGGATCCTGCGGATCCGCAGCGCTATATGCTGGGCATCCTGCTGGACGGCCCCGGCTATCAGACCTCCAGAACCACCCGGGACCGGGAACTGGCCCAGATCAGTGTGCTGGAAGGCCTGGGCTGGAAGCTCCTGCGGGTTTGGTCCATGGATTGGTGGGACAACAGCGGCAAGGAGCTGAAGCGGATTCTCCAGGTCCTGGAACAGATCGGAGCTGGGGAGGAGCCCGAAGCAGAAACCCCGGTACCTGAAGTGGAGGCCCCTGAGGAGCCTCAGACGAAAAAGCCTGCCGCCCAGGTGTCGGTGGCCAAGCCCTATCGGGGTACCAAGCTGAAACCCAGAGAGATGACGGCGGAGGAATTCCTCAGCGATGAGAATCTCTCAGACCTGCGCAGCCGGATCCGGAAGGTTCTGGCCAAGGAAGCTCCTGTTTCTCTGGATATGCTGATGCGCCGGGTGCTGCGCAGCTGCGGCATCAGCAGAGCCGGTGACCGGATCCATATGCAGATCATGGGCCTGCTGGACTACCTGGGGGTGCGGATTACCGACCGGGACAAGCCGGTGGCCTTCTGCTGGCGGGCCGACCAGGATCCCATGACCTACATGGGCATCCGGGTGGACGGCGAAGGGGAGGATAACCGGGATGTGAAGGATGTTTGCATTCAGGAGCGGGTGAATGCCCTCTGTCTGGCGCTGGACCAGCAGGTGAGCATGAGCCGGGAGGACCTGTGCCGGGAAGGCGGCAAGATCCTGGGCTATACCCGCATCACCGAAACCGTTCGGGACGCCATGGATGCCGGTGTGGAAGAAGCCTTGAACCTTGGCCTGATTGCGGCCGGAACCGGCGGCAATCTGGTGCTGACCGAAGAGGGCAACGCCCGGGCGGAACTGATCCGCAAGGTGGCCATGGCCTGATTCCATAAAAAAGCGGACGCAAGCTGCGGCTTGCGTCCGTTTTGCATTTGATGGAGGTTAAGGATCCTGCTTGTAGGGGGGATCGGCAGGGTGGAGACCCTGAAGCTTTTGCATACCCCGGCTGACGGCATCCCGGGAATTCTTCCAGTCCCGGCCGGCCTGCCGGTAGTCAAACATTCCGGCGAACCAGTCGATGTCGCCCTTGACCCGGGCCAGATTCTCCCGCATCAGCTTCAGGACGGTGTTGTAGAACCACTCCCGCTGGCTGTTGGGCAGCTCCTCCTGAGCGGTTTCCATGAGGGGGACGAAGTGGCGCATACAAAAGCCCTTGCTCTGGGCTACCTTTTTCCGGAAATCATCCTCCCGGATCATCACAAAAAAGGTGTTATAGTAGCGCTTCATGTGGTAGTCCAGCCGGCTGCAGATGAAGCAGGTGCTTTGCTTTTCCTTGGCCCAGGCGAGGATGGGCAGCTCGCTCTTGCCCTTGGGTTTTCCCAGAAGCGGGCGCTTGTCGGGCATCCGGAAGGCGGCCACTTCCGCTTCCAGCTGGTCCAGCAGATCCTGGTAGTAGCTTTGCATGATCAGAGCGTTGCCCAGGGCGTTGCCGAAGTCATACATTTTCTTGAAATGCTCCCGGCAGAATCCGTCCCGGTTGGTCTTGACCCGGACGTCCGGTTCCATGTAGCTGGCCGCAGGGCCCAGCACATAGCGGATGGTTCGCTGCTCAGCCAGCCGTTCCAGGTGGCAGAAGGGACATTCGTCCCCGGATTCAAAAGCCTCATTCAGAGGGATGGTATCAATATGTTCTCTCATTTCTGATAATCCAATGTCACGGTGCCGTCCTCATTGTAGATGACGGCCTCTTTGTCCATATCCAACTGATCGATGAATGCGAAGAAGGCTTCCACGGAGGGGAAGGTGGGCACGAAGTTGGCCTTGATTTCCAGTGCCCGCTTGGCACTATCCTTCAGCAGCAGCTCCAGCATTATGAGCTCCACCTTGGCCAGGTCCACCGCGGCGGTTTCGGGGTCATCCACAAAGTAGCTGTTGCTGTGGCCGGGGCCGATGGTGCCGCCCACATAGGGATGCACCGCAGGGAACACCATGGAAACGTCGCCCAGGTCGGAGCAGCCGGTGCCCCAACCGGTGGGATTGTAGTTTACCTTTTCCAGAACACATTCCATGGCCTCTTTGGTCACCAGCATCATGCCTTCATCGTGGAGCCGGGGGGAGTAGCCGGGCCGGTCCATAATGGTGACCTTGGCGCCGATGGCTGCAGCGGAAGCGGCCATGGCCCGGTTGATCTTCTTGTTGGCAGCCACGATGGCATCCATGGTGGCACCACGGACGTAGGCTTCCATAGTGACCACATCGGGAATGGCGTTTACCACGGTGCCGCCGCCGGTGATGATGGGGTGGAAGCGGATATGGTCCTCGTCCCGGAAGGCTTCCCGAAGGGCATTGGCGGCGCCCAGGGCCTGATTGGCGGCATACAAGGCGTTGATGCCCAGGTGAGGGCCGGCGCCTGCATGGGAAGACTTGCCGTGGAAGGTGACGGTCTTGGCGATGCAGCCGTTGGAGCCCTTGCTGACACCGCCGGTATGGCTGCCGCAGGAGGAGCTGTGGATCATAAAGGCCAGGTCTGCTCCCTCAAAGAAGCCCCGGTACATGAATTCCACTTTGCCGCC
>JAZSLC010000055.1:0-5425 GCA_045535175.1 Faecousia sp. | reverse complement strand
GGCTCACAGAACGACATGGCTACGATCCGACTTCATCGAATAATCCTCGAGCTAAGGAGGCATCAAATGTACATTGATAAAAATCTCGTCCAACGCATGAAGGACCAGTTTCCACCCGGAACACGAATTGAACTGGATTTTATGGGCGATGATCCCAGACCTATTCCACCCGGAACAAAAGGTACTGTAAGAATCGTGGATGATATGGGTACGGTTCACCGCAACTTTGATAACGGTAGACGGTTAGGTCTTATTCCTGGAGAAGACTCATTTCATGCCATTTCTGAGCGCAAACGTACTGACAGAGACGCGAGGTGATTACTGCAAAAACAAAACAATAAGGAGAAATTGTCTATGGATAAACGAACAGCAATCTGTGAATATCTTAAAAAACACCATACCGGAAAAACCAAAGCCGTCTACAGTCGTGAACTGCAGCGGCTTTTCTGCATTGATGGGCGAAATCTTCGCCGCAAGATCAGCAGTCTGCGTAAGGATGGTTTTCCTATTTGCAGCGATGAATCCGGCTATTACTATGCGGATAATCAGAAAGAAATCAACGCTACCATCTGCCGCATGAACGAACTGGTGACTACCATTTCCAATGCCCGAACCGGCCTGCTGTTCTCCTCTGTTCTTCCGGATCGTGGTGTTACCGTGGAAGTAAAGATCAAGCTGGACTAGGAGGTGCGAAATGCCCAGTAAATTGCAAATCATAAAAGAAATGGCGGCGCAGGAGGCGCTGAGCATAGCCTCTAATACCGAAAGGTTTATGGCCTTCCTGCATACCGCCGCA
The DNA here is from genome assembly GCA_045535175.1 of Faecousia sp. Classification (GTDB taxonomy): domain Bacteria; phylum Bacillota; class Clostridia; order Oscillospirales; family Oscillospiraceae; genus Faecousia. The sequence goes on along the minus strand of JAZSLC010000055.1, from coordinate 4,629 downwards.
AACAACTACAAGTACGATTTCAAAGAGCAGCTACTGATTCATGCACAAAAACCGGATGCAACTGCCTGTGCGGAGATTGACACATGGAACAAGCTGGGTAGATGGGTAAATGCTGGCACAAGAGGTATTGCCCTTTTGGTGGACCGGGATGTGCCCTACAAGCTACGCTATGTATTCGATCTGTCCGATACCAACAGCAGAGCTGGCATAGAGGTCAACCTTTGGCAACTTCAGGATCGTTACCTGGATGATGTGAAGGAGGCTCTGAGTAATAGCTTCGGTGAAGCAACAGATACCGGCAACTTCCGGAGTTTCCTCATGCAGATTGCGGAGTATGCCGTCAATGACAATCTGGACGACTATGTTGCCTCCTTAACTGCGGTAAAGGGCAACAGCCTTTTGGAAGAACTGGACGAACTGAACACAAAGCAGTGGCTTCGTCAAACTCTGATAAGCAGTGTTGGCTACATGCTGATGACCCGCTGCGGACTGGACCCAAATGAACTCTATACCTTTGAGGACTTTGCCCATGTACTGGACTTTAACACCCACGAAACCATCGGTGTCCTTGGTGTTGCAGCCAGCGACATTTCCGAAATGGTTCTTCGGGAAATCGAAGTGACTGTCCGTGCTATTCAGCGGGAGGGAAAATCCAATGCTCGCACATTTGCCAACCGTGAAGAAAATCGCTATCATGAGGACAGAAAAACAAAAACCGAAAGGAGAATAGACCATGAAACTGACTTATACAACGCAGGGCGACTATCTGCTCCCGAACCTGGAAGTACCGGAGGCACCGAAGGTGGGCAAGTATGGAATGCTGCGGCGCAGCTTCCTGTTGAACCACAAGAAAGCACTGTACACCGGGATGATGCTGGCGGACAAGCTGAACACACATCTGGAGGAAGTGGACCGGCAGGCCAACGAGATGCTGGAGAAGCTGCTGCAGAAGTTGTCCAAGGAACAGGGCGTGACGGAGGAGCTGAAAGCGAAGGAGCAGATGTTGTGGGTCCAGCTGATGAACAACCTCCGGCAAGCAGCCGAGGAGACAGTTCTGGCGGAAGTGGTTTACAGCTAAGCGGTAGAAACGGAAATTTCAACTGGGATGTTGAATATTTCTACCAAGACGGCGAAAAAAACGAACTGCTCCGCACCTGTGAAAAACTAAAAGATCATAGAGTGGAAATCGCCGCGTTCTTTGCGTCCCATCCGGACAGAGAGGAACGCGGTGATTTTTTAAAACGCTACTTCGATAACACTTTCATTGAACAGATTCTCAGCAATGGCCAACGAGTAGGCTACCGAGCCTATAATGATATGCTTCACCTTTGGCGTGGCAGCTTCTTAAGCCGTGAACGAGAAGTGTATATGCAATGGTGGTCTGTGGTATCGCGTGTGGAAGGTATGCTTCTCCTGGATACTTGGCTCGATCCCAGCGAAAAGCCTCTGCCCACAGTAGAGGAACAGCAGCAGAAAATCTATCATGCTGACTCCAAGGACGGTCCTGGCTTCGATATTCCTCAAGCCGCCATCGACTATGTGCTGATGCGTGGCAGCAGCTTTTCCCAAGGAAAGATGCGGATCTTTGGGCAGTTCCAAAAGAACGAAACCAAAGAAGCCAATATCGCATTTTTGAAGCAGGAATATGGCACCGGTGGTTACAGCGATCCTATTCCCGGAAGCGGTCTTTGGGAGGATCATGATGCGAAGGGTATTCGTTTGCATCGCTTCTCATCCCAGAATAAAGCGGAAAACGCAGAGTTTGTCATGAAGTGGCCTATGGTGGAAAAGCGAATCCGAGAATTGATTGCTGCTAATCGCTATCTTTCTCCCAAGGAAAAAGAGGCCTATCCTCAGTATCTGCGTGACGCTGAATTGCGGCGTCAGCGCCATGCTTTGGTAGACGAGTTCCGGTCCATCATCTACGATTACAATGATTTTTGGGAACAAGTTGGAGACAAGGAAAAGAAATTCGATCTGTACCGCATGTCCGGTATATGGAGTTCTTTTGGCGCAGGTGAGAAATCCGCCCGTTATGCAGAAGGTGAAGTGTATACGCTGCCTGTTATGCGGCAGGCGATGGAGCTTATCATAAGCGAAAACACACACCATGCAGATCGCGCAAGAGCGATGCTGGAAAAACTCAGCGGTGAAATCACTCGCCCTTTGGAGCCGACCTATGACGAATTGAACCCTCCGCCCCCGAAGCCGAAGGAATACAAGCTTTCATTAGGTGACACTTTGTATATCGGTGTTCAACAGTATGAGCTGCTTTCCCTGGGTGATGAGGAAGTAACCCTTTTCGACCCCTCCTTCCCTCTGTTCCACAAGGTATATCCCCGGCAGGAGTTCTTTGACTTACTGAAAGAGAACCCCATGAACGATAAGTACCTCCGTGAAATTGAGGCAGTACAGGAAGTGGAAGAACCTGCTGGCGATATTCCCGTCGATGTAGAAGTGGAACAGCAGTTAGCTGTAGAAGCTGCACCGGCTTTACCCATTGGTCGGATCGAATATCTGCATACAGACGGTAGGGTTCGGGAGCAAATTGAATACACCGATATTGCCGAAATGGAAGCAGATCTTCGTGCTGACAATTTCGATGGTGTTCCCATGAAGGTTACTATGTATGCGGATCGGCAAGGCAAGACCGTTCCCCATGGTTTTGTGTATGAAATGGACCCGCCTCTGCATGGAACAGCGGTAATTATGAACCCCCATATCCAAGGCGGATTGGAAACGCCGATGGAAAAGGCAATGCGCTTGATCTCAGACTTCTGCGAGGAAGAGTATGGACAGCCTTCTGACTTTGAAAATATGAGGGAAATCGGCATCGGTTATACTACTATTACAGATGCAGAAATCCCCATCCAGATCTATGTGAATTTGGAGGAACTTTCGATAGATCGGTTCATTGAAGGCATTTTGGTGGACCGTCGCAAGTATGACTCTCTGACAGAGCTGATCGACCAAGAACTTGAGAATCTTGTTTTTGACGATCTGATTTACTTCACGGATGAACAGCTTGCTAAGGCACACATCTACCAACAAGATACACTTCGGATTGCTTCCTTTCAGCAGGACGATGAACGCATTGAAGTCAAGCGATACCCTAACGGCTATTACTACAATCACTACGGATATAATCCCAAACTGGATGTTGCAGCATCTGTAGCCGGTCCCTTCGATTCCTATGAAGAAGCCGTGGCGACACTTCTTGCACACAGACCACAAGCACAACAGTTAGAACCGGAACGCGATTTCCTTGACGATGTAGATCCTGCAGCGATCCGGGAAAGGCTGGAACGAAACGGCATTATAAACGGAGAAGTAGTTGATCCCGATGCCCTTGACCGTGACCCGTTTGTTCAGACAGTGGTTAATGATGCACAGCGCATAGCTGAGGAAATGTCATCTCCTATCATGGCACCTCCTGCACCCAAGCCGAAAACACGAACCGCAGCAACTGTCATATTTCCGGAGATACCGACCAGTCAGCGCAACAATTTCCGCATTACCGATGATGATTTGGGTGTAGGTACACCCAGTCAGCGGTATGCCAACAATGTGGCTGCTATCCGCCTATTGAAGCAGTTAGAAGCAGAGAGCAGATTGGCAACACCGGAAGAACAGGAAGTGCTGTCCCAATATGTAGGTTGGGGTGGTTTGTCCCACTGGTTTGATGACCGGCTTCCCAAGTACCAGGAGCTGAAAGACCTGCTGACAACAGAAGAATACGCAGCCGCCAGGGAATCCTCCTTGACGGCATTTTACACGCCTCCTGTGGTTATTCGAGCCATGTATAAGGCGTTGGAAAGCATGAACTTCAGACAGGGCAATATTTTGGAACCCTCCTGCGGTGTAGGTAACTTCCTTGGTATGCTGCCCGACAGCATGGCACAGTCTCAGCTATACGGCGTGGAACTGGACAGCATTTCCGGACGAATCGCCCAGCAGTTGTATCAGAAATCCTCCATTGCGGTGCAGCGATTTGAAAAGACGGAACTGCCCGACAGCTTCTTTGACGCAGCCATCGGTAATGTTCCTTTCGGTCAGTTCAAAGTCCCAGACAAGCAGTATGACAAGCACAATTTCTTGATCCACGACTACTTCTTTGCCCGAACCTTGGACAAGGTTCGTCCCGGTGGTATCGTGGCCTTTATCACTTCCAAGGGCACCATGGACAAGGAGAATCCTGCCGTGCGAAAGTACATCGCACAACGAGCAGACCTGCTGGGTGCCATTCGCTTGCCCAACGATACCTTTAAGAGTGCTGCCGGCACGGAAGTGACCTCCGACATTATCTTCCTGCAGAAGCGGGACCGCATGGTGGACATTGAACCTGCGTGGGTGCATCTGAACACCGACGCCAACGGTCACAAAATGAACCAGTATTTCGTGGACAACCCGGATATGATTCTGGGCGACATGAAAGAAATCTCCGGTCCCTTCGGTCCGGAACTGGCGTGCGTCCCCTACGAGAACCTTCCCTTGGAAGAACTGCTGTCCGATGCCATTCAGAACATCCATGCCGAGATCACCGAGTACGATCTGGACGAGGTTTTGGATGGTGAAGAAGATCTGTCTATCCCGGCTCTGCCCGATGTGCGGAACTTCAGCTATGCGGTT
>JAZSLC010000135.1:0-11405 GCA_045535175.1 Faecousia sp. | reverse complement strand
TCAAAATGAATGAGACGGCCCCTGAGATGAATATTTAGCCAGGGAACGGCCTGTGTGCCGTTCCTGATTGCGTATTTAAGAGACTTTCCCGGGAATGACACACAGGTCATTCCCTACATATGCATTTTGAGACAGCACCTTTGGGTTTTACAGTCGGTCTTCTTCCAGATTGTGGATCTTTCGGGTCAGGAGGGCCCCCTGCAGCACCAGGCCTGCGGCCAAGGAAGCGCACAGGATCAGCAGCAAAAGGCTTCCCAGGCTCAGGGGCGGCTTTTCCTCTTCCGGGGTCAGGGCCGCCTCCGGGATGGGTTCCTCCACGGTCAGCACCACTTCCAGCTCCCGCCGGAAGGCGTTGCCGTAGTCGTCCTCACAGGTGACGGTGACCCTGCCGGTGTGGGTTCCCACCGCACTGACCTTGGGAGTGAAAGTCAGCCGGGCCTGACGGCTCTCTCCCGGGGCCACAGTGCCCACCAGGACACTTTGGGTCTCCAGGGTCCCCTCCATTTCCAGCTTCACCAGCACATTCCGCAGGTCCCCTTTGCCCATGTTCATCAGGGGCAGGGTCAGGTCGGACAGCTCCCCGGCCACCGCCGGGGGAAGCTGCACGCCCCCCTGTTCCAGGCGGATCTCCTGGGTCACGGGGACCGTAAAGCTTTCGCTCCACTGGGCTTCCCGGCCCAGCACCTGATAGCGAAGTACCACTTCCAGACGGTGGGTTCTGACGGAGGCGTGACCCATAACGGTCATGGGTACGGTAACCTTCACGGACTTCCCGGGAAGGATTTCCGGAACCTTGATCCGGCCGGAGCCGGACATCAGAATCTCTCCTGAGCCGTCGGTGACGGTGATTTCTCCCGCCATGATGGATTGGGTGGTGGTGGGGTTGGTGACGGTCAGGCTCAGACTTCCCTCGCTGCCCACATTCAGGTCACTTGCCACACGGGTGATGACCGGTTCCATGGTTTCGTGGCTGCCCAGGCCGTCTCGGATGCGGATCACATAGGGGATGGTTTCCGTGATCTCTTTCCCGGCGCCGTCCACCCCTTTCAGGGTAATGGTGGCCGGGTAATCGCCGTTGCGGCGGCTGCGCTGCAGCGGCAGGGTCAGTTTCACGGGATATACGCCGTCTTTGGCAGAAACAGTGACTTCTTTCGGCTCCCCGGCCAGCAGGAACACATGGGGATCCTCCAGGGCAACAGACACCCGGATGCTGCCCACACAGCTTTTCCCCCGGACGGGCAGGTAAAGGGTCATGGTGTGGTAGCTGACGGTGGGTTCATACCCCTGATACCAGGAAAAATACATCCCCTCGGCGGTATAATGCCGGTCCAGTTCAAATTCTGCCGCAAGAGCCGTCACACCTGTGGACAGCACCAAAAGCAGCGATACAAGTATACAAATCACTCTTTTCATGACTCACAGCTCCCTGATGTTTTCAATGATGCTCTTTTTCACGATCTCCCGGATGCGCAGCCGCAGCAGGAACCTGCAGATCACCAAACAAAGAAGCCCTAAAAGGACAACGGTCACCCCCATAAAGGCCATCAGCTTCCAGTCGCCGATTGCCAGGTACCCCTTGGAAAGGACCCCCGTCAGGAGGGCCAGCAAAATGAGCCCCAGGCAGATTCCCATGCCGCCCAGAACGCTGGCATGGACCCGGCCGCTGTAACAGCCCAAAATGGCCTTTTCATCGGCACCCACCGCCCGGAGCATACCGATGGTCTTTCCCTCGCTGTTTAACTGGCGGGTCACCGAAGACACGATCATGCCCACGGACACTGAGAAAAACACAATGGCCACGGCGGAATACAGGAGGATTTCCTGGCGCTTTGCCGCCTGCCGCTGGCGGTAGAGCGCCAGGTAGTTATCTACCCTGTAGCCCTCATTCCGGCGGGCAATGGCGTTGAGCTGGGTTTCCAGAAGTTCCTCCTTTTCCTGGGAAATGTCCCCCTCCAGATACACTTCCACCCGCCACAGGCCCTCCATGGGGAACCCCATGTTTTCCAGACCCTGTTCGCTGGTGATGATCAGTGTATCACTCATGTGGGAACGGACCAAGCCCCCATCCCAGTACAGCACCGCTCCAACGGTGGGTGCCGCATCCACCCGGGAAACGGGCCCATCCGCTTCCCGCCGGTAAAGCTGCAGCAGGGTAAGGGGATCCCCCGCCTCAAAGGTATCATTCCAGGCGGCAAGGACTGCGCCTTCTCCGTCCACGTCATTCTTCATGGCGGCTTCCGTATACCAGGACATAATGCCGGCAGAGTTGGGGTTTGCCTTGATCCATTTCTCCGGTGCAACCACAATCACTTCCGTTCCCGCATGGATGGCTTCCACATCGATCCTGCCGGATGTGACACAGGATTGCAGCTTGTCCAGGGTATTATCATCCAGTTCCAGAGTGGCAATTGTGGTCCGGTATGCCTGTCCGGAGATGCCATAGTCTTTGAGGAACTTCAGATAAGCCGCCCGGGATTCCTCCCGGTGACTTCTCCAATAATCCGAACTGCTCCCCTGATACGCCATGGCCTCCTCAAACTGCTCGTCATCCAGCATTCCGAACTGGGAATCTCCAAAATCGGCAAACACATACCGGGGCACATGGTCCAGAAGCACCGAAACCGTCATGTGCCGGTCCATGGTGATGTATTTTACATGGTTCAGCCCCCGAATCTGGGCAAGACTTTGCTTGGTGAGGGACTCGGTGACCGTCTGGCCGATATGGCCCTCACTGTTCCAGTTGGAACTGGAAGAGATGGCAAAGGCCTCCATGCTTCCAAATGTAGATGCGGAATAGGACACGATGGAGCCCATCAGCAGCCCGGAGCAAAGCAGCGTCAGCACCACCAGCAGCAGGGCACCCAGCTGCCGGGTGGGGTTGAAGCGAACCTGCCGGGATGCAATCAGGCGGGTGGCAGAAAACTTCTTTTTGGACTTCACGCCCTTGCTCCGGCGCAGCATGGCAGTATCCCGGATGACGCTCATGGGCATCAGCTTGGAGGCCCGGGCCAGGGGCAGATAGCCGGAAATGAGAATGATGGCCACACTGAACGCCCCAACGGGCAAAAGGAGCCAGAGGTTCACCGCAAATTTCAGGCTCCCGGGCAGCAGCAGCGACAGCACCCAAATCACGCCCATACTGATCAGAAGAGAAACCGGGGAAACCGTCAGCGCCAGGATCAGGTTTTCCCGGCTGAACATCCGGCGAATCTGCCGCCGGGTGGCCCCCAGGGCCCGGAGTACACCAATTTCCTCCTGCCGTTTGGAGAGAATTCCCTCCATGGCACCGGCAATGCCCACCGCGCAGCTTAGAATCAGTGATACGCCCAGGGTCCCGGCAAGGGTCATCAGAGCAAACATTTCCTCGTCCGACTCCAGAATTCCGCTCAGGCCGGCATACTGCCGCTGTTCACCGGTGATACTGAGTCCGTAGAAATTGCCAACAACGCCCCCGCCACTCCGGTACCGCTCCCATAGGGCCAGAATGGCCCGGTCCAGGGTTGCAAATTTGGAAAGCCCCATCAGGTGATGGGCCGCCACTCTGCCCACAGCAAAAACCGGCTCCTGAGCGGCGGTGATGATGGCAGGGAACTGGCTGATGCCCCGGAGGTCGGAAATTCCCAGGTAGACGGACCGCTCCGGCAGGATGCCCACCACCCTAAAGCTGCGGCTCTCGGCGGTGCCGTCCACCGGGGTGATGTCCAACGTGACGGTATCCCCCACCTGCCAGGCCACTTCCAGAATGTCCATGGCCGTTTTTTCCAGGGCAATCTCCCCGGGGGCATTGGGCAAACGGCCTTCCAGGGGGTTCAGGTTCATAAGTTCCAGGCCCGTTTCATCGTAATAACCCACATACACATTCCGGTCCGTCACAACGCCGGAAATGTAGGCGTGACCGAAGCGGTCAAACTCCTTGAAAGACCTTATCTCCTGGTCGGAAACCGAGGCACCTTCCATCATCACCATGTCCAGATAGCCCACCTTGTCATACCGCTTCTGAAGCTCCGCCTGATAGATGCCGTATATGCTCAGAACCAGGGTGCTGACCATGAAAATAGACAGAAAAATCCCCAGCACCAGGCTCAGGTACTGCCGCTTGTTGGCCCGGAGCCGGGCGGCAGCCATGGAAGAATAGGTGAGCTTCTTCATAAGCGCACCCCGCTGTCAGCGGCGATTTGCCCATCGGAAAGCTGAATGATCCGGTCCGCTTGTTCGGCTACCTTCATATCGTGGGTCACCAGCACCAGGGTGATGCCCAGCTCATGGCTGACGGTGCGCAGCAGTGTCAGTACCTCCCGGCCCGCCTTGCCGTCCAGGTTACCGGTGGGCTCGTCCGCAAACAAAATTGCGGGCTTGTTGGAAAGGGCTCTGGCGATGGAGAACCGCTGCTGCTGACCGCCGGACATGGCACCGGGCAGGTGGGACAGCCGGTCCCCGATGCCCAGGATTTCAATGATGCGGCCAAGGTAGGCCTCATCGGGCTTTTTGCTGTCCAGCATCACCGGCAGGAGCATATTCTCATAGCCGGTCAGCTCTTTAACAAGGTTATAGCTCTGGAACACGAAACCGAAACGGCGCCGCCGCAGGACGGAAAGTTGATTGTCGTTATATTTGTACAAATCCTTGTCCCGGTAGGTGACCGTGCCGTGGGTGGGCTTGTCCAGGCCGCTCAGCAGGTGCAGCATGGTAGATTTTCCGCTGCCGCTGGGGCCTGTGATGGCCACAAAACTGCCTTCCTCGATGGCAAGGCTCACCTCATTCAGGGCATAAACAGCGGATTCGCCCGTCTGATAGATCTTGCTGAGGTTTGTTGCTTTCAAAATTTCCATAATAATTACCTCCTTACAGGTCCATCATAACAGGCAAAGCTTACTTTTATCTTACGTTTGCCTTACGAATTTGTAAGGCTGCTGTCCAGCATGGGCATGGAAACGGTCATTTTCAGGCCCAGGGCCCCGTTTTCAGCGGTGACGGTTCCATGGTGCCTGTGGATGATTTCTTTTACGATGGCCAGGCCGATGCCCGCGCCGTTTTTGCTTTGATGCTCAGCTCTATAAAACCGCCGGAACAGCTTGGGCAGTTCCTCCGGGGCTACACCGCCGCCGTTGTCCTCGATGGTGCAGAAAAAGGCCGCTTCCGTCCGCTCCAGCTGCACCCGGATCACCCCATCCGCCGGAGTGTGTTCGCAGGCATTTTTCAGCAGGTTCCCGAATGCTTCCCCAAGCCACTCCGAATCGCAGCGAATGTGGGCTGTTCCTTCGATCATCAGCCGCTTCTCCGGCCAGAGGGCCTGCAGGCTCTCCCACTGCTCCCGGATCAGGGTCTCAGCCTCTGCCGGGGCAAACCGGAAGGCGTAGCCGTCGGCGCAGAGCCGCTCCAGCCGCAGCAGCGCCTGAATCAGGGTTTCCATCCGTTGTATCTGGTCCAGACAGGCCTCCGCATGGGGCCCCTCATCCATTTCCGTATAAAGCCGCAGGGTGGTCAGAGGTGTTTTCAGCTGATGGGAAATGTCGGCCGTCAGCTGGCTGGTGCGGCTGCACTCCTCCGCATTCAACTGTCTGGCCCGGGCCAGGGCCAGCTGCAGGTCCGCAATGCCGTTTTGCAGCTGAGCGAGCCGGTCTTCCCGGAGGGCCACATCCAGCATCTGAGCCGTGCCGGTGTTGAAACCGTCCACCTGCTGCACCAGCTTTTGGATGCGCCGGTTCGCAATGGCCTTTTGCACCAGCAGCACCAGGCAGGCAAGGCCCAGCAGGGCACAGGCAATGATCAATCCATCCACTGATAGCCCACCCCCCGAACGGTTTTAATGTGATTGCCCCCCAGCTTTTCCCGCAGGCGGCTGACATGGACGGACAGGGTGTTGTCGTCCACAAACCGGCTGTCCACGTCCCAAAGGGCTTCCAGCAGGGCCGCCCGAGTCACGATAGACCGCTGGGAGATCAGCTTTGCCAGAATTTTGTACTCCGTCACCGTCAGAAGCAGCACCTCCCCCTCCCGGATGGCCAGAAGCTTTTCCCTGTCCAGGGTAATCCCGCTGCGGGTAAGGATGGTTTCTTTCTGATTTCTGCGAAGCAAAGCCCGAATGCGGCTTAAGAGTTCCTGCATCCGGAAGGGCTTTGTAACATAGTCGTTGCCGCCGGCATCCAGCCCCCGGACCACATCCAGCTCCTCATCCTTCGCTGTGAGAAACAGAATGGGCGTTTCCAGGCCTTCCCTGCGCCAGGCTTTACACAGGTCCACCCCGTCACCGTCCGGCAGACCCACATCCAGCAGAATCAAGTCCACCTCAGAATCCATGGCAGCCCGGGCGGACCGGACATTGACAGCCTTCACCACTTCATAGCCTTCCCGGCAAAGAAGCTCTTCCAAAGCCCTCCGCAGAGGGGCATCGTCTTCCACCAGTAAAATCTTCATAGGGCATCCCCCTTTCTATGCTTGGATAAAACTATACCATAGGGCCATTTTCATTTCAAGGAAGCCCCCCTTGTCTTACGAAAATTTAAGATTTTCCCCGTCAACGCAAAAATCCCCCGTCGTTTTGACGGAGGATTCTTACAAAATTGCATAACACCCCGTCTTTTGACGGGGTGTTGGCTTTTTATCGCTGCGGAGTTGCCATTGTGCCACGTTTGTTCTTAAAAATGCATAACACCCCGTCTTTCGACGGGGTGTTGGCTTTTCTTAGCCACCGAAAACGCTCAGCAGGAAACCTGCGGCGATGGCGGAGCCGATGACGCCGGCCACATTGGGGCCCATGGCATGCATCAGCAAAAAGTTTGCGGGGTTGGCTTTCTGGCCTTCCAGGTTGGCAACACGGGCCGCCATGGGCACCGCGGACACGCCGGCGGAGCCGATGAGGGGGTTGACCTTACCCTTGGTGAGCCAGCACATCACCTTGCCTGCCAGCAGACCGCCCACAGTGGACAGAATGAAGGCACACACGCCCAGCACCACAATCTTGATGGTCTCCCAGGTCAGGAAGGTGGAACCCACCATGGTGGCACCCACGGAAGTGGAAAGGAAAATAGTGACAATGTTCATCAGGGCGTTCTGAACGGTGTCAGACAGACGGTCGGTGACGCCGGTTTCCTTGAAGAGGTTACCCAGCATCAGGCAGCCGATCAGAGGAGCGGTGTCCTTCAACAGCAGAGACACAAAGAGGGTGACCACGATGGGGAACACAATCTTCTCCGACTTGGAAACGGTACGGTTCAGCTCCATCTTGATGCGCCGCTCCTCGGGAGTGGTGAGCTTGTTCATGAAGAAGGGCTGAATCATGGGGATCAGAGCCATGTAGGAATAAGCCGCCACAGCAATGGCACCCAGCAGATGGGGCGCCAGCTGGGAAGTCAGGAAAATGGCGGTGGGGCCGTCAGCACCACCGATGATGCCAATGGATGCGGCCTCGGGGCCGGTGAAGCCCATAGCTACCGCTGCAATAAAGGCAGCAAACACGCCCATCTGGGCAGCTGCACCCAGCAGCAGGCTCTTGGGATTACTCAGCAGGGGACCGAAGTCGGTCATGGCACCCACGCCCATGAAAATAATGCAGGGGTACAGGCTGGTTTTGACACCGATATACAGGATGTCCAGCAGGCCGCCTTCCCGCATAATGGTGCCGTAGCTGTGGTAAGCCGCATGAGTTTTATCCATGAAGTTGGTCCACAGTTCCTGGTGGTAGAGTCCTGCGCCGGGCAGGTTGGTCAGCAGGCAGCCAAAGGCAATACCCACCAGCAGCAGGGGCTCAAATTTCTTTACAATACCGAGATACAACAGAACACAGGCAATGACAATCATCACCAGATTCTGCCAACCCCCGTCAGAAAGAAAACCGGTAGAAAGAGTTGCAAAACCGGAATCATTCCACAGCTTCAGCAAAATCTCGCCAATATTGATGGTCATGCCGGAGCTCCTCCTTATCCGAGGACTACCAGAGCAGCGCCGGTGTCAACATTGGAGCCCTTGGTGGCCAGCACCTGAACCACGGTGCCGTCCTTGGGGGCCATAATTTCGTTTTCCATCTTCATGGCTTCCAGAACCACCAGCACTTCGCCGGACTTCACCTTCTGGCCCTGGGTCACATTGACACGCAGGATGGTACCGGGCATGGGAGCAACCACGGTCTCACCGGCAGCCACAGGTGCTGCTGCGGGAGCGGGAGCAGCCACAGGAGCGGGGGCAGCTGCAGGGGCGGCCACGGGGGCAGCCACAGGAGCAGGGGCAGCGGCACCGCCGTTCAGAACCACCAGCACAGCGCCGGTATCAACGGAGGAGCCCTTGCTGACGGAAACAGCGGTCACAACGCCGTCCACGGGGGACATGATCTCGTTTTCCATCTTCATGGCTTCCAGAACCACCAGCACTTCGCCGGCCTTCACCTTCTGGCCCACGGTGACGTTGACCTTCAGGACGGTGCCGGGCATGGGAGCGGAAACGTTGTCGCCGGAGCCGGCAGCCACAGGAGCGGCGGCAGGAGCAGCAGCGGGAGCAGCCACAGCTGCGGCAACGGGGGCAGCGGCGGGGGCCACGGCCTCATATTCGGCAAGGAGCATGGCCTTGTCGTGTTCGACCTCCACCTCGTAGGTGCGGCCGTTCAGAGTCACTTTATACTTCATGTTTACTTGACCTCCTTGATGGAAATGAAGCGCAGTTCGTTCAGGGGCTTGCCCGTGGAATGAGCAACGATGGCCATAATCATGGCAGCAGTCTTGGGGGGAACATCATGCAGCTTCAGGGCACCGGCGGTGCCGGGAGCGACAGGTGCTTCTGCGGGTTCGGCAGCCACAGCCACAGGAGCGGGAGCAGCCACAGGTTCGGCCTTCTTCTCGGCCTGCTTGCGGGAGAACATCTTGCCGACAATGATCACCACGATCATCAGCAGGATCAGTCCAAAGAACACCACCAGGTAGCCGACGCCACCCACCTTCAGGGCATCAAAGAGGCCGATGTTGGCGGATGCGGGATCGGCAGCGGCCAGAGCAGAGGATCCGGCATTGAGAAAAGTCATAACCGTTCCTCCTTAGGCTTCGACGATGGAGTAGGTAACCACGTTCTCTTCCTTGGCCTTGCGCTCCTCCAGGAAAGCCTCGGCCAGGTTGGGGAAGGCGATGTAGCTCAGCACATCTTCATCACACTTGGCCAGGTCGCCCAGCTTCTTGCGGGTGGGCTCCACGATGGGCTCCAGGGAGTCGGCATAGCGACCGGTGATGGGCTTTTCGCCGCCCAGGATCATCTCGCGGATGGCGGGATCAATGGGAGCGGGGGTGCGGCCGTACTCACCGCGGCAGTAAGCCTTGATTTCCTTGGAAACGGTGCGGTAGCGCTCGCCGTCCAGCACGTTGCGGACAGCCTGCACGCCCACCATCTGGGAAGTGGGGGTAACCAGGGGCGGATAACCCATATCGGCACGGACCTTGGGAGTCTCGATGAGGGCCTCGTCAAAGCGGTCCAGGGCGTTCATCTGCTTCAGCTGGCTCAGCAGGTTACTGAGCATACCACCGGGAACCTGGTAGGTCAGGCACTGGGTATCGGTGGCCAGAGCCTTGGGCATCAGGGTGCCGTCAGCAATGAACTCATCGCGAATGCCCTTGAAGTAGTCGGCCATAGCCTTGGTGCAGGTGTCGTCCAGGTCCACTTCGTAGCCCAGCTGACGCAGAGCGTAAGCCATGGTCTCGGTGGCGGGCTGGGAAGTACCGCCGGAGAACGGGGAGATGGCGGTGTCCACGATGTCACAGCCGGCTTCGATGGCCTTCAGGTAGGTCATGAATGCCAGACCGGTGGTGGAGTGGGTGTGCAGGTCGATGGGCAGGTCCACGGCGTCCTTAATGGCAGCCACCAGGTCGTAAGCCTCCTGGGGACCCATAATGCCGGCCATGTCCTTGATGCAGATGGTAGCAGCGCCCATCTGCTTCAGCTCCCGAACCATCTCCACAAACTTCTTGTGGGTGTGGACAGGGCTGGTGGTGTAGGAAATGGTGCCGGAAGCGATGGCGCCGGCAGATGCGGTAGCTTCCATGGCCACCTTCATGTTGTCCACGTCGTTCAGGGCGTCGAAGATACGGATCACGTCGATGCCGTTCTCCACAGCCTTGGTGCAGAAGAGCCGTACGAAATCATCGGGGTAGTGGGAGTAACCCAGCACGTTCTGGCCACGCAGCAGCATCTGCAGCTTGGTGTTGGGCATCTTGGCGCGGATCTTGCGCAGCCGCTCCCAGGGATCTTCGTGCAGGTAACGCAGGCACACGTCAAAGGTTGCACCGCCCCAGCATTCGGCAGCGTAGAAGCCGGCCTTGTCGATGGTCTCGAGCATGGGCTCAAACTTCTCAAAAGGCAGGCGGGTTGCGATCAGAGACTGGTTTGCGTCGCGCAGAACAGTCTCTACAAACTGTACTTTCTGAGCCATTGAAATAACCTCCGTCAAATGGTCTTAAAGTGAAATATTATGAAAAAGACTTACATAAAGTCCAATCTTCACCAACTATATAGTATCACATAAAAAAGCAATTGTAAATAGAGAAAAGCGCTTTAAACCAACAAAAAACCGATGCTTCCCTGTGGCTTTTCCTCTGTTTTGCATAATCGGATCCAAAAATACAGCCGTCTTTATGCACCTGTACTCTGCCACATTCGCCTCAGATTTCTGTTCAATCAGTAAATTTTTCTTGAATTCTATTGATTTTTTCCCCCCAATCGTGTATGATACTGGTGCGAACTACGGATACCCGGAGAAATCATCTTTTTCGGGACCGAAACAGTACATATCACCCAATTTTTAATGAAAGAGGTATATCAAATGTCTAAGATCGATCTGAGCAAGTATGGCATCACCGGTACCACCGAGATCATCCACAACCCCTCCTACGAAGAGCTGTTCGTTGCCGAGACCGACCCCACCCTGGAAGGCTATGAAAAGGGCCAGGTCAGCGAGCTGGGCGCCGTCAACGTTATGACCGGCATCTACACCGGCCGTTCTCCCCAGGATAAGTTCATCGTTATGGATGAGAATTCCGAGAACACCGTGTGGTGGACCTCCCCCGAGTTCAAGAACGACAACCATCCCATGAGCCAGGAGACCTGGGAAACCGTCAAGAAGCTGGCTATGGACGAACTGTCCGGCAAGAAGCTGTACGTGGTTGACGCTTTCTGCGGCGCCAATGCTGACACCCGTATGAACGTCCGTTTCATCATGGAAGTGGCATGGCAGGCTCACTTCATCAAGAATATGTTCATTGTTCCCTCCGAGGAAGAGCGGGCCACCTTGGAGCCCGACTTCGTTGTTTACAATGCTTCCAAGGGCAAGGTTGAGAACTACAAGGAGCTGGGTCTGAACTCCGAAACTTGCGTAGCCTTCAACATCACTTCCCGTGAGCAGGTGATTTTGAACACCTGGTACGGCGGCGAGATGA
>JAZSLC010000217.1:0-11678 GCA_045535175.1 Faecousia sp. | reverse complement strand
TAAGGGGGATTTCTTATGAATATCCGACGCAAACATGAGCTTGTCCGTAACGGCAAATGGAGCCGTTATCGCTATAATCTGACCACCGGTCTGGGGGAAAACGGCCAGCGGCTCACCGGCTGCGCTGCCCACATCGCCCTTTCCCGCGCCGTTGCCGGCGAAGGCATGGTGCTGCTGGAAAACAACGGTCACCTGCCCCTCCGGGAAGGCGCCACCGTTGCCCTTTTCGGTATCGGCACTATGGAGTATGTCAAAGGCGGCGGTGGCAGCGGCATGGTCTACCCCGCCTATGTAAAGAACCTTTATGAGGGCTTTTCCGAAAAAGCCCCCTATGTCACCATTTACGAACCGGTAAGTCAGTTCTACTATGACTATGCTGAGACCCATCTGAACGCCCCCGATTGCGGCAACATCCTCCCCGAGCCAGAAGTTCCTCAGGAACTGATCGCAGATGCTGCCAAAAACGCCGACACCGCCATCATCCTGATCCACCGCTACAGCCTGGAGGGCGCAGACCGCTCCCCCGAAAAGGGCGATTTTTACCTCACCGACACGGAGCAGCAGATGGTCACCGCCGTCACAGAAAGCTTCTCCCATAGCGTGGTGGTACTCAATGTGGGCGGCATGGTGGACACCGCCTGGATCCGGGAAAATCCCAGGATCGACGGCGCGCTGCTGGCATGGCAGGCAGGCATGGAGGGCTGCGGCGCCATCGCCGACATCCTTTGCGGTGATGTAAACCCCTCCGGCAAGCTGGTGGATACCTTCGCCCGGGACCTGGAGGACTACCCCAGCACCGCCGGGTTCCACGAGTCCGAGGACTATGTGGACTATACCGAGGACATTTTTGTGGGCTACCGGTACTTTGAAACCCTGCCCGGTGCGGCGGAAAAGGTGGTCTATCCCTTCGGCTACGGCCTGTCTTACACCACCTTCCGGTGGGATGTGACGGATGTGCAGCTTCGGGAGGGACAGATTGTGCTGCAGGCGGCCGTGACCAACACCGGCACCCGGCCCGGCAAGGAAGTTTTGCAGCTTTATGTGGCGCAGCCCCAGGGCTTGCTGGGCAAGGCAGCCCGGAGCCTGGCGGCCTTCCGGAAAACGGACCTGCTGGAGCCCGGCGAAACCCAGCAAGTGACCATTTCCTGTGCCCTTTCGGACCTTGCCTCCTATGATGATCTTGGAAAGGTGGCGAAGTCTGCCTGGGTGCTGGAAAAGGGTGTCTACCGGTTCTATTTGGGCACTTCCGTCCGGGATGTCCGGGAGCTGGACTTTACCTGGGAGGCTGCGGAGAATCTTGTAACAGAGCAGCTTTCTCCCAAGCTGGTACCTACCTCATTGAAGCATCGGCTTCTGGCGGACGGAACATACGAAAACCTGCCCCTGGGCGTTCCCAATGACCCTGATGATACTGCGCTGGAGCCCAATGATACCGTGGCCCGGTTCGGCGGCGAGATGCCCGGCACCCGGGCGGTGCCCCGGATCCCCAGACGGTCCCGGGAGCGGCTGGAGCGGCTGAACTTCAATAATGTAGCCGACGGAAGCCAGAGCCTGGAGGACTTTGTGGCCCAGCTGACCGATGAGGAACTGGCCCATCTGCTGGGGGGTCAGCCCAACACCGGTGTGGCCAATACCTGGGGTTTCGGCAACCTGCCCCAGTATCATGTGCCCAACGCCATGACCGCGGACGGCCCTGCTGGTCTGCGGATCAAGCCTGAGTGCGGGGTCTGCACCACCGCTTTCCCCTGCGCCACCTTGCTGGCCTGCTCCTGGAATCCGGAGGTGGTCTATGCGGTGGGCCAGGCCGGTGCCCAGGAAGTGAAGGAGAACAACCTGGCCATGTGGCTGACCCCGGCGGTGAACATCCACAGAAGCCCCCTGTGCGGCCGGAATTTCGAGTATTATTCCGAAGATCCCCTGGTGACGGGTTCCATGGGTGCCGCCCTGGTGCGGGGCATCCAGTCCCGGAATATTGCCCCCTGCGTCAAGCACTTTGCCCTGAACAACAAGGAAACCAACCGTAAGAACTGCGATTCCAGAGTTTCCGAGCGGGCCGCCCGGGAGATTTACCTGAAGGCCTTTGAGATCATTGTGAAAACCGCGAAGCCCTGGGGCATTATGAGCTCCTATAACATCATCAACGGCCACCGGGCATCGGAAAACCGGGAACTGCTGGAGGACATCCTCCGGGGCGAGTGGGGCTTCGACGGTATGGTCACCACCGACTGGTGGACCTACGGCGAGCACTACAAGGAAGTGCTGGCAGGCAACGACCTGAAAATGGCCAGCGGCTATCCGGAGCGGCTCCTGGCGGCCATGGAAAAGGGCGTCCTGACCCGCTCAGACATGGAAATCTGCGCCAAACGCATCCTTGGCACACTGCTGCGGATCGACTAAATACGAAAAGGAGCTGCTGGCCTTATCCCAGGGCGGCTGTTACCAGAATGCCCAGGTTATCCCGGTAAATCTCCGGGAACTGCTCCAGCGGCAGGGGGTTTTCTCCCTCGCCCACCTCGATGGTATAGCCGGGACGACGGAATTCCTGAATAAACCAGTCCTTATAGCCCGCAAAGGAGGATGCATAGGGGGTATCCGCCAGCTCGTAACCGCTGACCCGGGCAAGCCGCTCCCCCAACTCCCGGGCACCGGGAACCTCATAATCCCGGAACTGCCAGTAAATCACCTTCCCCTGGGAGTGAAAAGCCAGCACCAGGGCCGGGTCTAAAACCTCCGTATACTCCCCCATGGCCCGGCTCTCCAGCTGGCCGAAGGGAGCTCTGCCCACATAATCCCGGGGTCCCGGTCTGGTAAAGCCCTGAGAAAACTTGATTTCCCGGGCTTCCCGCCATCCGGCCGGGTAATTCAGGTTCAGGTCCACCCCCAGAAGGTTCGCCTTCCACCCCTCCGGGAAGGGGATATTGGGGTAGTTTTCCGCAAGCCGCGCCGCACTTTCGTAGGCCACTGTGCCGGAGGGAATGGCCCCGGTCACCAGGTCCACCCCATCCGGGTCCACCATGGGCACCATGTAAATGGTAGCGTTTTCCGCAACGGTCCGGGCATCCGTATCAAAAATCCGTCCGTTTTCCGCCACCGCCCGGGCCAGCTCCTCCCCGAATTTCAGCAGGATCAGGCTGGTGATCCACTCGTTGGCATGGTGGGCTGCAGAATAAAACACTTTTCTGGGGCCGCTTCCGATGATCAGCGCCCGCAAATCCCGGCCAAAAGCCGTGGTGCCGATGCGCTCCATCCTGCAAAAGGGGTACATTTCAACGATTTGCCGGATCATCCGGTCACAGCGCTCCCAGGTAATGGGCACCTCCGTATTCACAATTGCCATAAAAATCGCCTCCGGCTATTCTATGCGTCGGAGGGGAATTTGGTTATCCTTTATTCTGTTCCAGCCAGATCAGCAGCACCGCAATATCCGCCGGGCTCACACCGGAGATTCTTCCGGCCTGACCGATGGACATGGGCCGGATTTCCGAGAGCTTCTGCCTTGCCTCCAGCCGAAGGCCGGCAATGGTCTGATAATCGATGTCCGAAGGGAGCATCCGGGACTCTTCCCGCTTGAAATCCTCCACCTGTTTCAGCTGCCGGGCCAGGTAGCCCGCATATTTCAGCTGAATCTCCACCTCCTGGGTAACAGCCCCGGGAAGCTGAGGACGGTCCGCATCAAAGGGCGCCAGGTCTTCATAGGTCACCTGGGGCCGCCGCAGCAGATCCGCCAGGCGGGCGGAATTGGCAACGGGGGCAGATTCACGGCTTTGGAGCATAGCGTTCAGGGCATCGGAAGCAGGAACGCCGCTGCTTTCCAGCCGCCGGATCTCCCGATCCACAGCCGCATACTTTTCCTGAACCTTTGTAAGCTGCTCCTGGGGCACCAAACCCACCGCAGCACCGATGGCGGTGAGTCGCTGGTCCGCGTTGTCCTGGCGGTGCAGCAGCCGGTACTCGCTGCGGCTGGTCATCATCCGGTAGGGCTCCTGGGTTCCCTTGGTCACCAGATCGTCAATGAGGGTGCCGATGTAGCTGGTGTCCCGGGTCAGGATCAAGGGCTCTTTCCCCTGGACCTTCAGCGCCGCATTGATGCCGGCCACCAGGCCCTGAACCGCCGCTTCCTCATAGCCCGAGGAACCGTTGAACTGTCCGGCTCCGTAAAGGCCGGAAATCTTCTTGGTTTCCAGGGTGGGAAGCAACGCGGTGGGGTCGATGCACTCATACTCAATGGCATAGGCAGGCCGCATCATCTCTGCCTTTTCCAGGCCCGGAACGGTGCGCATCATGGCAAGCTGCACATCCTCCGGCAAGCTGGAGGAAAAGCCCTGGATGTACATCTCTTCCGTATCCATGCCGCAGGGCTCAATGAACAGCTGATGGCGGGTTTTGTCCGCAAAGCGAACGATTTTCGTTTCAATACTGGGGCAGTACCGGGGACCCACGCCGGAAATGGTGCCGTCATACATGGGGCTGCGGTGCAGATTCTCCCGGATGATCCGGTGAGTCTCCTCGTTGGTGTAAGTCAGGTAGCAGACTGCCCGGTTGTTCAGGACGTGCCCGGTCCGGAAGGAGAAGGGCTCAATCTCCGGATCCCCCGGCTGCAGCTCCATTTTGGAAAAATCGATGCTTCGGCGGTTGACTCTGGGAGGCGTGCCAGTTTTGAACCGGCGCAGGGGCAGCCCCAGGGCTCTTAAGTTGTCCGCCAGGCCCACGGAGGCGTGCATTCCGTCGGGGCCGGAGGCCTCCACACTTTCGCCGGTGATCACGGTGCTGTCCAGGAAGGTTCCGGTGGCGATGATCACCGCTTTGGCATCATATCTGGCGCCCAGCCGGGTCAGAACGCCGGTGACCCGGCCCTCTTCCGTGAAGATTTCCGTAATCATGGCCTGCTTCAGTTCCAGGCCCTCCTGCAGTTCCAGGGTGTGCTTCATATACTCCTGATACCGTCGGCGGTCCGCCTGGGCCCGGAGGGAGTGAACCGCAGGGCCCTTGCCCCGGTTCAGCATCCGGTACTGGATGCAGCTATGATCCGCAGCAACGCCCATTTCGCCCCCCAGGGCATCCAGCTCCCGGACCAAATGGCCCTTTCCGGTACCGCCGATGGCCGGGTTGCAGGGCATATTGCCCACGCTGTCCAGATTGATGGTGAACAGGATGGTATGCAGCCCCAAACGGGCACAGGCCAGGGCCGCTTCGATGCCCGCGTGTCCTGCGCCGATTACCGCAATATCACATTTTCCAGCGTAATAGGTCATGGTCTTTCCTCTGTGATGTTGGATTTGGATTACTGGCTGTCCTGGGCTTTCTTCTCCTCGGGAGGCAGCACGAAGGGCTTGCAAACCACCTCGCAGCGGTTGATGGGAGTGCCCAGGGCATAGAACTTTTCTTCGTAGCCGGTCATAATACCCACGATGCCGTTTTCATGGAGATTCCGAGTCAGGTTTTTCACTTCCAGACCACAGGCTGCAAACTCCTCCACACTGAACTCAAAGAGGGGGGCATTGTCGGTCTTGAAATGGAACTCTCCGCCGGTCCGCACCACCCGGCAGTACTTGTCCAGGAAGCCTCTGTGGGTCAGACGGCGCTTGGCATTCTTCTTCCGGGGCCAGGGGTCCGGGAAGTTGATGAACAGCCGGTCGATTTCCCCGGCCGCAAAGATTTCTTCCATGTTGGCCACGTCCATGTCGATGTAAAACACATTGGTAAGGCCCAGTTCTTTGGCCTTTTCCATGGCCACCACCATGGCCTCCCGGCAGCGCTCCACGGCAATCAGTAGCACATCGGGGTTGGCCTGGGCGGTTTCTGCGGTGAATTTGCCCTTGCCGCAGCCCACTTCCACCCAAAGGGCCGTGCAATCGGGCTTCAGAGAACGCCAATTGCCCTTCATGGCAGCAGGCTCCGCAACCCGCAGGGTGCCGCAGCGCTCCATCCGGGGCTCCAGGTTCTTCATTTTTCTCATTCTCATAACGGTTCCTCCAATGGGATGATCCCATGTTTTTTCAACTTTGTATTATAACAGAATTCAGCCCATCCGTCAATGCAGACCCCACTTACCGGGCCTGTTTTTGAAACGCAACCACAGGTTGCGAAGATTCCAAGTGAAAGTGCTGGACGAATCCGCCCCATCCTGATAAAATGATGGCATCACAGAAAGGAGCGATTCCTATGACATTTGGCGAAAAACTGCAGGCCCTGAGAAAGCGGCAAGGCATCTCTCAGGACGCCCTGGCGGAGCAGCTGGACGTATCCCGGCAAGCGGTTTCCAAATGGGAGCGGGACGAGGCCGTCCCCGAAACCGACAAGATTGTCCGGCTGGCACAGCTGTTCGGTGTTACCACCGACTATCTGCTGATGGATCAAGGCCCTGCCCCCATCTCCCCCACTGCGCCGGTACCTCCGGTGGAAGAGCGGATCATGCTTTTCCTGCGCCGTCACGGTTACAAGTCCGGCTATGTTATGATGGCGCTGGGCGCTTTTATATGTATTCTCTCCATTGCCCTGTGGCTTCTGTGGCCGGTTGTTGCAGGCGGTTTTATTTCTGCGGGCATGGACGGTTTTGACCTGGGGTTTGGGTCCAATGTGGACGTTCAGTTTGAAGGGCTTCCCGACGACCTTCCCCAGAGTATCCGGGACGAAATCATAAACCAAAACCCCGTCAACGGCTTCTTTGACGGTTTTGGAAGCACTGCCGCAGATTCCATGAAGGCTGCCGTCCGGGCACAGGCCGGTATCTTCCTCATCGGTCTGATTCCCGGTGTGCTGCTGCTCGCCTTCGGCCTCATTCTGGTAATCAAGGGCAAAAAGCTGGCCCAGTCTGCCGCAGCCACCCATTGACCGCCGCCCGCTCCCCCTTACTTCAAATTATATCCCCCTCAGGGGCTTGCAAGTTCCGAAAAAATGGGGTATCATAGGTAAAACGGAGAAAAAGGAGGGGCAGTTTTGGCAGATCATCACGAACACGAACAGGAACACGACCACGCCTATATGCACGCCCACGGCATCGCCCACTCCCACGGCCATGTCCACGAAAATCAGAAGGCGGTGGTCAACCGTCTGGCCCGGCCCATCGGTCACCTGGAAAACGTAAAGCGGATGGTCGCAGAGGGATACGATTGCTCCGAGGTGCTGGTGCAGCTTGCAGCGGTCCGCTCCGCCATCGACAATACGGGAAAAGTGATCCTCCAGGACCATATCCGCCACTGCATGGTGGACGCGGTGGAAGCAGGCGACGAAAGCGCCATCGACGACCTCTGCGCCGCCATCGAAAAGTTCATGAAATGAGAAAACCCACGGCTGAGCCGTGGGTTTTTTGTGATTTCAGAACCGATGGCCGGCGCTTAGCAGGCGGTTCAGGGCGTTGTTGCACTCTTCATCGGTAAAGAGGGCCGTGAAACGCTTGTCCACCACCAGGGCTTCCAACGACAGGTCCAGCCGCTTCTTGTCGGAGAGGATGTTGAAGCCGTCGCTGATGCGGTTGCCGGAAAGGGCCCGGTGGGCCTGCTTCATGGCGTCCGCTTCCTCCATGGGCCGTAGCCGCACGCCGATTTTGGCGGCTTTTTCCCGGTTTGCCATCCAGGCCGCGATAAATTTCTGCTCCATGGTCTTACTTCTCCAGAATGATGGGGCCGTTTCCTTCTGCCAGGGCCTGCTGAATGTGGGCCGCCGCTTCCTCGGGAGTCACCGTTACCTGCTGGCCGGTGGCCATGTTTTTGACGGAACACTTGCCCTGGGCAATCTCATCTTCACCCAGCAGCACCGCAAAGGGGACCCCCAGCTTGTCGGCATAGCTCATCTTCTGCTTGAACTTCTTCTGCTCGCCGTAGAGCTGGATCCGCAGGCCTGCAGCGCGCAGTTTTTCCGCCAGGGCAATGGCGGGAGCGGGATCGGTGGTCATGGGCAATACCAGGGCATCGGCGGGAGCGGAGGGCAGCTCCGGATTCAGAAGATCCTGCTCGTCCAGCACATAGAACAGCCGGGTCAGGCCGATGGAGATGCCCACGCCGGGCAGCTTCCGCTCGGTGTAGTAGCCCGCCAGGTCATCATACCGGCCGCCGGAACAGACGGAACCGATTTCGGGATGATCCAGCAGGGTGGTTTCGTAAACGGTGCCGGTGTAATAGTCCAGACCTCTGGCGATGGTCAGGTCCACGGCAAAGTTGGCTTCGGGCACACCGAAGGCAGAGAGGTTGGCGGTAACGGCCTTCAGCTCCTGCAGGCCCAGGTCGAACACTTCGTTCCGGCCGGCATAGCCCTCCAGGGCGGCAATCACTTCGGCGTTGGTGCCGGTGATGGCGATGAATTTCAGGATCTCATCGGCCTGTGCTTCCGTCAGGGCACAATCCGTCACCAGGATGGTACGGACCTTCTCGGCCCCGATCTTATCCAGCTTGTCCACGGTGCGCATGATCTCGCCGCTCTTTTCGCTGAGCTCCAGCATGGCATAGAAGCCGTTGAGGATCTTGCGGTTGTTGACCCGAATCTGGAACCGGGTCAGGCCAAAGCCCCGGAATACCTTATAAATAATGGCCGGGATCTCCGCCTCGTTGAGAATGTCCAGTTTGCCGTCGCCGATGATGTCGATGTCAGCCTGGTAGAACTCCCGGAAACGGCCCCGCTGGGCCCGCTCGCCCCGGTAAACCTTGCTGATCTGATAGCGCCGGAAGGGGAAGGCCAACTCACCGGCATGGAGGGCCACATACTTGGCCAGAGGCACCGTCAGGTCAAACCGCAGGGCCAGATCGCTGTCGCCCTTCTGGAAGCGGTAAATCTGCTTTTCGGTCTCGCCGCCGCCCTTGGCCAGCAGAATTCTGGCATCCTCAATGGCCGGAGTGTCCAGAGGGGCAAAGCCGTACTGGGCATAGGTCTTGCGCAGAATGTCCATCATACGCTCCATCCGGATCTGTTTTCCGGGAAGCAATTCCATAAAACCGGACAGGGTCCGGGGGGTGATTCGTTCCATCGTCTTTCCTCCCACACAAAATGGTTCGTTACATAATATATAATGTATACCGCCCAACCGAAGCCGGGCGGTAGTAGCTTAGAATTTCGGCTTGCTGTGCAGCATTTCGCGCCAATCCAGGTCGCCCCGCTGCAGGCCCATGATCAGCATTTCGGCGCTGGCCAGGTTGGTGGCAATGGGCACATTCTGCTTGTCGCAGTGGCGAATGGTTTCGATCATCTGGCTGTCATCCCAGGGGTCGGTGGTATTGGGATCGGTAAACAGCAGCACCAGGTCGATCTCATTATAGGCAATGCGGGCATTGATCTGCTGGTGACCGCCCTGTTTGTGACTCAGCAGCAGGGTGATGTGCAGACCCGTGTTGTCTGCGATCAGCCGGCCCGTGGTGGCTGTGGCAAACAGGTTGTGCTTCATCAGGATGCTCTTATAAGCGGTGCAGAACTGCACCATCAGCTCCTTTTTCTTATCATGTGCCAGAAACGCGATATTCATAGCCATCTCTCCTTATAGGTCAATGGGGACCGACAGTCCCTGAATCCGTTTTGCAATCCGGCGGCAAGCCGCAGCCGCCCCGCGTTTTGTATATTTCAGCAGTGGTTTTTCCATGGCCGCCGCAAGGGTTACATTGGCATCTTCCGGAACCACACCAATCAGGGGCAGCCCGGCCTTGTCCATAATGTCATCGATGTTGGTTTTGATGGCGGTAACCATCTTTTTGTTGACCCGGTTCACCACCAGCCGCACATCCCGCTTGCCCATCAGCTCCAGCAAATCGGAAGCCCTGGCAGCGTCCCGCACAGCAGCGGGGTCCGCACCGGTTACCAGCAGCACCCGGTCCGCATAGCAGGCAGCCAGCCGGAAACCGGCATCCACCCCCGCAGGGGCATCCAGAAGCACATACTGGAATCGCTCCCGGGCTTTTCGCAGCAATTCGGTAAATTCGCTTTTTTCCACCTGGGAAGCATCGCAGTTCATGGGCGCCGTCAGAAACTTCAGCCCCGGGAACAGGGGATGGGCTGTGGCCTGGTCCAGGGAGTAGTTCCCACTGCACACATCCAGAAAAGAAAGGGCTCCCAACTGGGAAATGCCCAGAGAAATGTCCAGATTCCGAAGCCCTACATCGCAGTCGATGCACAAAACCTTGGCCCCGGATTCTGCCAGAGCCGTTGCAAGCCCCGCAGTAACGGATGTTTTGCCTGTACCGCCCTTACCGGACAGAACAGCAATCAGTTCGCCCACGGCGCAACGCCCCCTTTACCCACAGTTGTCTTCATTATAAAGGAATATCGCACAAAAGGCAAGAGGAAATCCCGGTTTTTTCGCGTGAAATTCAACATTTTTACCAAAAGATCATCGCGCCCCATCAACATTCCGTCCTTCCCATCCACTGGGAATTCCCTCATTCCCCATGCCGGTTTCCGGGTCAGCGGAGCCTCCCGGGGGCTGATTTCCAATTTCGGAGGGAATTTTTCTAATGTTCATAAAATTTTTACCGAATTTCCCCAATTTCCTCTTGCTTTTTGATTGGCCTTGCGCTATTATATATTAGCACTCCGGTTGCCGGAGTGCTAACAATGTAGATACATGCGGCTTCGCCGCAATCTAAATCATATTTTGGAGGATATTCATATGAAGCTTAAGCCTATGGCAGACAACGTTCTGCTGAAGCAGAGAGAAGCTGCAGAAACCACCGTTTCCGGTATCATCCTGGCTACCG
Source organism: Faecousia sp. (assembly GCA_045535175.1). Taxonomy (GTDB): domain Bacteria; phylum Bacillota; class Clostridia; order Oscillospirales; family Oscillospiraceae; genus Faecousia. Next base: position 1,005 of record JAZSLC010000217.1, on the reverse strand, counting down.
CCAATAAAGAAAAGCCCGCCATTTATGAGGTCGTGGCCGTTGGTCCCGGCACCAAGGAAGTGCCCATGACCCTTTCCGTGGGTGACCAGGTGGTTGTCAGCAAGTTTGATGGCCATGAGATCAAGCTGGACGGCGTTGACTACAAGTTCGTAAAGCTGGAATCCATTCTGGCTGTTGTGACCGATTGATTTAGGAGGAACCAACAATGGCAAAAATGATTGTTTACGGCGAGGAAGCCCGTAAGAAGCTGCAGGCCGGTATCGACCAGCTGGCCAACACCGTGAAGGTTACCCTGGGCCCCAAGGGCCGCAACGTGGTGCTGGGCAAGAAGTACGGCGCTCCCCTGATTACCAATGACGGCGTGACCATCGCCAAGGAAGTGGAGCTGGAGGATCCCTTTGAGAACATGGGTGCCCAGCTGATCCGCGAAGTGGCTACCAAGACCAATGATGTTGCCGGTGACGGCACCACCACCGCTACCGTGCTGGCACAGGCCATCACCCGGGAAGGTCTGAAGAACCTGTCCGCCGGCGCAAACCCCATGGTCCTGCGCCAGGGCATCGAGAAGGCTGTTGCTGCTGCTGTGGAAGCCATTAAGGCTAACTCCGTTCCCGTCAACGGCTCTGCTGACATCGCCCGTGTCGGTACCGTCTCTTCCGGCGACGAGTCCATCGGCGCTCTGATCGCAGAGGCTATGGAGAAGGTGGGCACCGAAGGCGTGATCACCATCGAAGAAAGCAAGACCGCTGAGACCGGCCTGGATGTTGTTGAGGGTATGCAGTTCGAACGGGGTTACATCTCCCCCTATATGGTCACCGATACCGACAAGATGGAGGCCGTACTGGACGACGCTCTCATCCTGAGCACCGATAAGAAGATCAGCTCCATTCAGGAGATCCTGCCCATCCTGGAGCCTGTGGTCAAGGCCGGCAAGAAGATCATCATCATTGCCGAGGATGTAGAGGGCGACGCCCTGGCAACTCTGCTGGTAAACCGCCTGCGGGG
>JAZSLC010000162.1:0-25399 GCA_045535175.1 Faecousia sp. | reverse complement strand
TCAAGCCGTATTACTTTAGCAACAAATCCACAGTGCTTGTACTGATTATAACGCAGGTAGCTACTCCTGCGATACAATCTTTTTGAGGAAGGAGATATGATAAAAACCACCCCTTTCGAGATGGTTTTTATTATACGTGATGTGTTTTGCGTCGATTGCTTCGTTATATGAGAGGCTACGGGAAAGAATGTGCCCTGGGTCCGCTGTTTAAACTGCTGGAAGCTACCTTTGAGCTTCTGATTCCTCTGGTGGTTGCTGCTATTGTGGACAACGGTATCGGCAATTCTGATAGCAGTTATGTTGTAAAAATGTGCCTTGTGATGATTGGTTTGGGCATTATTGGCCTGATCTGCGCCGTTACGGCTCAGTTCTTTGCGGCAAAAGCTGCAGTAGGCTTCAGTACCAGAATTCGCCAGGCATTGATGAAGCATATTTTATCCATCAGTTATTCAGATCTGGATAGGGTGGGCACCTCCACTTTGATCACCCGGATGACTTCTGACATCAATCAGGTACAGAGCGGTGTCAATCTGACACTGCGGCTTTTGCTGCGGTCACCTTTTGTGGTATTTGGTGCCATGGTCATGGCCTTTACCATTGATTTTGATGCTGCACTGGTGTTTGTTGGAGTGATACCGGTTCTTTGCGTGATCGTTTTCGGTATCATGCTGATTACTATGCCCATGTATAAGAAGGTGCAAGGGAAACTGGATGCGGTTACTGCGGCTACCCGGCAGAACCTCACCGGCGTCCGGGTGCTTCGGGCATTCTGCATGGAGCAGGATCAGACCGAAGAGTACGATAGAAAAACCGAAGATCTGATGGTTGGTCAGGTAAAGGTCGGCAGAATTTCTGCTTTGATGAATCCCGTTACCTTCGTGGTGGTGAACATTGCGGTTGTGGTGCTGATTCATGTAGGCGCCCTGAAAGTAGAGGGCGGCATTCTGACCCAGGGCCTGGTTGTTGCGCTTTATAACTATATGTCCCAGATTCTGGTGGAACTGATCAAGATGGCAAACCTGATCATCACCATGACGAAAGCGGTGGCCTGCGGTAATCGTATTGCCGACGTACTGGATCAGAATACTGAAACCATCGGTACTATGGTCCCCGAGTCCCTGGGTGGTGCAGTTGCATTCCGGGATGTGTCACTGACTTACGGCGAAGCACAAGAGCCCAGTTTGGAGCATATTGATTTTGTGGCAGAACCCGGACAGACCATTGGTGTCATCGGTGGCACCGGCTCCGGCAAGACTTCCTTGGTGCATCTGATTCCTGGTTTTTATCCTGCCACGGAAGGCGCTGTCCTTCTGGATGGCGTGGATGTGCGGGAGCTGAATCAGAATGTACTTCGGGATAAGATCGGCATTGTTCCTCAGAAAGCGGTTCTCTTTAAGGGAACCATTCGGGATAATCTGCGCTGGGGTAATGCAGATGCCAGTGAAGAGGAGCTTTGGGAGGCTCTGGCTGTTGCCCAGGCTGCGGAAGTGGTGAAGGGCAAAGAGGGCGGCCTGGATGCTCCGGTGGAGCAGGGGGGCGTCAACTTCTCCGGCGGTCAGCGCCAGCGCTTGACCATTGCAAGAGCCCTGGTTCGCAAGCCATCTATTCTGATTCTGGATGACAGCGCATCTGCCCTGGACTATGCAACGGATGCAAAGCTGAGAATGGCCATTGCCGGCATGGAGCACAAGCCTACCACATTTATCGTATCTCAGAGAGCATCGTCCGTTCGGTTTGCTGACCGGATCCTGGTGCTGGAAGACGGTATGCTGGTGGGTAACGGCACCCACGATGAACTGATGGAATCCTGCGATGTATATCAGGAGATCTATTACTCTCAGTTTCCCCGGGAGGTGACAGACAATGGCTAAAGGAATCAATCAAAGAGAAACCATTGGAAAGGTTCTTCGTCATGTGCGCAGACATTGGGCATTTTTGATCCTGTCGCTGGTTCTTGCTCTTGTTTATGTAGCCATGAGTTTGTATATTCCTGTGCTTGTGGGCGGCGCAATCGACCATATCATTGAGCAGGGGAATGTTCAGTTTGAGGCAGTTGGCCGGTATTTGATTGGCGTGCTGATCTGTGCCCTGGTGGCCGGTATTTCCCAGTGGGCTATGAATGAGGTTAATAATCGAATCACTTATCGGGTTACCCGGGATATCCGTGACGAGGCTTTTCGTCATATTCAAAAGCTGCCTATTTCCTATCTGGACAAGCACCCTCATGGTGATTTGGTGAGCCGTGTTGTTTCAGATGTGGATTCGTTTGCAGACGGTCTTCTGATGGGCTTTACCCAACTGTTCACCGGTTTGGTTACTATTCTGGGAACGCTGATCATAATGATGGTGATTAACTGGAAGATCGCTCTGGTAGTCATTTGTGTTACGCCTTTGTCGTTGGTTGTAGCCAACTTTATTGCAAAGAGTACCTATTCCATGTTTCAGCTCCAAAGCCGCACCAAAGGCGAACAGACGGCGCTGATTGATGAAACCATTGGCAACCTGAAGGTTGTGAAAGCCTTTGGTCAGGAAGATGAAATGATGGAAAAGTTCAACGGCATCAACAGCCGCCTGGAAAAATGTTCCCTCAGAGCCATCTTCTTCTCCTCGATGACCAATCCTTCTACCCGGTTTGTAAACTCAGTAGTATATGCCCTGGTGGCGCTGGTGGGTGCCCTGACGGCCATTTCCGGTGGTCTTTCTGTGGGTGCGCTTTCCAGCTTCCTGAACTACGCAAATCAGTATACCAAGCCCTTTAACGAGATTTCCGGAGTGATTACGGAACTGCAAAACTCTCTTGCCTGTGCCGGACGTGTGTTTGAACTGATGGAGCAGCGTGTGGAAGTACCGGATCCTGATGCGCCTGAATACCCCGAAAAGGTGGAAGGTGCTCTGGAAATCCGGAATCTGAGCTTTTCCTATGTGCCCGAAAAGCCTCTGATCGGAGATTTCAACCTCTCTGTAAAGCCCGGCCAACGTGTGGCTATTGTTGGTCCTACCGGCTGCGGCAAGACAACTTTTATCAATCTGTTGATGCGGTTTTATGATCCCGATGGGGGAGAGATATGCCTGGATGGTGTGAATACCCGCAGCATGACCAGGGGAGCCCTGCGCAGAAATGTGGGCATGGTGCTGCAGGATACCTGGCTGATGTCCGGAACCATTCGGGAAAACATTTCCATGGGTAAATCAGATGCAACTATGGAAGAGATCATTCATGCGGCAAAACTTGCTCATGCCCATAGCTTTATCAAGCGTCTGCCCAAGGGCTATGATACGCAAATCGGTGAATCCGGAGGCTCTCTTTCTCAGGGACAGAAACAGCTTTTGTGTATTGCCCGGGTGATGCTGTGCCTTCCGCCGATGCTGTTTTTGGATGAAGCCACTTCGTCCATCGACACCAGAACGGAGATTCGGATCCAGAAGGCCTTCGACACTATGATGAAGGGCCGTACCAGCTTTATTGTTGCGCACCGTCTGTCCACTATCCGGGAAGCGGATGTGATTCTTGTGATGCGGGATGGTCATATTGTTGAGCAGGGAACCCATGAGGAACTGCTGAGCCGCAAGGGCTTTTACAGCGAACTTTATGAGAGCCAGTTTGCACACTGATTCATTAGAAGGGGCCGTCTCAAAATGAATGAGACGGCCCCTGAGATGAATATTTAGCCAGGGAACGGCCTGTGTGCCGTTCCTGATTGCGTAATTAAGAGACTTTCCCGGGAATGACACTCAGGTCATTCCCTACATATGCATTTTGAGACAGCACCTTCTAAAAATTGTTGGAAAATAAATAATTTATGCTTGACAAATGAACACGGATGGTGTAATATACTAAGGCTTGCTTGAGCAGACATGGAGAAGTCGCGTAGCTGGCCGAGCGCGCACGATTGGAAATCGTGTATACCCCAAAAGGGTATCGAGGGTTCAAATCCCTCCTTCTCCGCCAAAAAGAACCGATCGCATCAGCGGTCGGTTCTTTTTTGCAAGAGGGATTTGAACAATACAAAACGCAACATGCCAGTGGCATGTTGGTCGCCGGGTAGGGTCCCGGCGACACTATAATCCTTCTTTCTTTTGAGAAAGAAGGATGCAAACAAATCCCTCCTTCTCCGCCCTAAAAGGGATATGGTTATATCCTTTTCTGTTATAGAATACTCGCAGATATGATATAAGTTGCGGTTATTCTCTTTTTATGGTAAAATGATCAAAAGGCGGTGATGTGATGGGTAGAATACTTGGTTCCTGGAGCGGGATGAGAAAATATTTGGAACAGGAGATGCTTGCCGAGTCTTTGCGAGGAAGAATCAGATATGGTGGCACTTCTTATGTAGGCATGGATGGATGCCGTATCTTTGAGATTTGTATAGACGGTAAACAAGTAAAACGATTTTCCTGGGAAACTGTTAACTCCTATTTTATAGACAATGGATATACAGACAATAAGAACCCTGACGACCTGCGCGAGTATTGGGCAGAGTTTTGGAAATTGCTTGTTAGATTCCCTGTTACGGACCGTACAGAATATACCGATGAAGAGTTCTGTTATGCTCTTGAAAAATATCGCAGCCAGGATATTCAAGAAAGTTTACACTCATATAACCCACTAATCAGAATGTTTGCAATTCTGGACAGAAGAGTCGGCAAGCGAACGCTTATTAAATTGGAATCCGAGCTTGATAAACAGCCAAAGTGGTTGCAACAAATATATGCACTGCGTTTTGAAGCAGAGTTGAACGAATGATATTACTCCCTGAATGGACTTTACAGCCTAATAATAGCTAGTATACCAAAAGAATCGATCACATTCGTGGTCGGTTCTTTTTGTCGTGCGCCTGAACTGCTCTTTGATTGCATAATATACTCAGCTTTGATATTATAGGATCATTAAGTGAGACTATTTGCTGTTTCGTTCGTTTAATAAGTGAAACCGGTTTGAAATGATTTTACAAAGGGGGGATGGAAATGGACCGATTTGCCGCCGTTTATGACCGTTTTATGAGCGGTGATGATGAAGCGCTGATCGAAATCGTTCAGAATCATAAAGACGGCTTGCTGCTTTATCTGAACGGATTTGTGAATAACATTCTGGTTGCGGAAGAGCTGATGGAAGAAACCTTCTTCCGCATCATTACCAAGCGTCCTGTGTTTCGGCCGGTCAATTCGTTCAAGACCTGGCTTTATACCATCGGTAGGAATGTTGCACTGGACTACCTCAGGCGTAATCGTCATCACATAGAGATTTCTCTGGAAGATGCCGGGCAACCAGAGCGGGAAGCATCGGATCTGGAACGGATCTTCCTCCGGGAGGAACGTAAAATGGCGGTACATCAGGCGATGAAAAAGCTTCAGCCCCAGTATCGCCAGGTTTTATGGCTTGTGTATATGGAAGGGTTCTCAAATGCTGAAGCAGCAGCCATTATGAAGAAGAATTCAAGACAGGTAAAAAACCTGATTTATCGTGCAAAAACAGCACTGAAAACAGAGCTTGAAAAGGAGGGCTTTGTATATGAAGAATTGTGAAGAAATTGTAAGTGGGCTTCTTAACCGCAGAGACCGGTATGTTCTTGCCAAACAGAAGAGAAATCGTATGATCATGTATGCCATGGCGTCTTTTGGCTGCCTGCTGCTGATTACACTGCTTGGGGTGCGTTTCTGGCAGGGTAGTGGTGCAGTTCCTGGGAATTCCGAGCAGCCGGGCGATCAGCATTTACAGGTAAGTACTCCCACCGTTAATACAGAAAGCAACATCCACCTGGAAGAAACACAGTCTCAGACGGTTAGCGATCATATCATCCACATTCACCGGATTGAAACCGGCTCCATCCAGAGCGGTCAGATGGGGATTGCGCTGTTGTGGCATCATTTTATTCCCATGTCTGAAGATGAATTGAATGCGTTTTATGGGCTCAAAATTTTTCCGGAGGTTCCGGATGATTTTCAGCTGAAAAATCCTCAGGAGCTCGGGATTTTCTCCAGAGAAGGCGAAATCTACTGGGATCAGAATCGGCTTGAGTATCGCGGATTGGATGATGGCAGGTGGTTGTGCATGGATGTAAATAAGGACGGTCTTCCGTTCTATGATTTTCAGGTGTTTCCTCCTGCTGCTGAGAAATCTCTGATCAATCATCAGGAAGTAATGATCGGACAAACACCTGAAGGAGTCCTTTACGCAGAATTCCTCTATCAAAACAACGGATTCTCCCTTGCTGCAGAAGGCTTATCACAGGAAGAGTTTATTGCTGTCATAGAATCCATAATCAAGTAATATGAAAAGCACCGCTTCGGCGGTGCTTTTCATATTACTACCTTGCTTCGATGGTATATTCCCGGATTATTCTTTTTTTGCTTCTGCTCTTTTATTTTCAGTCGGAATATGATATGATAAACAAGAAAGGACGTGAAATCTTCATGAAACTGATTTCCTTTGCCATCCCCAGTTATAATTCCGAAGCCTATTTGCATCACGCTGTTGATACCATTCTTTCCGGCGGTGATGAGGTTGAGATTATCATTGTCAATGACGGCTCCAAGGATCGCACTGCAGAAATTGCAGATGAATACGCCAGAAAATATCCTTCTATTGTGAAAGCCATTCATAAGGAGAACGGCGGGCATGGTTCCGGTGTAAACCGGGGCGTGGAAGAGGCCTCGGGCCTCTATTTCAAAGTGGTGGACTCCGACGATTGGGTGGATGAAAAGGCTCTGAAAACCCTTCTGACCACCATTCGCGGCCATGTTCAAAAGCAGATGGAGCCAGATGTTTATTTTGCTAACTTTGTCTATGACCACGCCGAAGACAATACTACTTTTGTACGTCATTTCAGACGTCAGTTTCCAACCGGTACGTTCTTTGGATGGAATGATGTAAAACCTTTTTACGGTTCCCAGCTGCTGCTGATGCACGCTGTGATGTTCAAAACAGAAGTGATCCGCGCCAGTGGGACGGTCCTGCCGGAGCATACATTCTATGTGGACAATCTGTTTGCCTACCGGCCTCTGCCTTACTGCAAGAAGATGTTCTACTGTGATGTGGACTTTTATCATTACTTTATTGGTCGGGCAGACCAGTCCGTCACCATTTCCAATTTGACCAAGCGGTATAATCAGCAGATTCTGGTGATGAAGCTGATGTACAGCGCCTATTCCTTTGAGCAGATTCAGGCTATGGATGCCGGACTTAAGAAGTATATGCTGCACTGTCTCAGCGCCATTATGATGAATACCATGATGTTCTGCTGCAGCGGCGGTGACGACTCCGAGCGAAGAAAGAATTACGAGGATTTCTGGCGTTACCTTGTCGAAACGGATCCCATGTTGTGTGAATATCTGAAAACCAAGGGCCTTCCTGTGATGGTTCACTGGATGCCCTGGAAGATGCGTGGTATTACCATGCTGTGGGGCTATAATGCACTTTGTAAGATTAACAAACTGGGATAAACTATTTTCATTTCCTTCAAAAAATCTTCAAGTTTTGTGTGCCGTTGTATGGTATACTAATCCCAGAAGATGAATGGGATCGGGGATACCGATGCTGCGGCAATCGCTGCAGATAAGCCGACGGTTGAACTGTGACAGATCTCGTTCTAAGGCAAGTTTCTTCATATAGATTTGACCACCGGCCCAAAGCCGGTGGTCATTTTTTGTATAGGAAAAAGGACCCAAACTGGGTCCTTTAATCTTTTTCAATTTCGAAATCGTAGATTTTCTTGTTTTTACCATAGTAAGCAAGAAAATATTCAATAAATGCGATGATGATTACCACGGCATCAACACAGGCAATGACCGTGACCGTTGTTTCTGAGAATGTTGGGAACATGACCATCAGAATTAAGCTCACAAACAGGATTGTTGTACATACCTTTCCACTGATGAGTGCGCCTTTCAGCATTTTGCCCTTTCGGAAAGTGACAGCTGCAGCCACCAGCTGAAAGATCTCTTTAATAAAGAACAAGCCCACCAGATACCAAAGCACAGGATAACGGATTGCAAGGCAAACAATAAGCGTAAACTGTGTGGCTTTGTCGGCAAGGGGATCAAGGAACTTACCGAAGGTGGAGATCATATTGAATTTTCGTGCGATCTTTCCGTCAATCATGTCGGTGAGACAGGAAACGGCGAGAATGGCAGCTGCCACATAGTAATGGGTGGGGGTGGTGGCGTTCAGGTAGATATACATATATACAGGAATCAATAAGAGCCGAAAAGCACTAAACAGGTTCGGGATCGTAAACAATTCCTTTTTCCAATTTCTGATGACCATTGTCTTTCCTCCGGGGGATTCCTCTCCGCAATATGGAACTTATTATACGCTTATGCGTCGATATATTCAACCCCAAAGAACAGAAATTAATGAAATATTTATATTTGAATTAGGGTGTACCTATGTCTGCCGGATCAAAATGATTCGCATTCAGGGTAAACTGTTTCACCAAATACTTCCATGTCTTTTTGTCCAGCTCTCCGGTGGGCGGAAGACCTGCCAAAACCTGGAATCCTGCCAGCGCCTGAGAGGTGGGATCGTCAAGGGTCCCGTTGTGACTTGGTTCCGAAATGTCGTGAAATGCAGAAAGGTACAGGAGCATACTTTGCATCAAGTATAAATAAGGACTGAACTCGCCTCTGCGAAAGACTTTTCCTGGATCGATAATGATCTCGATAGGTTCAGCTTTGTGAATATTGATAAAGGCTTCTTCGTAAGCGGCATAGATTTTCTCCCAGGTGGCTTGATCGGTGACTCCGGTTACGGTGAGACCGTTTCGCCGCTGAAAGGCAGAAACAGCATTTATGGTACTGCTGCCGTAAATGCCATCCGGCACAACGGAAGGCAGGGAAGGATCATCCTCGGAAAGTACACGCAGCATGGTTTGTAAGCTTCGAATGGGTTGCCCCACAAAGGATTCTGCAGGCCTCATCTGACCACCTCCTGACGAATGGGATCCTGCATCCCAATGGAAAGATCAAACCCGGGGAACTGGGTAAATGTAGTCGTTTGATTATACTTTGCCTGATTTGGGAGGGCCGGTCTTCTTAGAGGTGCGGCAGTAGGTACGGATCGCCTGCGACTGCTTGTAAACCCGGACGTCGGTACGGCCTCGTTTGTATTTTGGTTCTGTGGAAAGCGCTCACCCCTGCGAAGCTGCGTATTCTCGATGCCGGAATATTGGTCGTAGATTTCATTCCAGGTTTCGGCATCCACTATGCCTGTTTCCGGAAGCCGGAACCTTCGCTGGGCCGCAAGGACAGCGGCCCGGGTGGCCGTTCCATAGATTCCATCCACTGCGATGGGCGGGATTTCCGGGATAAACTCTGCCATTACTGCCAGCATATACTGGAGGAAGGAAACTTGTTCCCCTGTACTTCCTATCCTCAGAGCGTTGGGAGGGTTCCAGTTGATGGCATAATAACGCTGTCCTTCACTCCGCAGTTCCGCCAAATCGGCAACAGCAGTATACAGCCTGACAATCTGATACCATGTTGCGGGCCCGACAATTCCATCGGGGGAAAGTCCGAAAATCTCCTGAAATGCTCTGACAGTCGCTTCTGTTCGTGGTCCGAATACTCCGTCCACAGCCGCAATCTTAGGGATGGCAGGGTAATCCTGTGCAATTCGGTTCAGTGCAACCTGAATTATCACCACATTGGGTCCTGAGCTTCCCTGTCGCAGAGGCGTACCGGGATAGGAGGAAGTAATGCCTCTGATGGGTGCGTTCAAAACAGTTTCAACATTTCCATAGTAGTTTCTCAGGATCTGCGTGGAATTCAGACCTTGCTGCGCCAGATTCTGGCTGCCCCATTGGCTTAAACCTTCACAGGTGACGGTGGTGCCGTTACAGAATTTTGCTGCCAGCGGTTCCACAAATCCCGGCCGTCGGAGGTAATCATTAAACAGTTCATCCACCAGTTCAGATACATTTTCAAAGTAGCTTCGTCCATTTACAAAGTATTGATCGTATGCGGTGGAACTGGTGATATCGAAGTCATATCCTCTGCTTCGATAGAATTCGGTATAAACCCTGTTTAGTGCAAAAGACACAATAGCCAGAATATTGGCACGCAGGGCGGATTCTTCCCAAGTTGGATATATTTCACTGGATGCCACATTTTTTACATAATCCTGAAAGGATACCGTTACATTTGCGGCGTTGGAGGACGGTGGTCCCAGATGGACGGTAATATTTTGCGGTACATAAGGAATAACAGGGGGCATAGGTTACCTCCTATAGATTCTGGGGTGGAGTAACAAATATTTCTTTTTCTGTCCACCGGGTTGGAAGTTCCGAAAGTGGAATCATTTCCAAGTTTTGCAGTGTAATGATTCCGGGAAATACCTGCACCTCTTCTGCTTCGATTTGCTCGTAATTTTCCAGACGAGCATAAATCTGAACCCTTGCAAAGGGAATGACGCCGGTGTTGGGACTGGTACCGGCCGATCGATCAGGTACAGTTACGGGAATGGGTTCGATTTTTCCACTGCGGTCTGTCAGGCGCATGGCAATAGCCTTCCCCTGATCATCGGTGATTAAAATGGATACATCTTGAAGGGGTATTTGGGATTTGCCTGCAAATGCGTGAACCTGTATGTAGCCGATTGCACTCATTGAGCAGCCTCCTTTCCATGTAGTATATGAATCGAAGCTTGCGAATGTGCAGACACATTCCCGTTTCGGGGTGCATACACTGGGAAGGATTCGTATTTGGAAAGGAATGGTTCTATGTGTGCGATTTCAGGCGCGGTAGGGGTGTCCTTTGACAGACAGACCGGTAGTGTAATGCTGGAAACCATGAAAAGAAGAGGTCCGGACGGGCAGGGAATCTATTTGGATTCTTACTGTATGCTGCTACATACCAGACTTGCGATTATTGATCCCGTCGGAGGAACCCAGCCTATGAAGCTGCGGTGGGGGGAAGAAACCTTCGTGATCTCCTATAACGGAGAACTATATAATACGGAGGAACTTCGCAGCACCCTGATCCATCGGGGCCATGTATTCAAAACTCACTCGGATACAGAGGTGCTTTTGCACGCCTACTGCCAGTGGAAAGATGGATGTCTCAAAAAACTCAATGGCATTTATGCTTTTGCTGTATGGGAAGTAAAGGGCAAACGGCTGTTTTTGGCCAGGGACCGAATGGGGGTAAAGCCCCTGTTTTATGCACTTCGGAATGATGGTATCATTTTTGGGTCTGAGATCAAAACCATTCTGTCCCACCCGGAAATGGATGCCCAGTTGGATGCGGAGGGGGCTTCGGAACTGCTATTGCTGGGTCCCGGAAGAATGCCGGGAAGCGGAATCTTCCGGGGAATACGGGAGATTGAACCTGGCTGGTGCGGTTATTACGAAAATGGAAAACTGTCCCTGAAACAGTATTGGCGGCTCTTGGACAGGATTCACTGTGATTCTTTTGAGGAAACCATCGAAAAGGTACACTTCCTGGTGAAAGACAGCATCTCCAGACAAATGGTTTCAGATGTTCCCATTGGAACCTTTTTGTCCGGTGGCCTGGATTCCAGCATTATTACGTCTGTCTGCGCCTGGAGTCAGGAAGAGGCGCTGAAGACTTTTTCGGTAGATTACGAAAACCAGGATCGTTACTTTGTTCCCGGAAAGTTTCAGCCCACATACGACAGCTACTATATTCATTTGATGCAGGAAAATTGCAAAACGGATCACAGTTGGACCGTTCTGAATCCGGAAGAGTTATTCGATGCACTCAGAGAATCCACCATTGCAAGAGATCTTCCCGGTATGGCGGATGTGGATTCCTCTTTGCTGCTTTTCTGTAATCACATCAGGAAGGATGTGAAAGTAGCGCTTTCTGGAGAGTGTGCTGACGAAATTTTTGGAGGGTATCCCTGGTATCGGGATCCGGAGATTCGGGACGCAGAAGGCTTTCCCTGGGCTCAGAATACGTCTGTTCGGGGTAAGCTCCTGAATCCGGATTTCAAAGTTCTGAATCCTGAAGAATTTGTAATGGAGCAATATCAAAGAACCATTCGCGAGTCAGATATATTACCGGAAAACAGCCCCCAGGAACGCAGAATGAAGGAAATGGTGAATCTGAACCAGAGATGGTTTATGCAGACACTTTTAGACCGGAAGGACCGCATGAGTATGTATTGGGGTCTGGAGGTCCGGGTTCCGTTTTGTGATCACCGGATTGCTGAGTATCTATACGGTGTGCCATGGGAAATGAAGGACCTGGGAGAGAAGGAAAAGGGGCTTCTGCGCAGGGCAATGGCGGCATATTTGCCGGAGGAAGTCCTGTGGCGTAAAAAGAGCCCCTATCCAAAAACCTTTGATCCACGTTTCAAGGATATCGTAAAGAATCAGATGATGATTTTGTTGGAAGATCGTTCTGCGCCGGTATTTCAGCTGATTTCCAGAGAAGCATTGAAATCTTATATGGAACAGGAGAGCCCATGGCCCTGGTACGGCCAGCTGATGCGGGAAACGCAGACTATGGCATATATCCTGCAGATGGACTTCTGGCTCCGGCATTATACAGTCAGATTGGTATGATACATGAAAAAGGCCATCGACGACGGCCTTTTTCATGCTTAGTTTTCATGGTGTATGACCGACTGTTTTCTAATGGGATATGCAATCAGTGAAGGGGAATGAAGGTCCTCCTGAAACAGCGAAACAGCAGTAATGCAGGAGTTATCATAAGTGGTGTAATAGTATATTCCCCGGTCCGTATTACAACAGGACGTGTATAGGGTAAATTCGTATTTTCCGTCTTTTGCATGGGTGATGCCTTTTTGCTGGGAAACGGAGGACAGGATATGAAAACACTGGTTAACAGATGCAGACTCCGTTGGATCGTGTCTGGAATTCCATTTTACAAAGGCCGCTTTTACGAATCTTGATGGGGAAGATGGGTCTCCGGGAAGTCCAACAGAGCCCATTCCCAGACTAAAGGGCTTCAAATTCAAATCGCCGGAGAATCGGTTGACCGGCGTGTTGGATGTGAGATTCATATGCTCTGCCAGGCGATAAAGATGATAATCAAAAGGGGGATTGTTGGTTAAGACACCAACGGGATTATCGTGGATCCTAAGACCATCCTGCATTGGCTCCAGTGCGTAGCTTCGCTCTTTGTCACAAAGCATCCAGTGAAGAGGAGAGAGGGGAAATGCATCGCTGAAGGGGCTGTTCCAAAGGTTCACATCTTTCAGTAACAGCAAGGCTTCCCCGGTGTTCTTGCATTGACAAAGGATCCAGGGGATCAGTTCAAATGGTGCAATATTGGATTTGCCTTCTTGCCTATGATGATATACAGCGTTACCTGGAAAGTTTAATCCTGCCATGCTTAATCCTTTTTCGTTTGTTGCCTCGTAATACAGAGGATAGTTATCTGAGATGGTCGCCATTCCGATGGTGGCATAGTGGCGTTGGAACCGCTGGCCATTTCGGAACTGAAAAGGGTAGTTACGGGGTGTTATAGTTACCTGCTCCTGAAAAGAGTATTCAAGATCCAGATTGCGGCCAAAGTAATGGTCTCCGGATTTATAAGAAATGGCTGTACACATGATGCAAGCTCCTTGACTGTGATCTGATTTCAGTATGCCAAGGGTTATCACATCTATGTACAGCCCCACAAAAAACTCCCTTTTCCCGAAGGAAAAGGGAGCAGTGTTCAGATAAAGAGACCAATCACAATGCTGACGATCAGGACCAACAAAAGGATCAGGATCAGACCTGCGAGTGCCAGGCGAACGGGAGGCCAATACCGGCGCAAAGCTTTCTCCCAGGGAGCAAGTTTCGGTTTTCTTCTGCGCGGTACGCCTTGCTGTACGGTATCTTCCATGATGTAACCTCCAATCGGATTTGAGAATATTATAGCTAAATACGCGCCAATATGCAACAGTAATTTACAAAAAAGGGAGATCCCTAGGGATCTCCTTTTCTTATTTGCCGGCAAGTGCACGGGTCAGCCAGACATGACCCACATCCAGAGCGGTGAAAAGTCCGGCCTTTTCGGATTTCTTAACCACTCTGTCACGGCTCTTAACTGCAGGATCGGTAAGCTGCAGCTGAACGGAAACCCGGGATGCGATGTTGGTGTCGCCAACCTTCTTGGTTTCCATGATCTGAAGCATGACGATATGGGAATCAGCCATGGAGCCGTAATAAATCAGATTGTCCTTCCGCATCAGCGGATGACCTTTGTATGTCAGAATCTTTTCCTCTGCCATGGGGGTACCTCCTTATAGGGATTATTTGGTTTGGAAGAGATAGCAGCGAACCAGCTCCTGCATGAGTTCGTCGCGATCAAGCTTGCAGATCAGGCTGCGGGCGTTGTTGTAACTGGTGATGTAGGTGGGGTCTTCACTGAGCAGATAGCCAACGATCTGGTTTACAGGGTTATATCCCTTCTCGTCCAGAGCATCGAACACGCTCCGAAGAATCCGACGCATATTATCCTTGTCATCACTGGGGACGGTGAACTTAATGGTGTTGCTTCCGGTCATGATATCGATCTCCTTTCGTACATTAGAGTTATTATAGCCTAAAAAGGAACGGGTGTAAAGCCCTGTTTATGAAAAAATTTTCGATTATCCGAATGGAAAGAAAACCTTGACGAAGGAATTGCAGCCGTGGTACTCTATTTTCAGAAACAGGAAGGAAGTGATTAAGTGACACCGGTGATATTATCAAAAGAAGCCGTTCTTGCACAGTTGCCGAATCGGAGACCGGATTCCCACAAAGGTGACTATGGTAAGATTTTGCTTCTGTGCGGCAGCAGAGGATATACTGGCGCGGCGGCGCTGGCTACTTTTGGAGCGCTTCGATGCGGGGCAGGGCTGGTCTATTTGGGAGTTCCGGAGAGTATTTACCCCGTTATGGCAACCAAACTCCTGGAACCTGTCGTGTTTCCTTTGGAGGATCAATATGGAACGCTTTCTAAAGAGGCTGTTTCGGAGATTTCTAAGTTGCTGCCCCGGATGGATGCTGTTTTGATTGGCTGCGGTCTTGGACTCAGCGAAGGTACATGGGAAGTCCTTCGATATGTGCTGGAAACCTTTCGTGGACCTGTTGTTTTGGATGCAGATGGCATAACGATGGCTGCCAGGCATAAAGATATACTGCGTGGAAGAAAAGGTGCAACGGTTCTGACACCCCACGAAGGGGAGTTCAAAAGATTGATGCCATTCGATGGGGACAGGTTGTCGGCTGCAAAAGCCCTTGCTGTGGACTTGGGAGCAGTGGTTGTTCTCAAAGGCTACAGGACCGTTATTACCGATGGAATCATTTCTTATATTAACCCCACAGGTAATCCCGGAATGGCCGTTGGAGGCTCCGGTGATGTGCTGGCTGGTGTGATTGTAAGCTTGATTGGACAAGGCCTGACTCCTTTGGATGCCGCTGCATGCGGTGCTTGGCTTCATGGCGCTGCCGGTGATCTTTGTGCTGAAGAAATCGGTCAGTATGGTATGCTGCCCAGTGATATGCTCTTGGCTCTTCCGCGACTTCTCAAATAGGCTGTGAGGGAATGAAACGGGTAATTTGTCTGGTTTTATCTGTACTTCTGATTAGCGGCTGTGGTTCGTCCTCAGGAAATGTAGGGTCCGGAATGACGCTTCGGGAGAGGCTGCTTCAATCGGCTTCTTGCAGTTTCGATGCAGTGATTTCTGCTGATTTTGGTGATGCTGTATATACTTTTCGGATGTTTTGCCAATCATATGCCAACGGGGAGTTTCAGTTTGAGGTAAAAGAGCCGGAGCGTATTTCCGGAATCAAAGGAAAGCTTTCACCATCGGGTGGAGAGATTTCTTATGAGGGAATTGTACTGGCGTTTCCTCCACTGGCAGACGGCGCGCTTTCTCCTGTAAGTGGGCCATGGCTCCTGATAAGGGGGCTTCGTAACGGGTTTCTGAAAAACGAAGGATCGATTGCGGAAGGGTTCAGTTTGACCATTGAAGACAGTTTCCAGGATGATCCGCTGCAGCTTTGCGTTGTGTTGGATCGTCAGGGCTTGCCTGTAGCCTGTGAAATATATTATAAAGGCAGACGAACACTGTCGATGCTCATCGAAAATTTCAGGATTGTGTGACATATTGCGCAATTTGGACATAGGATATATTACCTCTGCCGTATAAAATCCTTTTGTCCGTGGCAAAATGTATCCAGCCCCGTTACATAAGGATTGCATCCGGTAGCTGGGCAATGATACATCGGAGCGTGAGCACATGGACGGTTCTGTAAGACGGGGAGATATATTTTACGCTGATTTAAGCCCTGTGGTTGGCAGTGAACAGGGGGGAACCCGGCCTGTTTTGATTGTACAAAATGATACGGGGAATCGCCATTCCCCAACTGTTATTGCCGCAGCGATTACCAGCCAAACGGGGAAAGCAAGGCTGCCTACTCATATCAATATCGCAGGCGGAAGTGTTGGTCTGTCGAAGGATTCTGTGATTTTGCTGGAGCAAATCAGGACTATTGACAAGCGGCGGCTGCGGGAACACATGGGGCATCTGGATGAAAAACAAATGGCCCAGGTCAATGATGCCATTGCCGTCAGTTTTGGCCTGAATGACGGAGCAAGAGAATAACGAAGCCCCTCGGACAATAAACTGTCCGAGGGGGATTTTTATGAAAAAGTATCCGGTATTGATGGGAAGTACCACTGTAGGTTGGGTTAGTGAGGAACGGTTGGGGCTCTATACAAGATACGAATGCCGATGCAGTTTTGAAGATGGCCTGGTACATCGGATGACCCTTCGGTCAGGAGAAAAAGAGATTGATTTAGGCGTATTCGTCCCTGAAGAAGGTGTATTTGTGGTGCGTAAAAACATCCCTGTAAAAGACATTCCCAACGGATCACCGGAATTTCGGGTTGACCATACCCGACAGGATGTTTGCCTTTGGCAGGAAGGGGAAGAACTTCCCAATGCAGTTCTTTTGAAAAAAGCGAGGCTGCGCATTCGGGATGGCGTTTACTGCTTGGTGACCGATGAACCGATCACAGATCCAATTCAATGCCAACCGGGCAATGATCCGAACCCATAACCTCTGAATAGATAGGTGTAGAGAGAATCTTATCTTTAATGCGGTCGGAAACGATGAAATAATCGATGCGCCAACCGGCATTGTTCTGGCGAGCCTTGAACATATAGCTCCACCAGGTATAGGCACCGGTAACATCGGGATGACGATAACGGAAACTATCCGTAAAGCCGGCGTCCAGCAGTTTTCCGAAGCTTTCCCGTTCCTGATCGGAGAATCCTGCGCTGCCACGGTTGGATGCGGGATTCTTCAGGTCAATTTCGTTGTGGGCTACATTCAGATCGCCGCAGGCCACCACGGGCTTTACGGCATCCAGCTGCACCAAGTATTCACGGAATGCTTCATCCCATTTCATCCGGTGATCAATCCGGGCCAGTTCCCTCTGGGCGTTGGGAGTGTAACAGGTTACCAAATAAAAGTCATCAAACTCCAGGGTAATCATTCTTCCTTCGGTATCCAGTTCAGGGTTGCCGACACCATATGTTACAGAAAGAGGTGTGTGTTTTGTGAAAACAGCAGTGCCGGAATACCCCTTTTTCTCTGCATAATTCCAGTACTGTTCATAACCGGGAAGCTCCAAGGTGATTTGACCGGCTTGAAGTTTTGTTTCCTGAAGGCAAAACATATCTGCGTGGATTGCCTCAAAAAAATCAGGAAACCCCTTTTGCATACAGGCCCGCAGACCGTTAACATTCCATGAAATCAGTTTCATCGCAATCTCCTTATGTCGCAGGGATGGTTACATAATGATCATAGGTGACAAAATCTTCCTCGTGGAGAATCATTACTTCATTACTGTCGCTGGGAAGGGCTGCCGTTCGAATCTGCAGTTCCCAAATTCCTGCCAGAGAATCACAGGTTTTGAACAAGCAGGCATTGGCAACGGACAGGTGAATACCGTTCAGGTCTTCAAAACGGTCATTCATAACAAGGTGCATTACACCTTCATGAAGTTCCAAAGACAGAATCTGTACTTTATTTGGGAAGGGACTTTGAAGGGTTTCGGAAACAGGCCCGGACAGGTATAGGTTCAGAACCTGAATCAATTCGAGTCCTTGAGACTCTGCTATTTCGGTTCCAAAAAGGCTGTCACTGCTTCCAAACTGAAAATCGGCGTGTAAATAATAAAAAGTAACAGGTTTGTCGAATTTCACATGGCTGCCGCAGCCGGAGAGAAAAACAGCCAGAATGGTGATCAGAAGGATTGCTCTTTTCAAGTCATTTCCTCCTCTGTGTCAAAGATGGGGAAGACAACGGTAAATACGGAACCTTTTCCGGGGGTACTTTCTACGCTGATGGTGCCGTTGTTTCGTTCTACCATATTACGTACAATGGAAAGGCCCAGACCGCTGCCGCCGGATTTCCTGGATCGTGCTTTGTCTACCCGGAAGAATCGTTCGAAAATATGTCCCAGTGCATCTTCTGGGATTCCCATGCCTGTATCAATGACCTGAAGAATTGCATTGTCCGATTCACGATGCAGGGAAATGGTCAGTGTTCCACCGGATGTATTATACTTAATGCCGTTTTCGGTAAGATTAAAGATAATCTGATACAGATCGTCTTCCAGTATGAGAATCGGACATTCCGACTTGAAGTCGTGGCGAATGGTGATCTGATTTTCGTTGGCAAGAGGGGAGAGCATTCTGGTAACCCGCTCGATGGTAGGAATCATACCCACAATTTCGCACTCTCCATCTACTTGCGTGTCAATTCTGGAAAGGGAAAGCAGTTTTTGGGACATTCGGTTCAGCCGGTCGGCTTCATTGCCAATATCCTCCACAAATTCACGGATGGTTGCAATATCCATCTCGTTCTGAAGAATGGAGTCCGTCAAAAGCTTGATGGAAGCAAGCGGCGTTTTCAGCTCATGGGATGCGTCGGATACAAAACGGGCCCGCTTTTGTTCAGAAATCATTAGTCGCTCTGTCAGAGCGTTAAACTCGTCTGCCAGCAGGTTTAGTTCGTCCCGGCCCCGCAGGGAGAGCCGATGAGTATAGTCACCACCACGGATAATACGCATGGAGGCCAGAATCTTACGGAATTTTCCTGTAAAAATCAATGCAGTACCGACAGACACCAAAACCACAATGATTTCCAAAAACAGGGTAATGGTGAAGATGTTGCGCTGAAGGGACTGCATCAAAGTGCCCTGGGAAGTGTCCCGCTCCATAATGTATACACAGCCGGTCAGATTGCCATAGGACATAATGGGTACGGCAGCTCTTGAGACCATGACACCGTTGTGATAGCTCCAGCTGAATACATCATTACCGGGAAGCGACTCTACGATTTCCGGTAATAGCATCAGGACACCCGGCTCTGCACTTGCTGTGGAATCAAATATGAGTGAACCGACCGGATCGGTTACCAAAATCCGGGTAGTACTCAGGGCCGGCATTTCCAGTATTGTATTTTCAATGACGTTTTGGTTCAAAACATCCAGCTCTGAAAATTCAGAAGCAGCAAGGCGGCATTTTTCCAAAATGGCAGTTTTCTTGCCCTGGTGGAAGATCTGTTCTGTGGTTTCAGAGCAGTAAAAATTCAAAAACAAAAGTACCACCAGGGTAATTAAAACATATACAATTGCATATCGAAACTGCGTATTTCCGTAGCGAAGCTGCAGTTTTTTGTTATTTTCGGAAGTAATAGCCAACGCCCCACTTTGTCATAATATACTGCGGTTCGGCCGGATTCTCTTCCAGCTTTTCACGCAGGCGGCGGATATGTACATCCAGCGTTCGGATGTCACTTTTGTATTCGTAAGCCCAAATGGTGTCCAGTAGTGCCTCCCGGGAGTACACACGGTTGGGATTTCGCATCAGGAATTCAATCACATCAAATTCCTTCGCCGTCAGGTCCGCAAGGACACCGTTTTTATAGGCATTTCTGGCATCAAAATCCAGAGTGATGGTGCCGATGGTCAAGGTATTTGCGCTTGCCTGGGTTCCCGCACCGGATCTGCGAAGCAGTGCCCGGACACGGGCTTTCAGTTCCAGAATATTAAAAGGTTTTGTCAGGTAATCATCTGCTCCGTGTTCGAAGCCCATAAGTTTATCCATATCATCGGCCTTGGCAGTCAAATGGATAATGGGTACGTTGGAAAACTCACGAATCTTTGCACAGGCGGTAAGTCCGTCCATTTCGGGCATCATAATGTCCAAAATCACAAGGTCAGGGTTCTCGTTTCTGGTCAGCAAAACGGCTTCCAGACCATTGGAACCGGTGATCACTTCATATCCTTCGTTTTGTAGATTAAAACGAATTCCTTTGACAAGCAGCTGCTCATCATCTACAACCAGTATTTTCATGTGGGATCCTCCAAAACAATGTATTCAAGAAGATTGATTATGGTTTGAGCACCGATGCCCTTCACCTGAGACAGGGAATAAAGACTTGTAAAGGGGCCGTTTGCTTCGCGGTACTCAATAATGCGAGTCGCGATTACAGGGCCAATTCCGGGGAGGGCATCGAGCTCCTCAGCAGTTGCCGTATTGATATTAACGGTTCCGGCTCCTAACTGTGCTGTTTCGTCAGAGCCTGAATGGGACGGATCAGCAAAGCCGGAATTATGGATGTACATACCAGCCATCATAAATGTAAAGAGCAGCAGCACGCCAAGCGGTAGGAGAAGATAAAAGATAACCCTGTCTTTTTTCATAGATCGGTTCCCCTTTACATTGACGAAAACGCCTTCTGCTGATATAATAGCCCCATTATACAATATTTTTTTCTTCCATACAAGAGTGGTATTTTATATTGAGGTAAGAATTATGAAATTGAACAGAGTAATTTGCCTGTTTATATTGTTTGTACTGTGCTTTTCACTGGTTGCCGTTCCCGTAAATGCACAGGAAGGTTCCGGCGACGCGTCCATTCAAAACGGATGCAATACCATTGACGGTCAGGTTCCGTCCTGCGGAAGTGACCCTGCATTGGGGACTGCCCTGAGTACCATGCTTTATGAAGTGAATACCGGCACTGTGGTATACAGCAGAAATCCGGATGCACAGGTTGCGCCTGCGGCGCTGGTAAAGATTATGACAGCCTTGGTCGTTTTGGATCATGCGGATATTTCCGAGACCCTGACCGTTACCGAAAGTGCTTTGGCAACAGTTCCGAAGCTCTACCAGTCTTTGTCTCTTGTTCCCGGCGAACAGTTTACGGTGGATCAGATGCTATATGCCATTGTTGTGGCATCTTCTCACGATGCAGCTGCTGTACTTGCAGAACACATTGCCGGTTCCCAGGGAGAGTTTGTTCGTATGATGAACGAAAAAGCCGCTGAACTAGGTTGTACCGGTACACATTTTGTAAATGTACATGGTCTTAGTGAGGAAGAGCAGCTTACTACTGCCCGGGATATGACCAAAATGCTTCTGGCTGGTCAAAGCGATCCACGCTTTATGGAGTATTTTGGTACGATGTCTTACCGTATCGCTGCAACGGAGCATTCCGATGTGAGAAGAGTAGAAAGTTCCAATCTTCTGATGTCATATAAGTCTGAGCAGTACTATGACAAGCGGGTTATTGGCGGTCGTATCGGTATTATTGACGATCAACGCAGATCCGTTGCTGCCATTGCTGAAAACGATGAATTCCGCTATATTCTGGTTGTTCTTGGGGCAGAAGTGACCTACAGACCGGGTACCGATATTATTACTCAATTCGGTAACTATGAAGAGGCAAAGCAGCTCCTGAGACTTGGTTTTGATCAAAGTGATACCTACCAGGTTCTTTATGAAGGACAGTCGCTTGCCAACTATTCGGTAATTGATGGTGACAGTATGGTGTCGCTGGGTCCTACGAAAGAGCGGTCCGTTGTTCTGCCTAAGGGGTTGACTTTCGCTGATTTGACGATACACCTTGGTGTTTCCGACGGTAGTATTACTGCACCTTTGGAAAAGGGGGATGAAGTCACCGATATTCAAATGTGGTTTGGAAATGTCTGTGTTGCACAATCCCCGGTGGTTACGCTGAACAATGTTAAGCTTGTCGGTTCTGTCAGGCAGCTGGAAAACTCTAAAGATACCATTGATGTGATGAAAATCCTTGGTACCATACTTACAGTGGCATTGATCATCGGTGCTTTGCTGCTTTTGGCATTTGTGGTTTTGCGGTCTGTGGGCCTGTGGAGAAGAGTAAAACTGATGGTCCGGCACAGACGCAGACGATCGGGAAGGCGGAGAACAAGATGATTGAAGTTGTCTGGAATGATTTGCAGGAGCAATGTCTGAATTGCTCCAAATGCCGTCTTTGTGAAACCCGCAGAAATGTGGTTTTCGGGGTAGGCAACAAAGAGGCGGATATTATGTTTGTTGGAGAGGGACCCGGAGAGCAGGAAGACATTCATGGGGAACCTTTTGTGGGGCCTGCCGGGAAACTGCTTGACGATATGCTGTCCATCATTGATCTGGACAGGACCAAGTGCTATATTGCAAACATCGTGAAGTGTCGTCCACCCGGAAACCGGGATCCGAAAGACGATGAACAAGATGCCTGCATCGGATATCTCTATAAGCAGATTTCTTTGATACGTCCTAAAATTATTGTTTGCCTGGGGCGTATTGCGGCAAAACGAATGATTCACGACAATTACATGATTACCAGATCCCATGGTACCTGGACCAATGCCAACGGAATCTGGACGACCGCCATTTATCACCCGTCGGCACTGCTGCGGGATGTGTCCAAACGTCCGGAAACCTTTGATGATCTCTTATCCATTCGAGAGAAAATGATTCAACTTGGTATAGATTAAAGAATGCCCTGCTTTTCGATAAAGCAGGGCATCATTCGTTATTTGGATTCTTTCTTGTAAGTTAGAACTTCTTTTGCGATATAAATGGGGCGGTCTTTGCTTTGCTCAAAGGTTTTGCCCACATACTCGCCGATAATACCGATACACAGCAGCTGCATACCACCCAAGAACAGGATCAGCACAATAATGGTGGCGTAGCCCGGCACATCAATGCCTGCAATCAGCTTTTGAAGCACAACAACGATCAAATAAAGGGCTGCCACAAATGCGGTGAATATTCCAAGGTAGGTTGCAAGGCGCAACGGGGCAGTGGAGAAGCCGATGATGCCTTCGATGGCATAATTCATCAGCTTTCTGAAATTCCACTTGGTGGTGCCGGCAGCACGTTCACAGGCAGTATAGGGGATGAATTCAGTTTCATAGCCAACCCAGGCGAAAATGCCCTTGGAGAAGCGGTGGTATTCCCCAAGCTGCAGAATGCTTTCGGCAACACTGCGGCGGAAGGTCCGGAAGTCGCTGGCATCCGGCTGCAATTTTACAGTGGACAGCTTATTGATAATGGCGTAGAAACTCTTTTTAAAGAAGGAGAGGATTTTGCTTTCTCTTCGGCGGTCCTGATAGGCTGCAACCACATCAATTTCAGGCTTTTCGTCCAGAATCTGAACCATATTCCGAACAATTTCCGGACGCTGCTGCAGGTCTGCGTCGATCAGGGATATATACTCGCCGTCTGCGTGGGAAAGACCGGCGTAAAGACCTGCTTCTTTACCAAAGTTTCTGGAGAAACTGACCACTTTCACGGGGCATTTTTGCTGCGCATGGAGCTTTTTCAGATTGTGGAGTGTAGCATCTTTGCTGCCGTCATCCACAAAAATCAGTTCATAATCATATCCGCACCCGTCAAAAGCCTGAATGGTGGCTGCCTGAAAAGCGGCTACATTCTCCGCTTCGTTATAACAGGGAACAATCAAAGATAATTTCATAAACATCACCGGTGTCAAAGATTTACATTATTATATGCTGTTTCTCTCTCTGCGTCAAGGATAATACCCAGAAAATATGAATTATCAGTTGACAGACGAAGGGAAATATGGTATTTTTATCGGGTAAAATGCGTTGAAAAAGAGGTTCCGGGAATTGTTCTTTCAGAGAATCCGCGGTTGGTGAAAGCGGATAAGCGCGTTACCGGATGGTCGCTTTGGAGCAGGTTATCTGAATCGTCAGGATAATTCGGGTAGGCCCGTTACAGCCTCAGGAGTGCCCGTTTTGCGGGAATTCAGGTGGTACCGCGGAAATTGTATTTTCGCCCTGAGCTTATGGCTCGGGGCTTTTTTCATTGTTAGGAGTGATATTATGGCAAGAGAATTACCGAAAGTGTATGAACCTCAGCAGGTAGAAGACCGCATCTATAAAATGTGGGAAAAGGGTGGATTCTTCCACACCAGAGAGAATCAGGGCCGGAAGCCCTTTACCATTGTAATGCCCCCTCCCAATGTGACCGGTCAGCTGCACATGGGTCATGCGATGGACGCAACCCTGCAGGATACCCTCATTCGCTTTAAGCGGATGCAGGGCTTTGATGCCCTTTGGGTGCCCGGCACCGACCACGCTGGTATTGCAACCCAGATCAAGGTGGAAGAGCAGCTTCGTACCAAAGAAGGCCTGAGCCGCCACGATTTGGGTCGTGAGCGGTTCCTGCAGCGGGTTTGGGACTGGAAGAACCAGTACGGCAACCGCATTGTGGAACAGCAGAAGAAGCTGGGTGCTTCCTGCGATTGGGATCGCGCACGTTTTACCATGGACGAAGGCTGTTCCAGAGCCGTCCGTGAAGTGTTCGTTTCCCTTTATGAGAAGGGGCTCATTTATAAGGGAAGCCGCATTGTTAACTGGTGTCCTCACTGCGTCACCGCTCTTTCCGATGCGGAAGTGGAGTATGTGGATAAGCCCGGCAACCTGTGGCATCTGAAGTATCCCATTGCCGGTCAGGAAGGCCGCTATGTGATCGTTGCCACCACCCGGCCTGAAACCATGCTGGGTGACTCCGGCGTTGCTGTGAACCCCAACGACGAGCGGTATCAGGATCTGATTGGCAAGACCTGTATTCTTCCTCTGATGAACCGGGAGATTCCCATTGTGGCCGATGAATACGTGGAAATGGAATTCGGCACCGGCTGTGTCAAGATGACTCCTGCCCACGACCCCAACGACTTTGAAGTCGGCCTGCGTCACAACCTGGAATCCATCCGTGTGCTGGATGACCACGGTGTGATTAATGAACTGGGTGGTAAGTATGCTGGTCTTGACCGCTATGCCGCCCGTAAGTCCATTGTTGCCGACCTCCAGGAACTGGGTCTTCTGGAAAAGATTGAGGAGCATCAGCACAATGTGGGTACCTGCTACCGCTGCGGCAACGATGTGGAACCCATCGTTTCTGCCCAGTGGTTCGTGAAGATGGAGCCTCTGGCCCGGGAAGCCATCCGCAGCGTCAGAGAAGGGGAGACCAAGTTCGTTCCCGAACGCTTCACCAAGAACTATATGAACTGGATGGAAAACCTCCACGACTGGTGCATTTCCCGTCAGCTGTGGTGGGGCCATCAGATTCCCGTCTGGTACTGCGCTG
>JAZSLC010000180.1:0-7005 GCA_045535175.1 Faecousia sp. | reverse complement strand
GCCAAAGAGAACGAAGTATAAAAAGATACACGATAGAGGTGTATCCATTCGGCAAATCAGTAGATTGACAGGTATTCGTAAAGGAGTGGTCGAAAAATGCCTGAAGTAAATTGTAGAAACAGAACAAAGACAGAGAACCGTCCCCTGTCTTCTCTGTTTTGTGCCTTGTAGCGCAGCGGAAAGGAATGGTCATAAATATGAAAACAGTATCTACATATACACAAAGAAAATTAATGTATATTCCGTTGGTTAATTTCGTTAACTTATTCATATGGATGTACAATTTATGTTTTGTATTAAAAAAACCGTGGTTTGTATTATTTAAGGCTGTCCTAATTATTGCTGCCTGCTCGATTGCTGTGCTGATCGCAGTGAATATTATATATGCTGTTTTTCCTTTCCTGAAGATTATTATTTTCTGTGCCGAACTATATTTATGGCCGCTTTCCTGTAGTTATGGACTGATTCGATATCAAGAAAGCCTCTAAAAGGACAGGGGACGGTTTGCGTGAACCCTAATGAATAGTTGCGATATAAAAGCGCAATAAGGGTATACCCGCAAAACCTCGGCTTTATAATTTGGTTTTTGTCATTTTATTCAGTCGCTTTTACTGCGTAATTAGGATCGTAGTACTGTCCCTTTTCTAGGAGGATGTAGATCATTTTCAGCAGCTTTCCGGACCCCTAAAACAGCGTGTCATCCTGAGCCGCGCCGCCAGGCGCGTGCCGCAGGATCTTGTGCGTGATTCCTTTCCGAAACGCAGAAGATCCTTCGATTCTGCTTCTCTCCCTCAGGATGACGCGGGGCAGTTTTGGGTCGAGCAGCACAGGTGGCGTGGTTTCTATATACAGAAAAAGGTGGTTTCTATATACAGAAAAAGGCGCCCTTGCAATTGGGGCGCCTTTGTGCTATGATGAAGAAAACCATCATAAGGAGTGTTTGCTATGCAAGATATCGGTATGCAGTTTCACATTCGCTGTAAGGAAGGCGACGTGGGTCGGTATGTGTTTTTGCCGGGTGACCCTGGTCGCTGCGAGGCCATAGCGGCACATTTTGACAATCCCGTTCATGTGGGCATGAACCGGGAGTACAATGTTTACACCGGAACCCTGTTGGGGGAGAAGGTTTCCGTCTGCTCTACTGGCATCGGCGGTCCCTCTGCGGCCATCGCCATGGAAGAATTGGCTGCCATTGGTGCTGACACCTTCATTCGGGTGGGCACCAGCGGTGGCATTGATCTGGATGTTTGTCCCGGTGATGTGGTGGTTGCCACCGGTGCGGTCCGGTTTGAACATACCTCTTTGGAGTATGCCCCCATCGAGTTTCCCTCCGTGGCTGATTTTGATGTTACCGCGGCTCTGAAGGCTGCCAGCGAGGACTTGGGCTACCGCACTCATGTGGGCGTGGTTCAGTGCAAGGACTCCTTCTACGGCCAGCACAGCCCTGAAAAGTCCCCTGTGTCCTATGAGCTGCTGCAGAAGTGGGAAGCCTGGAAGCGTTTGGGCGTGAAGTCCAGCGAGATGGAGTCTGCGGCCCTGTTTGTGGTGGCTGCCGCCCTGCGGGTGCGCTGCGGAAGCTGCTTCCATGTGGTTTGGAACCAGGAACGGGAAAAGGCCGGGCTCTTTATGCCCATGACCGAGGATACCTCCGGTGCCATTAAGGTGGGCATCGAGGCCATGAAACGCCTGATTGCCGCAGATCGGAAAAAGTAACAAATTACGGGCTGCAGTTTGAAGCTGCAGCCCGTTCTATTATCAGTTTGCTTTTTTGCCCACAGGCACCTGGGAGAGAATCACCGCCACAAACACCAGACAGCAGCCGATGGCTTCGGCGGTGGTCATGGTTTCGTGGAGCAGCAGGGATGCGAACACCACCGCAAAGACCGACTCCAAACTCATCAGCAGGGAAGCGGTGGTGGATTCCACATATTTTTGACCGATGATTTGCAGGGAATAGCCCGCACCCATGGACAGAACACCTGCGTAAGCAAGGGGTAGCCAGCAGGAGAGAATCAGATTGCCGTCCAGCTTTTCGGTAAACACCATAAAGACGGCGGACAGCACCGCCACCACCAGAGCCTGAATGCAGTTCAGGCGCAGGCTGTCCATATTTCCGGCATACCGGTCCACCAAAGTGATCTGGGCCGCAAAGGCAACGGCACAGCCGCACAGGAGAATGTCACCGATGTTGATTTGGGTTACCCCGGCGCAGCAGAGCAGATACATTCCCGCAACGGCGATGGCAATACAGACCCAGGTCATAAAGTTGGGCTTTTGACGGAAAAAGAGGCCAAAGAGGGGCACGATTACGATGTACATGGCGGTCAGGAATCCGGCCTTTCCGGCATCGGTATACACAAGTCCGATCTGCTGCAGGCCCGATGCCACAAACAGTGCAAGCCCGCAAATGAGGCCCGTTTTCCACAGCTTGGGATCCAGCCATTTTGCAAGGCAGCCTTTCAGGTCCCTGATCTCCCAAATTGCAATAAATACGATCAGTGCCAGAACCGCCAGTGCGCACCGAATGGCCTGAAAAGTGAAAGGTCCTATCAGCTCCACGCCGGCACTTTGGGCCACAAAAGCACCGCCCCAGATGACGGTTGCCAGCAGCAGGCTGAGAATACCCTTGATTTTTGTTTTCATTATCATCACCGCCGAATAATTTACCATATTCCGGGGGAGAATGCAAGGATTGCTTTTTTAAGAATTGGATGATATAATGCACTCAAACTCATTATTTGGGAGGTACCAACCATGGAAGAAACCAAAAAGATTCCCCTTCGCAGCGAACTGGCTGTGGAAGATACCTGGGCAACCGAAGACTTGTTTGTCAGTGACGAAGCATGGGAAGCAGAACTTGCCACCCTGGCTGAAGACAAGGCTGCCCTTGTCAGCTTTGCCGGCCGTCTGGGTGAAAGCGCAAAGACCCTCGTTGACTATCTGACCGTCATGGAAAACGCCGATGTGAAGATCGGTCTGCTGGCCAACTACTGTATGCGCAAGTCTGACGAGGACACCCGTAACTCTGTCTATCAGGCAATGGTGGGCAAGTTCAGAACCGTTATGGTGGACCTGAGCGCTGCCGGCAGCTTTGAAACCCCTGAAATCATGGCCATTTCCGACGAAAAGCTGGATGCTTTCTACGCCGAGGAGCCCAAGCTGGAGCGGTACCGCCGTTATTTGACCAATTTGCGCCGCCGTAAGGAGCACACCTTGTCTCCTGCAGAGGAACGGCTTCTGGCTGCTGCCGGTGAAATGTCCGGCGCCCCCAGCAATATCTACGGCCTCTTTGCCAACGCCGACCTGACCTTCCCTGATGCCCTTGATTCCCAGGGCAGAGCCCATCCTGTGAGCCAGGGAACCTTTGTTTCCTGCGAGGAAAGCTCTGACCGGGTCCTGCGTAAAAACGCCTACGAAAGCCTCTACGGCGCCTTTGGTGCTTTCAAGAACACCGCCGCTGCCATCCTGAATGCTCAGAACAAGCAGCTGAAGTTCTTCGCTCAGGCCCGTAAGTATGGCTCTGCCTTTGAGGCTGCCCTGGACCGGACCAATGTGCCCACTTCCGTTTACCTGAATCTGATTGAGGCTGTTCATCAGAACCTGGACAAGATGCACCGCTATGTGCGCCTGCGCAAGAAGCTGCTGAGCGTGGAGGAACTGCATCTGTATGACGTATACACCCCCCTGGTGGACGGTGTGGACAAGAAGATCCCCTTTGCCGAGGCCAAGGAAACGGTTTATGAAGCCCTGGCACCCCTGGGTGAAGACTACCGGGCCGTTCTGCGGGAAGGTTTTGAAAACCGCTGGATTGACGTGTATCAGAACGTGGGCAAGCGCAGTGGTGCTTACTCCGCCGGCGCTTCCGTCCACCCCTATGTGCTGCTGAACTACACCGGCACCCTGGACAGCCAGTTTACCCTGGCCCACGAAATGGGTCACGCCCTGCACTCCTGGCACTCCAACAAGTTCCAGAATCCTGTGGATGCGGGCTATGTGATCTTTGTTGCGGAAGTGGCTTCCACCTTCAACGAAGCCCTGCTGATGGAATACCTGCTGGGCAAGACCACTGACAGAAAAGAGCGGGCTTACCTCATTAACCACTTCCTGGATCAGTTCAAGGGCACCATCTTCCGCCAGACCATGTTTGCGGAGTTCGAGCTGAACATTGGTCGTATGGTTCAGGAGGGCAAGACCCTTACTGCAGATGTGCTCTGCGCCGAATACCGCAGACTCAATGAGCTCTACTTCGGACCCGATATGGTGGTGGACGACCGGATCGCTCTGGAATGGGCCAGAATTCCCCATTTCTACTACAATTACTATGTGTTCCAGTATGCTACCGGCTACTCTGCAGCCATCGCCCTGTCCCGGAAGGTTCTCTCCGAGGGCGACAGCGCTGTGAAGGACTATATCCGCTTCCTCTCCGGTGGCTGCTCCAAGAGCCCCATCGACCTGCTGCGTGATGCCGGCGTGGATATGGAAAGCCCCGCCCCTGTCAGCCAGGCTCTGCAGCTCTTTGGCGAACTGCTGGATGAAATGGAAAAACTCTGCGAGGAAGAATAATGCCCGATATCTATATTCCGACCCTGCACACCTTTGCAATGGATAATATCTTCACCGGCTCCTGTGGGGACTTGCGGTTTCGTATTGTGCCGGAGGTGGTGATGGCCACTGCCAAGGAAGTGGATATGGAACACAGTTCCATGAAAGTCGAATACTGGCACGGCCCCTTTTGCTATGAAAAAAGCGTCATGGAAGGCAGTTCTGTGTTTCCCATGACCCAGGAGGGAAGACTCGCCATGAAGGCGTGGCTGGAATCTCACGTATAACACGAAACTCCCGGGATTTCCCGGGAGTTTTTCTTCGGGATTTTTCGGTGAAACAGGAAAAATTATTGACAAATCCGCTATTTGTGGTAAAATACAGTGGATATGCAAAGACGATGCGGAAACCAAGCATAGTATGTGCCATCCAGCGAGAGGGAAGCGGTGAGAGCCCTCGGGTCACAGCTGTGTAAGCCACTTCCTGCGTGGCCCGGGATGACCGGGACGGGCGCTCCCGTTACAGAGCAACTAAGATGCCGCTTCTGCGGCGAATTAGGGTGGTACCGCGACAAAGCTCGCCCCTATGCACTGGGGTGAGTCTATTTTTTTGCACAGAATGTTTTAATGGAGGTAAATTCCTATGAATCCGAAGCCTTATGGCGTAAACGAATTGCGTGAGATGTTCCTGAGCTTTTTCGAGAGCAAGGGACATCTGCGTCTTCCCAGCTTTTCTCTGATTCCTCAGAATGACCAGTCCCTGCTGCTGATCAACTCCGGCATGGCCCCCATGAAACCCTACTTCAAGGGTGAAGTGGAGCCCCCTCGCCGCCGGGTCTGCACCTGCCAGAAGTGCATCCGTACCGGTGACATCGAAAACATCGGTAAAACCGCCCGCCACGGCACTTACTTTGAAATGCTGGGCAACTTCTCCTTCGGCGATTACTTCAAGCATGAGGCCATTGCCTGGTGCTGGGAGTTTCTGACCAAGACCGTTGGCCTGGATCCTGATCGGCTGTATCCTTCCATCTACGAGAACGATGAGGAAGCCTTTGAGATCTGGAATAAGGAAATCGGCATCCCCGCTGACCGGATCTTCCGGTCCGGCAAGTCCGATAACTTCTGGGAGCATGGCTCCGGCCCCTGCGGCCCCTGCTCTGAGGTCTACTATGACCGCGGTGAGAAGTATGGCTGCGGCCAGCCCGGCTGTACCGTGGGCTGTGAGTGCGATCGCTTCATGGAAGTCTGGAACAACGTGTTCTCCCAGTTTGACAACGACGGCCAGGGCAACTACACCGAACTGGCCCAGAAGAACATCGACACAGGCATGGGCCTGGAGCGTTTGGCTGTTGTCTGCCAGGATGTGAACAGCCTGTTCGATGTGGACACCGTGATGAACATCACCAACAAGGTCACTGAACTGACCGGCGCTTCCTACGGTGTCAGCACCAAGATGGATGTGAGCCTGCGTGTCATTACCGACCACATCCGTGCCTCCACCTTTATGATTGCTGACGGCGTGCAGCCCACCAATGAGGGCCGTGGCTATGTGCTTCGCCGTCTGCTGCGCCGGGCTGCCCGTCATGGAAAGCTCCTGGGTGTCAATCATCCCTTCCTGTACCAGGTGGTGGAGACCGTTATTCAGGAAAATGAGTCCCACTACACCTATCTGCGGGAGCGGGCTGACCATGTGATTCGTGTGGTCAAGACCGAGGAAGAGAACTTCGCCCGTACCATCGATACCGGTATGCGCATCTTCGGCGAAAAGCTGCAGCAGCACAAGGAGCGGGGCGAGACCGTATGCTCCGGTGCCGATGCATTCCTGCTGTCCGATACCTACGGTTTCCCCATTGACCTGACCGTTGAAATGCTGGAAGACGAAGGCATGACCGTGGATATGGATAAGTATGTGGCCTGCAGAGAAGAGCAGCGGGTCCGTGCCCGTGAAGCCCGTAAGGCGCTGGGTGACCTGGGCTGGGCCGGCATTGACCTGGGTCTGGACACCAAGCCCACCGAATTTGTGGGTTACGATTACTTTAACTGCGAAGCCAAGGTTCTGGCTGTCTGCGTGGGCGAGGAAGTTACCGGCTCCATCACCGGCGGCGAGCGGGGCATCATTGTGCTGAACAAGACCCCCTTCTATGCGGAAATGGGCGGCCAGGTGGCTGACCACGGTGTGATTCTGGTGGGCGACAGCCGCTTTGAAGTCACCAATGTCCAGAAGGACAAGGGAGGCAAGTACCTGCACTACGGCTTTATGAAGAGCGGTACCGTGAAGGTGGACGATGTGGTCCTGGCATCCGTGGATGTGGACCGCCGCAAGGCCATCATGCGTGCCCACTCTGCAACCCACCTGCTGCAGAAGGCCCTGACCAGTGTGCTGGGTGACCATGTGCATCAGTCCGGCAGCCTGGTGGAACCCGACCGTCTGCGCTTCGACTTTACCCATTACTCTGCCATGACC